>PMNG01000181.1 GCA_003162615.1 Methanothrix sp. | reverse complement strand
TCGGTGCTGCTTATGTTCCACTTGATACAAGCTTTCCCAGTGATCGCATTCGGTTTATTGCTGAAGATGCTGAGTTTAGCATGCTGATTTCGACCGAATCGATCTCAGCCCGAAATGCCGCGAACAACTGCCCGCAGATGCTTTTGGATCGTGAAAAGGCAGCAATCGAATCGCAACCTTATAGCCGTCCTGAGTTGGCCAAGTCCGGTCTGACCGAAAGGGAATTGTGCTATATCATTTACACTTCTGGCTCTACCGGCAGGCCTAAGGGTGTAGAGGTCGAGCATCGAAGTGTAGTCAATCTGATCAACGTCGTGACTGAGATCTACGGTATCAAGCCTGAAGACCGTGTTTTTCAAGGGATCACTATTGCTTTTGACTTTTCAGTCGAAGAGATCTGGATGGCATTCAATGCAGGCGCGACACTAATCGCCGGTCCAGTCGAAAAGGGGAGCTGCGTCGGCAACGAACTCGCCCATTTCCTTATCGAGCAACGTGTGACCGTTCTAGGCGCCGTGCCGACCATGCTGTCGTCGATCGATGAAGAGATCCCAAGCCTCAGGCTTATTGAAGTCGGCGGGGAGCCGTGCCCTCAGAACTTGGTTGCCCGCTGGGCGAAGCCGGGACGACGCTTCCTCAACACTTACGGTCCAACTGAAACTACTATCACAGCGACCTGGGCCGAATTGGAACCGGGAAAGCCTGTAACGATTGGGCGACCGCTGCCGAGCTACAAGGTGTTTATTGCTGACGAAGCTGGTCGAAGAGTGCCCAATGGCGAGATCGGCGAGATCTATATCGGAGGAGTGGGCGTCGCACGAGGATATGTTAAACGACCGGACATAACAGCCGAGCGCTTCATACCAGATCCAGATGCCAAGACAGGCTCAGGCGCAAGGCTCTATCGAACCGGCGACCTCGGCCGCTATTCAGAGACCGGTGAGATCGAATACCACGGGCGTGCAGACCTACAGGTAAAGCTGCGCGGCTACCGCATAGAGTTATCAGAGATCGAATCGGTAATCTTGAAGTCTGAGGACGTTCAGGCGACTGCGGTGGCAGTGATGCCATCTTCTGATGGAATCGAGGAGCTTGTCGCCTATGTAACTCCAAGACTCGGCCACAACGTCGATCCTGCGAAGCTCCATGATCTGCTTCACTACTACATGCCGCCCTACATGGTACCGGCTTACATAGAGCTGATCGATGCACTTCCTATCCTTCCCAGCGGCAAGATCGACCGCAAGGCCCTGCCCAAGCCCGGTTTGACCAGGCTTGGTTCTAACAAGCCATTCGTCGCTCCCAAGGGAGAAATTGAAACCCAGATCTCTGAGGTCTGGAGCAATGTCCTGAGGCTGCCGCAGATCTCAGCAACCGCGGACTTCTTCCGTGACCTTGGCGGTCACTCGCTTTTCGCAGCCTTTGCAGTATCGAAATTGAGGGAAAATCCAGCGTTCGCTCATTTGAGCATGGTCGATTTCTATGCTAACCCGACTGTGCAGAAGCTCGCAAGGCTTGGTTCGGCTGCTGTTGATCCTAAAGGAATCTTGATTGTCGAACAGCCTAAAAAAGCTACGTTCAAAACGCGTGCTTCGAAGAGGCTCGCAGCCGTTCAGTCCTTATCTCTATATGTAATGTTTGGTATTCCTGGCCTAATGATAATCCTCTGGCTGTATCTGTCGCAGAGGCTGACCGGAAGCGACACACTACTGCAATACGTGTTTATTGGGCTACTTTTGTATTTGCTCTACATTCCGGCCTCGATTGCTGTCGCAGTCGTCACGAAACGGTTGTTGATAGGTCAGTTTAAACCAGGAGTGCATCCGCTATGGGGTGATGCTTATCTGCGCTGGTGGCTGGTAAACCTGGCACAAGGACTCGTGCCAGCGTCCATGTTTGTGGGCACGCCGCTGATGGTCTGGTATTGCCGCCTGATGGGCGCAAGGATCGGCAAGGATTGCTACATCGGCACTAGTCTCGTTTCCTGCCACGACTTGATCAGCCTAGGCGACGGCACCAGCGTCGGCAACGGTAGCTACTTGTTGGGTTACTCGGTGACGCCTGGCGGCATCGAGTTTGGAGCAATCGACATCGGGAGTGATTGCTTCGTAGGAGCCAACAGCGTGATAGGCATCAACACCATAATAGGCGATGGCGCAATGCTTCTCGAGCAATCTCAGCTTGCCCCCGGAAGCATATTGTCACCTGGTCGGGTAGCTAATGGGTCACCAGCACGTTCTCAGCCAATCGATCAGGCTCCCCCGTTCGTTGTGCCCGTAACGCAGGGCAGTCAACGTGTGTCGGAACGGATGTTGACCGTGGGATTCCTGGTTTCCGGCATGTTATTTCTGCCGCTTGTGCCGCTCTTGGCAGTAATGCCTGGAGTGCTATTCGATTGGTGGTTGTTCACGAACTATTCGGGAAATGCCTGGACCTGGGTCGTCGGCCTGATTTTAGCCGGTGCCATGTTCGTCTCTTCCCTGTGCATACTCGTTGCGGGTTGCAAGCGCCTAATACTGCCAGACGTCAAGCCAGGCGGATACCCGCTGCAATCCACCTTCTACCTGCGCAAGTGGACAGTCGACGCGCTCGTGGGATTGACCTTGATGCTAAATAATGCGCAATATGGGACGCTTTACATAGCCTCCTTCTTGCGTATGCTCGGAGCTAAGATTGGCGCGCGCGGCGAAATCTCGACAGTTTCCAATATCACTCCTGAGCTGCTCACAATCAAAGACGAGGCCTTCGTCGCTGATATGGCCTCGATCGGGCCAGCTCGAGTTTATCGCGGAACGTTGATTGTCGCACCCATTACCATAGGCGTCCGCACTTTCATCGGTAACTCTGCGCTGGTTCCAGTCGGTGGAAATATTCCCGACGGTTGTCTGATCGGGGTGCAGTCGACTCCACCTCAAGCTGCGATTTACCCCGGTAGTTCCTGGCTTGGGCTGCCACCGATGTACCTGCCTCGTCGGCAAGTTGTCGAGGGCTACACCGAAGAGCAGACTTTCAAACCACGTCTGGGTGCCTATGCGTTGCGCTATGGTTACGAATTCTTCCGTATCACGCTTCCGCCGGCCTTCGCATTTGGCATTTTATGGACGCTATATTTCTTGTCGCAAGCAAGTCTCGCCACACTGGGGTTAGGTTTTTCCTTACCTCTGCTGCCGCTGTTTTACCTGGCTCCTGCGCTTGTCGCAATCCTCGCAGTAGCAGCGCTCAAGTGGCTGCTGATTGGTCGCTACCGGCCGCGCTTCGAGCCATTGTGGAGCCACTTTGTACGCCGCACAGAGTTAATCACTGGCCTCTATGAAAACGTCACCACTCCATTACTTCTAGGATTCTTGCTTGGAACCCCATTCGTCCGGCCGATGTTGCGTTTGTTGGGCGTAAAGCTTGGACGTAACGTCCTGCTCATGACCACTTACATGAGTGAGTTCGACCTCACCGAAGTTGGGGACAACAGCGCCATCAACCCCGGAGTTTCGCTGCAGACTCATCTGTTTGAAGATCGCGTGATGAAGATGTCGTACGTCCGCGTTGGCCCCGATTGTACCATCGGTGAACGAAGCGTGGTGCTCTACGATAGCGAGATGAAGGCAGGCGCGCGCCTGGGGAACCTTTCGCTGCTCATGAAAGGCGAGACACTCGCGGAGGGTAGCGATTGGGAAGGTTCACCAGCCCAACCGATGCTCCAGGTTGGAGTCGTTTTGTCTCAGCCGGCTAAATTTGAGAAACCGCTTGTTGCTCAGCTAGGGCAGAGTCCAAAGCTTTCAAGCTCATTGTCCAGGAACGTAAGCTCGCGGAAGAGTGTGTAACAGTATGAGAACTTCTCTGGTCGATCTGTGGTGGGCTTGCGGCGTTTCCCCGCTAAAGCGTGAAGAGGGCCTTAAATCCGGGCAGGTTCTTGTACATGCATTGCCGCTAGACCGTGGCTCGATGAAAGCAGTCTGGCCTTTTCTTTCTCATGACGAGCATGCCAGAGCCGTCAGCTATGGGCGCGAATTAGACGGTCTGCGTTTCGCAATCTCTAGAACTCTATTGCGTGGGGTGTTGGGGCTCTATACGGGAATTAATCCCTGTAATCTAGTATTTCTCTATGGACCTCGCGGGCGGCCTCGGCTGTCTCTCGACCAGGCCAAGGGCTTGGATTTCAATTTAGCACGCAGAGATGATTGCTGCGTAATTGCGTTGGGTTTAGGCCGACGCATCGGTGCAGATCTTGAATCTAACCGTTCTTCCAAATTGGTTGGAGCAGCGGTAATGATGTTTGCAGGAGAATATGGGTTCGCATTAGAAGAAGTACGGGAGAGTGATCGCAACATGAGTCTCATCGAAGAATGGACGTCGCTAGAAGCTGGAGCAAAAGCAATTGGAACCGGTCTTTGCGACACGGTTGCAAATAACGCCACATTGACATACCAGAAATTCGTACTAGGCGGAGAGTGGATCGGTTGCGTCGCCTCGGAAGGGCATAATTGGCATATGAAGCTTACTCAGAAAGACAACTTGACGACCCACAGCACTTGAGTTGTAAGGTTCTTTGTAACTAGGACTTTCCATCCAATTGCAGGTGATGATCGTCGATAAACACTTATATATCTAGAAATAATATAACAGAAATGTTAATTTTTTCTCAAAAATCTTAAATAGCATAGATCCTATCAGAATTTGAGAATGCATAAGCGAAGGAGAGATGATTAATGCCTCGAGTAATGTATTTCATATTACTTGCGTCGTTAGCAATATTTGGCCTAGCGACAACCGTGACGGCCACGGATCAGCTAATAAAAACAGATCTCTCCAACTCAGATGGATCTTTGAAGTTAAACGACAACACAGCGAATAGCGCTATTAACAAGTTTCCTTTCTTTGTCCTTGATTGCTACGTCCCATGGTGTGAACCATGTAAGAGTATGAGCACGGCCCTTTATGAATTGGCCAGTGAGCTGAAAGGCCAAGTGACTTTTGGCCTGATCGATATCGAAAATAATTCGGCGACAGCGAGAAGGTACAATATCACGTCTTACCCAACACTTCTGATCTTCAAAAACGGAATGCTAGTGGATAGCCAAGAAGGATACAGTTCGAAGTCGGAACTCGTGGATTTACTTAAAATTGATGATCCGGGGTTAAACACAAGCAATAATAAGCTTGCTGTCTCACATCAGACGCTAATTACTCCATTTAGCTCAAACTCCACACAAATGACAACACTAGTGCCAATTCTGGATCTAATGACATACAAAAAACCTAAATGATCCGGTGTAGCAGAGAAGGACCGCACGTTAGATGATAATATTTCACTATATATATCTTTGAGGTCCCTTAGTCTCAAACAAAGATTGTCCCCCCAAGTTATTTGGCTCTTAAGCTAAAAATCAAATAATATATGGAGGATTCCTAAAAACCTGTCAAACAACGCATTGCTTTATGTGCGGTTTTTAAAGCTGTGCCAGAAATAAGAGGTTATTAGGAAATCCTCTGTGGTACGATGAGACAAAGTCAATATACAATGGCTACGACTCCAATTACCTAAATTCTTTACATGTTTTCAACCAATTGGGAAGTTGTAAATCAGCTAGCTATCCCTGTTATAATATTCCAATTTTCCAATTTTCCAATTTCCCAATTTTGCTGTAGACTGTGGAATACCCCATTCGCTATTTGAGCTTCTCTTCGACTTCAGGCGGACAGAAAATGATTTGCACGGGCTTTATTTCTATATTCGAGGTTGCCACTGCACTGCCACCCGGCACAGTATTTGTTGCCTGGACGTTTATGCCGCTGACATCGATGTTCATATAATTCCCGAGGCGTTGCTGTGACGGAGAACCGCTTTGGCTTTTATAATAAACGGTACCGTCATGTTGCTGGGAACTTACGGCATTATCTACAAAATTCTCAATACCCATGTCATCAGAACTTCCGTCTGGCAGGCCATTGCTCTCGGGTTGACCTTGTCCATTCCCGTTAATCGCAATATCCATGGAGTTCTTCAAGCCCTTTTTCATGGGATCTCCACTCTGAGTGTCATCGAAGACAATGTCTCTCTGCATATTATTATTCAAAGCGTACATATCCTGGACTTGCTGTTCTGGATGAGAATTATCCATGGCTATATGTTGCTTCACTGGCACAGAGTGGGGCATTAAATCTGGAGGGAAGGTCCCCAATCCAGGTTCTTGGGCCCCATTATCAGAAAGCTGAGGCCGCACAAGAGACGGCATCGATTGCTGGCCATGGTTGATGAAGTTCGAATGAAATTCCTTGACTCTGCTGAGAGAGTCGGCTGTGTCTGGCGTTGCTGCTGATTGACCTATCAAACATAGACAAATAAAGATAGAGACACAAATCATCGCGCCAGTAGGTCGAAGAACATTTTCCATATCATATCCCCCTTTGAGACTCGATCAGTCATACATAGCTCCCAATCCCAATAATAAGATGCACTTTCTATTCTTAAATATGTTGTTATCATTCTGTACTTATGGAAAGTCAGGTGCGCGATGATTGAGCATCAATTCTTCTAACACCCCAGCAATTGGGAAGTCACCAATCCGACACATATGGTGCTGTATTGTGCCAATTCCCCGAAAGGAGATAACGAATAAAATATTACTTCACGCAGTAGAATCCCGCCTGCATACACGAGTACCAGAGCAGTTCGACCGCATTAAATCCCATTTCCCTCAGCAGAGAGAGATGTTCTTCAACCGTTATGGGGAAGAACATAGTGTCAAATCGCTTGATATGATTCTCGACTGTTTCCTGATCCCTACCCTTCGAAAGCTGAAAACTCTTCCAGTTCCGTTTCCCTATCTCGATCCCTATTTCGGTCATTGGCTTGATATTCTCGAAGGTTACATAGATACCGCCTTCATTCAGTAGGTCGTAACATACTTTTGTGACCTTGATCCTATCTTCCTTCGAGAGATAATGATGCGATTGAATTGCAGTAATTACATCGGGCTTTCCAATGATCTTTGTAGACAGGTCTTGGGTCGAATTGGGCTTCAAGAACGTTACTCTATCTGAACCAGATAGCTTCTTTCTTGTCTCTTCCAGCATCTCGGCAGACGGATCAGCCAGTACGAACTTGGTTTCAGGGAAACGTTTCAAGGCCCTCTCGACAAGCGTGCCTGTCCCGCAGCCTGTATCCAGCCAAACGGCAGGCTTTGCGTTCACGGCTTTGATTAAGTTGATGGTCTCTTGATGAAACGAATCATAATAGGGTAGAATACTGCGAATCTCCTCGTCGTAGTTGGGAAAATGCATGTACCTGCGTTCTTTTCCAGACGTTTATATTCTCGTATATTCGTCCAGATACTCATATTACGGCGCTCTATTATATCAGAAGACCTAAGGAACAGGCAGAATAGATGAATAAACCTTCGGAGTACGAAATAAGTAGGTGGAACTTAAAGAGGCAATCTAATTCATGAAGCGGTATCTAGTCCTAGCCTTTGTTCTGGTGTTGGCTTTAATTCTTCCTACGTTTGCTGAGATGGAAAGCCAGAAATGTGGGCCGTATTTGGTTACATTCAACCTGACCACAATTGAGAAAATGAACTTTTCAAAGCTGAACCCTGTATATTACGGTAACAATATCCTATATGGTCTACGTTTAAGCAATCGAACCGGGAATGATTGTGGATTGATTGGGATCTGCACATTCTATCAGCCTGCACCATCGTACATAAGCCTTGATAACCTTGCATCGTTTGTCGAATCTTCTTATAAAAACATGACTTATAGCCATATAACAAGAACTCAGAGAACAATTGACGGTCATTTGGGCTTTGTGGTAACAGGCGTTGATTTATCGGGGCATCTAGACTGGATAGCCGGTTACTGGATTGTTAACGGCAGTACGGAGGTCGAAGTCCAAGGCAATCATGACTGGAAAATGAATGATGTCTCGGCTATATTGGAGTCTATACATATTAAACGGGCGGGATTTTGAGCGCCAAGGAGATTGATATGTTATATGTCGTATATCCTTCGGAATGCAGAATTGGTCAGATGAATCATGATATGAACTCATCCCGTGTGGTCTGGCTATTCTGAGCACGAGGATAAGCCTTCGCAATAAGCTATCGTCGTATCTTTCGGGCCCTTCGTCGAAGTGGAATACTCGGACGGCATTTCAGGTCCGTCCTCTGGAAACGTGTCCGTGCCGGGCGCGTAAAGAAAATCTGCGGCATCCTTGGCAGAATCGAGCATGGATTGAGAGACGTATTCTGTTATCTTCCGGCGTCCTTGTAGAGCAAGAGGTAGTGCTCGATGATGACCGAGGAGTTGCAGGCCACATCCAGAATGGTCATGAGCTGAAAACTGTGAAGGCCAAGCGGGTCTCCGGGGAACCTGGAACCTGCGGTCCAATCGGCCCAGGATAGCGAAGTAGTTTCCGCAGATGTATAGGACCTTGAACTCTGTGGGTCCAGGTTGCGGTTGAGGGCTTTGGCGGACATCTCGTTTGGGGCCACCTGTGAGTTGAAGGACCTGAGCCAGAGACATTAGTGCCTTTAATAATTTATTTTTTGGATTGAAGTCCCATTGAGTTCGTTTGGTAGTATGGCTCGAAAGAGATCTCCTCAACATCCTAACTTGTTAATTATACCAAAAGAGTTAAATGGTACTAGATACAAGTAGTTATTCTAAGTGTGGAAACATCGATCCAAATGGTAGTGTCCCACTTGGCTGTTGAGCCCACAGGTCATCCGGCAATCCTCCTCCCTGGGGCTCTCAGCCTTCATCTATTATTATTATTATTTCTGTATCATTTATCAATAACACCACAACTCAATCTCCTCGAAAATGCTTAAGTCCAAACAGAGCACGCTATGGAGAAATGCGAGACTCAAACCTTCTTGAGATGGTTCAGGCCCACATCGCCAAGTGCGGCTGCGACCTGGGCCTTGACGACAACGTCCTTGAAATACTTTGCTCATCCGCGAGGGAGCTTGCGGTCTCCCTGCCGGTACGCATGGACAACGGGAAGCTGAAGGTGTTTCAGGGCTTCAGAGTTCAGTACAGTGATGCACTCGGTCCGACTAAGGGCGGCGTCAGGTTCCATCCTGACCAGAACCTGGAGAGTGTACGGGCTCTGGCAGCCCTCATGGCCTGGAAGTGCGCACTGCATGACCTGCCTCTGGGCGGTGCAAAAGGAGGCGTTATCTGCAACCCTAAGGAGTTGTCGAAGGGCGAGCTAGAAAGGCTGAGTAGGGCGTACATTCGCGGAATCCGCGACATCATCGGGCCGCATAAGGACATTCCTGCCCCGGATGTCAGCACTAACTCCCAGGTAATGACCTGGATGATGGACGAGTACTCCAAAATAATGGGCGAGAACGTCTTCGGCTCGGTCACGGGAAAGCCTTTATTTCTCGGTGGCTCCGCGGGCCGGGAGGAGGCCACAGCACTAGGTGGCTGGTTTGTCGTCAGGGAGGCTGCAAAGGAGATCGGCCTGGAGCTTAATGAAGCGAAGATTGCAGTTCAGGGCTATGGAAATGTCGGTTATCATTCGGCTAAATTGGCACCTGGATTCGGTTGCAAAATCATTGCAGTAAGCGACAGCAAGGGCGGAATCATCAGCGAAGTAGGATTGGACCCCGAGGCTGTGCGGAAGCACAAGTCAAAGAACGGCTCAGTAGTCGGTTTCCCTGGAACCAAAACCATCTCCAACGAGGACCTGCTGGAGCTGGATGTGGATATCCTAATTCCCGCAGCCCTCGAGGGAGCAATCACGGATAATAACGCTGGCCGAATCAAGGCCAAGGTAGTGGCCGAGTTTGCAAACGGCCCTACAACGCCAGAGGCCGACGATATCTTTGGTAAAGAGGGCAGACACGTATTGCCAGACATCCTCTGCAACGCTGGCGGAGTTATCGTCTCCTACTTCGAGATGGTCCAGAACTTCGATATGTGGCAATGGGATGAATCAGATGTTCGCAAGCTTTTGGATAAGAGGATGGTGAAGGCGTATGGGACGGTAATGAGCGCATCGAGGGAGTACAAGGTGACGATGAGGCAGGCGGCCTACATCGTAGCCTTCAAGAGGCTGGTAGAAACGATGAAGGCAAGAGGATGGGTTTAACCGCCAGCTTTGTAATTTGAAACCTCAAGAATCTTTTTGAGAAAAATTTCATTTTTCGGATTAAGACAAATGAGTGTGTCTAATGGAGCTTCTCTCTTTCGATTAAACCAGTAAGATTCCTTCGTAACCCTGATTCTCACCGATTTTTAACTGTTCGACGCGACAGGTACCTTTAAATGATTAGCAGCCCTTTTGAGGTCGGGGTTAGTGGAATGATAAAGAAAAGCTGCCAAAATAGCGGTAGCTCTTTTAGAATATTGCTAGTGGAAGACGATCCGTCCAACCGGAAGGTAACCATGCTCATGCTCGTGCACCTTGGCTATAGGGCGGACGCAGTAGCCAACGGAATTGAGGCCCTGCAGGCCATGGAACACCAGACATACGATGTGGTGCTCATGGACGTCAAGATGCCTGAGATGGATGGGCTAGAGGCCACTCGAATCATCCGCCAGCGCTGGCCCAACGACGGGCCAAGGATAATTGCCATTACTGCTTACGCCCTGAAAGGCGATCGGGAGAAATGCCTTGAAGCGGGCATGGACGGATACCTCGCCAAGCCCATTTGGCTTGACGAGTTGCGCATGGCCATTGAGACTTGCGTCAGATTGGCTTAATGAGACGGATGTTGGTGATCGTTGCAGAATGCCATGCCATATCAGTATGACATGGAAACGCAGCGAAGTATGCCTTTATTTGACTGATCAATTATTTGCACCACGGTTTGTTCTTTGTCCATACACTGGCAATTGGTGAATATTGGGATAAAAAGAATGATTTTAAAATATAGACGGATCCTTAGGTTCGTCGAGTTCATTCCGTCGAGCAGGCCTCGCCTTCTTCGCCCTCAGGCTTCGCCTCTTCCGGCTTTATCTTTCCGATCTTGACCCAGTAGTTCTTGATGGCTGCGTGAAGCGCATCTGCGCCAAGGTTGGAGCAGTGCATCTTCTGGGGTGGCAAGCCTTCTAGCTCGTCGGCTACGTCTTTGCGAGTAATTTTCATGGCCTCATCAAGAGGCTTACCCTTGGCCATTTCAGTGACCATGCTGCTCACGGCTATGGCCGATCCGCAGCCGAAGGTCCTAAACTTAATGTCGTCTATTTTGTCGTCCTTTACCTTGATGAAGATCTCCATTAGGTCCCCGCAGACAGGGTTGCCGACTTTACCGTAGCCGTCCGGGTTCTCTATTACCCCAACGTTCCTGGGGTTCATGAAGTGCTCCATCACCTTCTTGCTGTAACCTACTTGTGCCATCCGTTAGTCACCTTGACCTTGGTTAGATTATCGACTTTAATTCGATTAAATCAATCTTATATTTATAAGGGAGACAGTGCCCTCAACCTCTGCACCGTCTGGCTCACCGCCTTTGCTATCACGGATATCTCTCCCTGGTTGTTATACTTTCCCAGAGTCGTCACCATCGAGCCGTGGGCTTGCTCGTGCTTGAGCCCGATGGCCAGAAGAACGTGGCTTGGCTCTAGTGTCCTTGAGGAGCAAGCCGACCCTGTGGATACCTGAATATTGAACATTGCGTCCATGGTGAGCAGAATGCTCTCGCCCTCTATACGGCTAAACCTGAAGCTGGCATGGTGCGGCAGTCTAATAGTAGTATGGCCCGTCAGGTAAGCCTCATCGATCTTCAGGATCTCTTTGATCAGGCTGTCTCTTATGGGTCGCAGCCTGTCGCTCTCCTGGTCCATCTCCAGCTTAGCCAAGCGTGCTGCTTCGCCCATCCCGGCAATTGCGAAAAGGTTCTCCGTGCTCGGACGCAGGCCTTTTTCCTGTCCGCCCCCAAGCAGTGTCGGTTGAAGCTTTACCTTGGGGTTAACATACAGTGCCCCTGCTCCTTGGGGCCCGTACATGTCATTTGACGAGATGGTCAGCAGGTCAATCCCGTCTTTCTGTACGTCGATGGGAATCCTTCCCTGGGCGGCCACTGCGTCCACGTGCAGGAACATGCCCTTATCGTGGACCATTTGGCTTATCTCTTTTATCGGCTCGATGGTTCCGATCTCGCTGTTGGCGTACATTACAGAGGTTACGGTCGTGTCTTTAGAAAGCTGGTTCTCAAGGACCGCCAGATCGATAATGCCCGCAGAGTCGACGGGAACAAGGGTTAGCTGGAAGCCTCCTTTTTGCAAATCCTTCATGGCGTTGATAACAGATATGTGTTCGATGGCACTGGCAAGGACCTTCTTCCCTTTAGCGGCGTTTCTTTGGGCCGTTCCCCTAATGGCGAGGTTGTTGGCCTCGGTGGCGCTGCCGGTGAAGATTATGTTGGAGGGGTCCGGAGCGTTGATAAGCTCTGCCACTTTCCTTCTGGCCTCCTCCACGGCCGATTTGGCAGCCAGGCCAACGGAGTGAAGGGCCGATGGGTTTCCGAACTCTTTGGTAAGATACCTTTCCGCAAACTCCAGCACCCTGGTATCCACAGGCATGGCCGACTGATAGTCCAGATATATTCCGCACATTTGCCCTTCCTCTACAATTCTTTTAAGCCCTATCTTATTCTCTCTAAAAGGTTATAACAGAATCGGCGTCCAGGGCCAGGTCGTTCAGGGTTCCCGCTCCTGCGACCTTGGCTTCAGGGATAAAGTCGCCCCTTGCCATGCCGAAAAGCTGGGTGCTCTGCTCACAGATGTATAGCTTGACCCCGGCCTTCACTGCCTGATCAATGACCTCCTTGAGGCTTGGAAAGCTTCCCAGCTTCACCTTCTCGGCCTCGCCTTTCTTGAGGATGGTTATGCCTTTGATCATGAAAAATATCTCTGCCTCGACATTCATTGCCCTGGCAGTCGTCCCCAGGATGAAGGGAGCGTAGGTTCTCTCTGGCGTGTCCACTCCGCTGGTCTGCACATAAAGTATGGTGCTCATATTATCCTCACCTTTTTCTCCAATTCTCTAGTGTCCTCTTTTTCTCCCCTTCGCGTCTCGATTACTCTACATCTCCCATTTCTACTTCATTCTTTTTATGAAGAAGGTGATCATGTTTCCGGACTTTTCGAACCTGAGAACCTGGTGACCTGCTCGCTTAGCCCAGCGGGCGATGTCCTCCTCTGCGGCTGGGTCGTCTGCTTCCACCTTAAGAACCTGACCAACCTCGATGTTCTCTATCTCCTCCTTGGTCCTGGCAATGGGCATGGGGCAGAACACTCCAATGCAGTCCAGCTCAGCGTCCGGCACTATATCCGACAAAGTATAATTCGCCTCCATATTCAGTGGATCTAAGGTACAGATGTTCTAATGAAGTGTTCATATCTTCTCACTATTTTGGATACGTCGATAACACCTTTATCTTGCTTCTAATCGTATTTGTACCTTCTCAGATCGAGAAGACGAATATTAACGTTAAGACTCCTGACGTTAAGACTCACGATGTTGAGCCTCAAAACTAGTAAGTGCAGGTTGATGCACTTTTGTTCAAAGCCCTTTCCTCTGTTCACGTTATGCCGATATCGATAGAGTTAAAGACGATGAGGTCATAGAAGATAATCCTTGAAGATTAGATAAATCAACGATACAATTGTACGGTCAAACTGACTCGAATGACTTATGCAGTGGTGCGCTGCAAGGGAGAAAACGGGATGGACACCGAGGGTTTGAGAAACCTGGAGAAGACGAAAACAACCTGGCCGGAGAAGTTCGCCTCAGAGGAGGAGCTCTTCCGTCATATTCACGCCGGTGATCGGATATTCATAGGCACCGGCTGCGGTGAGCCCCAGTACCTCGTACAGGCCCTTGTAAACTACGTCAGAAGCAATCCCAAGGCATTCTTCGACACCGAGCTGATCCACGTCTGGACTTTGGGCGTTGCACCTTATACGGATGAGAAACTCCAAGAGAACTTTCGCCTTGACTCTTTTTTCGTGGGCGACAGCACCAGGAACTCTGTGAACCGTGGTGCTGCGGACTACACCCCCATTTTTCTCTCAGAAGTTCCCGATCTGTTCAGGAGGAAAATAATACCGATAGACGTAGCCCTGGTACAGACCTCATTGCCGGACAAACATGGCTATGTGAGCCTCGGGATAAGCATAGACATAGTCAAGGCTGCTACGGAAAAGGCAACCCTGGTCATAGCTCAGGTCAACTCCAACATGCCCAGGACCCACGGTGACGGGTTCGTAAACATAGAAGACATTGACTTTCTGCTGCCCCACGATGAGCCGGTACTGGAGTACGCTGTGAAAGCGCCAAGCGACATAGTCAAGAGAATAGGCAGCTACGTCGCCCGCATAATCGAGGACGGCTCCACCATCCAGGTTGGATACGGTATCATACCCGACGCTGTTGTTTCAAACCTCGGCGANNGTTGAGTTCAAGAGGATCGATTACACCAACAACCCCCTGATCATCGCCAGGAACCACCTAATGACTGCCATTAATAGCGCCATGGAGATAGACCTGACAGGCCAGGCCACGGCCGAATCCCTCGGCGGGACTTTCTACAGCGGCATTGGAGGCCAGGCAGACTTCATGCGCGGTGCCGTGCTTGCGCCTGGCGGCAGGACAATTCTGGCTCTACCCTCAACAGCATTGAACGATACAGTATCGAGGATTGTCCCTGTCCTACAGGAGGGCGCAGGAGTGACCCTCACGAGGGGAGATGTGCACTATGTAGTCACTGAATACGGTATAGCCTACCTGCACGGCAAGAACATCCGGGAGAGGACGATGGACTTGATATCAATCGCTCACCCCAAGTTCAGGCCCTGGCTGTTAGAGGAAGCCAAAAAACGAACTCTGGTCTACAGGGACCAGGCGTTTGTTCCCGGCGAGAAAGGAGTGTACCCTGAGGAGCTGGAGACCTACAGGACAACTAAGCAAGGTCTTGATATCCTTCTCCGGCCCGTGAAGATCACAGATGAGCCGATGCTGAAGGACTTCTTCTACGCCCTTTCTGAGGACAGTATGTATCTGCGATTCTTCTCTCAAAGAAAGGACATGCCTCACAAGAGGCTACAGGATTTCGTAGCTGTGGACTACACCAAGAAGATGGAGATCCTCGCGGTCATTCAAGGGAAGGAAAAGGAGACTATAATCGGCCTGGGCCAGTACGAACTGAACAGGGACATGCACACTGCAGAGGCTGCCTTGGTGGTAAAGGATCAGTGCCAGAACCAGGGGGTGGGCTCTGAGCTCCTTTCCTATCTCACATACCTGGCCAGGAGGCAGGGCCTGCTTGGTTTTACGGCTGAGGTTCTGGTGGAGAACAAGCCGATGTTACTACTCTTCGAGAAGATGGGGTTCGAAATAGAAAAGAGACGCGAAGAAGAAGTCTACGAGATGCGCATGAGGTTCGTTGAGATTTGATCTGTCTGGAATCAATCCAAGGTAGTTACGGTTCGAAGATCTGGAGGGATGCTTTTGAGAAAGCTGTTAGTGATAAGAATCGTTCACACTCCATTTGACATGGGGTCTATGAAGGATGGTCTGGAGAAGGAGGGCGTGGCCAAGATTGGGAGGCAAAGGTGGGAGGATAACCAGAGGAGAATCGAGAAGTTCTGGGAAGAGGTGGACCAGGAGGTTGATCGCCTGGGGCTGAAGTTTGATAGGGTCAGGATATACCAGGACGGCTTGCCGTGCGCAGGGGCGCTGGGTGAAAGGATCGTGCGCGAGACGGCAGAGAAAGGAAGCAAGAACTACCAAATACTTTGCAAGCTAATGGATCGAGGAGCAAGGATTGAGGCAACGGAGAGCCCCGAGCTTCTCAGAGAGGAGTACAGTCATATTAAGGCCATCTTAGAGGCCAAAACAGACAAAGAGAAAACTGAGGCAGGAGCCGGGTACGACCAGGTTAAGGATCGCCTCATGGAAAATCGGGATACATTCATAGCCAAAACTATCAGCTCGACACTCAAGGACGGCGAGACCGGCCTGCTCTTCATCGGGGCGTCCCACAACGTGATCCCGAAGATAGCAAAGGACATCGAGATTAAGATCTTAGACTAATTAAAAAACAACAGCATTACATTACTAGAATATATTATTAGAATATATCATTAAATATATTATTGAATGGTTTATCGATATAGTCTATAAAATATAATACTAAATATACTACAATTGAAGATACGTTAATAAGACACTTTATGAAATAAGTAATGAAGTTTTCCAAGTCTATGCCAAATATCAAGAAGTCCAATCATCTGTTCATAGAAGGAACCATACACTTTTGGCGAGCATACCACTCCCTGGTGGCCTTATCGCAGTCCTCCATCATGCCGTAATCGAGCATTGTCTCCATGCTGGCCAGAACAGCCCTAAGGTTTATTCCGATCATGGGGATGCCAGCCACCGTTATTATCAGATCTGCGTTAAGCACTACGCCTTTGTTCAGCAGCCTATCCAGCACCTCCACCAGACAGCTTTCGCGCTCTGGCTCCAAGATCAGACACCTCCGGTATCCACGAAGCTGAAAGGAGCCCAGGGGCCCGTAAACCTGACGGCCAGGCCATCGAGGCAGTTGATCTTCTCCAAAGCCAAGCCAAGGACGTCAACATTGTCCCTGTGTACCAGACAGGAGAAAGTGGCCATCAACTTCTTGTCCTTGTACTTCTCGGGAACGAAAGAGTGTCTCTCTTCGGCCTTGACCTCATCGGCAATGGACCCTATCTCTAGGCCGAACTGCTCAGCCAGTTTTTCTACATTTGAGGAAACTGCATCCTTTAGCTTCAGATCCAGGTTGCGCTGGAGCAGGTAGGCCTTCCCACGGCTTTGCTCATCAATTTTCTCTTTTAAGGCCAGAAGATCACAGTTGCCGCTCAGCACTTTAGACGCATACATATCATAGTCGTAGAAGATCTGGACAGAGTATTCCGCTCTGTCCGCGAGCCTCTCCAGCTCTTTTTGAAGTCTTTCGTAGTTCCGGTCTAGCCATTCTCGAATTACGTCATCGTTTCCTTTGATTATAACGTCGAAAGAGAAGGGAAGGACCGTTCCAAACTTCTTCATGGCTTGATCGATGACGTAACTGTGCTCCAGTACCCAACCTTCAGCCAGGGCCTTGTCACCGGTGTTATAAGGCTCGGGCGGACAAGAGTGGACCAAGGCTGCCACATCCCGTTGAGCGATGGTGTAAACCATCTTCTCCTCTATCCCTATGTTGCCAAGCTGGAGCTCTTCGTGCTCCCTGGCTATACAATAAAGATACTTGGCCTCATCGCTCACAGTCTAGCTTCCTTGCATCTTCGGTCCATCTCTCCGGATCGATGAACTGATCGACTATGTTTTCAGCCACGTTGTCAAGACCATCTCTTACGGACTTGACAGCGTCCTCAATGCCGTTATCGACTTTAATCTTCTCAAGAGCCTCGTCCAGCTCAGAGAGTGCATCACCTAGCCGCTCCATTTCCTCATCGCTCAGCCTTCCGCCTTCCATTCGCCTGATAGCCTGGCGCTCGAGTACCTCTTCGATGATCTCTACAAGGGCGACCACCAGGCCGAGCAACCCCTCTTTTAAGTTCTCCTCATCTATGTTGATGGTCATTTCACGACCGCTCTATCTTGAGCTGAAGTATGCCGTTCTTGTAGGTCTTCTCCATTATGGACTTTGGAGCGCAAGGCAGTCCCACTGTCTTGTTGAACTTGCCGGCGTTTATCTCCAGGGACTCTCCTTTAAGCTGGACTGTCAGGTCCTCCTCGGTGATTCCGGGCAGCTCGGCGATCACTGTGATGTAATCTTTCCCGTCGAGCACATCGACTATGGGCTCCCTGATTGGCCCCTTTTCCGGCATCCTCACGTTTACCTCTCGTGGAGCGGTTCTTTTCCTTGATCCGCTGGAAAGAGGCCTTGTAGATATGTGGTAATCTACCACGGGCTTGCTCGACCAGCCCACATCGATCCTATGCTTTATCTCAGCATCCGTATCTGCAATCCTATTTCGAAACTCCGGCGAGGATTTTTCCAGAGCTTTGATGATCCCTCCAAGTCCTGGAATGAACTGGCCAACAATGCCATCCACCAATCCTTCCACGCAAATGTCCCCTCCGGACCCTTTTTCGACCTGTATTCCTGTCTCGCTCAGTTTCCCAGGCTCTTTCTTTTCCAGGTCTTCAATCCTCTTCTCAAGCTGCTTTATCCTCTCTTCGTACTGTTCCTTGGACTCATCCTTATCCTTTGGCACCTTTTTCACGACTGCTCACCTCATCGAAAGTCAATCATAGCTATCAGAAGGCGGCCTTATTAGAGGCAAGCTCTGCATCGGGCTGGACCAACCGCAGACGTGACACCCCTCCTGAATCAGCAGCTTCTCGTCCCTTCGGTTTCCGCATTCCGGGCATGCCATCTTGGTCACGGATGCCTCCTTCCAGCCTGGTGCGTTGAGGTTTGTTCCTGAAGGGAGTTCCAGTCCATACTTTGCTGCGGTCTCAAAGGAAGCCAGAGTTGCTCGTATCTTAATTCCTAGCAGCTCAGTGCCAGCTATCGACACTGCTATATCTGCGTTGATCACCAGGCCTTTGTCCAGTATCCGTTCCACAACATCAGCCAGGTTGCTTGTTTTATTTGGCGCTAATCCCATCATATCTTCACCGGTGGATCGAAAACACCTTATCTTGGCTTTTCGTTTTCAAGGCTTCAGGAAGCGATTTTCTTCTCTAAAGCAAAACTTACATACGCTTGGCAAGCTCTGCTTTGATCCTTCTTTTATGGGCGGCTATCGCATTTTTGTGTTTGATCTGCTGGCCCCTCTGTTGTCCTTGGACCACCGCCTTCTGAGCGTTCCATCTCCCCTGGATGCTCAGCTTATTCAGGCGAGAGGTTTCGTACCATTCCCTTTTGGTCTTTCTTAGTTGAGGTATAACCTCGTCCCTGATTCTTCTCTTATGGGCAGTCACAAGCGTGTGCTGCCGCCGTCTATTCTCCATAACCTTGCGCACCATCAATGCCATTTATCTTCCTCAGGGGTTTTGTTTGATATTATCATTCCATAATCATTTATTACACTGATCTGCGATGGGCAGATATATTAGACTCATTGCTATCCATCCCTATCCTAATCACGCACCCGTACACCGCCCTGGAGAAGAAAGGGCCAACAACATCTCCCGTGATATCCCTCCTTGTTTCTCCCGCCTCATCCATCTCTTGGAGAATCCGCAGAAAGCAAGCACTCCCACGGATCTGCCTTTGCTCCAGAACCACAGGTCCTCTTGGAGCTATTGCCTCATCGTCTTTCATATCTATCCCAACAAGTCTGTTTTCTGGCCCAGGTCCATCTCCGAAGCTTTTAGAGCTAGACGAAGCTTATACATGAGCTCAGAGTTGGTTCGGTCATACTCATCCCGTGTCGTCTCGCCGAACTCGTAAAGTAGACGGTTCTCCTTTATCTGGCTCTTGATCTTCTCTGGGTTGTACGTCTCTTTGTAAGCAAACTTGTAGATTTGTTCAATGGTCCAGAACATGTCGATTGAGGGTATGGAGATGCCGAGGGCACGTAATGCAATATCGTCTATTAGGAACACTATCTGAACCCCTTTCGCTGCTTTCCCAGAATGTATATGTCAACGAAGTTATAAGCAGGCCAGGGCCCGGAGTACTGCACCTTGACTTCCCCGTACCCGGAAGAGATCTCCCCTACCCGCTCGGAAAACTCAAGGATTTTTGCCTTGTCCACTAGAAAGGCTACATTCAATATCAAGCGATCGCTGAATAGCTTGAGCTCTTTTGAATCAACAGAAATGCCCCGCAGGTTCTCTAAGAATTCGGATCTGCACTCTGATCTCTTTCCATTCCAATCTTCCACGCCCTTGGGCAAAAATATCTTGATGCCAAGCTCGACCTTGTTGTCCACAGCTTCGAAGGCCTTCTTCATCGCTGCGTAACCTGCACCCATGGCAATCGTTAGCAGCTTTCGGTTCTTGAAAATCATCCCGTAGGCCACTGGCAGCACACTGTACTCGGTCATGACCCGCTCTACAACTTTCCTGTGAGTCTCGACCTCTTCCTCATCGACAGCGTACTCTTTGAAGACTGCATCGCTAATTACAGGTGTAATGTCCTTGTACTCGAAAGTGTAGACCTCTTGACCTCCAAAGCCCAGATTTCCAAAGCTATTCTTATCTTCGGGAGCTTTTATTACACAGTAGACATACTTACCAAGGCCTTCTTCCGGTTTATGTCCATCAGTTCGCAGGGTCCTTCTGGTCACAGGAGCTACACCTCTTCTTCTACCACTTCCATATCTGACCTATGGCGAAGCCCAATTCTTCTGTAGCTTTGGAGCTCCCCACTATCATCGAACTTCATCTCGTACTTTCCCAGGATGTCCTGGGTATCCGGAACGGCCTTTCTCTCTAAGACCTCGGACTCTACAATCCAACCTTCGCCGTCTCTGGAGACGCTGACTATGCTATCGAATTTTTTGTTAAAGAGAGTCTCCGCCATAACGCAGGCTTTTTCGCTTATCGCTTGGATCTTAGGCTTACCTGTCATCTCAAATCCACCTATGGTGTGAAGATAATATCACCTTTCTCGGATGGAAGGACTTCCACAGCCCTACCTTTCCAATCACCAACTCCATCTCTTAAATTATATATACTGATATCCTCAGCAAACCCGTAATACCGTATAAATCTGGCTAGTCTGTGTCTCCTGGCTTGGCTTGCATCAGAGCCCATGGACTGCTCATCAAAGGTTCCATCCGGCTTTAGGCAAAGATAGAAGGTTTCCGTCATCACCCTTCCATCCTCTGTTCTGGCCGTGATTACGACAGCATCCGTCTCATTGAACCGCAGTCCTGGAGGTTTCCTTTTGAAGAGATCGCCAACTATCTTGTGAACGCTCGCTTCCTCAATTACAGCTTTAGTTCGTTCCATAATGATCCCTAAGAAACTTGGGATACGGACTCTATAACCAGTTTAGTCTTTTCGGCCATGTCCTGAGTCGAGCAGGTCTTGGTTGCTACTACGTCGATGAAGAGCTGCTCAAAGCTTATGTCACTGCTGCCGTTAAGAGTTTTCAAGCCATTGGCGATCATTATGCAAGCTCTTGTTCCAGGCTTCTGACCATCTGGGAGCTTATTCCTTATCGACCGAACTACGCTTACGATCTTTCTGGATTGCTCAAGGGATATCCCCGTGTGCTCCCTAACGATCTGGACTTCAGTGTCGTAGCAGTAATAATCAGCGTATATTCCTACCATCCTGTCGAGAAGCGCGTCCTGTGGTCTATGGATACCTGCGTACTCTATGGAGTTGCTTGTGAGAATGGCCCTGAAGTCCTCATGAACCTTGACGTACCTTTCATCCCCAAATTTGGTGGGAAGTTCCAGGATTCCTTCCTCGAAGACTGAGAGTAGTATGTTGTTGGAAGCAGGCTTCGTTCTGGAGAATTCATTATAAATCAGAGTGTAGCCATATTTACAGGCTAAGGACAGGGGGTTATCCACCCATTCTATCTTGGTTACGTCTCTGCTTTTAAAAACGTTATGAATATAATTATCTCTAACACTCTCGTTCTCCATCTGTGAGTATCCGCCTATCAGATCGCTGGTAGTTATCGCTTCATCGCCGTTGATCCAAACCACAGGTCTGCCCAGCTCTTTTGCGACATGAGTTGCGAGGCTTGTCTTCCCACATCCGGTAGGACCAATCAAGTGAACCGGATAACCTGAATTTAGCCAGAGCTTTAGTCTACTTTCTATCTCCATTACCTCAGGAGTTTCTATGAAGTGCTTTACATCCGGCATCAGGTAAGCGGTCTCTATAGCTCTTCTTACAGCTTCGTCTGATGCATTTCCAATCTCTCCCGCATGTCTGGGCGATCTCACCCTGATCTGGATATCGGGCTCTTTGGATCGATTGGCCGCTTTGCGAGCCTCCGAGTTCGCTTTCCTTTCGCTGGCCGTTTGATGGACGGACTCTCCTCTCACTTTCCTGGGATGTGATTCAATGTATTGCATTTACTAGGCACCTTCTGTGGAATTTAGATTACTATAAAAATGTCTACTAGGGTTTACCCATAGTAGAAATCTCTTACGAAGTTCTTCAAATCCTGCTCCTGGTACCTGTGGATCTCTCCCTGAAAGGTACTGATCTTCCCCTGAAGCTCAACGGCACCGGAACCGATTTTCGAGGCGGCCTTTTGGTTCTCCTTTATCTGTGAGCGGACGCTCCTTTCGAACTCTGCCAAGCCTTTGTGCAGGTTTCTGGAGCCCTCTTCCCGAATTTCTCTGCCAGCCTTCTGGAACTCTCCAGACATCTTTTCCATAGATGCGTGGATCTCCTTGGCGCCAGCATTGAGCTTCGTCGCAGCTTCTTTATTTTCATCTATCTGCGAGCTGAGATCGCTATTGAACTGGGATAGGCCGGCGGTTAGTCTCCTAGAACCGTCCTCTACCATCTCCCTGGCCTCATGCCGCATCTTGCTGGCCATTTTGTCCGTAGCTGACTGAATATCTCTGATTCCGCTGTTGATCATTGCCACTGCCTCCTTGTTCTCTTTTTCTTGGGAAGCCACGCCTTTGTTGAACTCGGCGACGCCAGCGGTCATTTTTCTAATGCCTTCTTCCCGGATCTCTTTGCCTGCCTTCTCTAACTCTCTAGAGGTCTTATTAGCAGCAGAGATCTTGCCCATGACTCCCGTCTTCCCAAGGAACTGTGCTTTTGCAGCAGCTTTTGGCTTCTCCGTCGTTGGAGTTGCCTCTCTTGGATGCTCCCAAGAGACTGGTCCAACCACAATCTTCGGCGTAGCTTTTTGGCTGAAATCTAAAATGGACTCAGCCAGTTGGGATTTGGTTCCGCCAAGGGTTTCCACCCCAAGCTTCATTGCCATCTCCTCAAGCTCTCGCCTTGTGTGATTGGTAACCAGTTCTTCGAACGTTTCTGACATAACCCTCCAAAAAATGGGTTAGAAGTACCTGCTTATGCAGGGACACCAGGGGTTGCGCCTATGGCGGCCTGCTCGATCTTGGCCATCTCCTCAGAGTAGTGGAGGAAGGTGTCGACCGAGGCCACAACGACCCTGGACTCGATTGTCAATATCTCGATACCAACCAGGCTGATCCTGGCCCAAATATCGACTACAACTCCCTTGTCGAGAATTCTGTCCAGAACCTCGGCTAGGCTTGATGCGTCCGGCGTGACTGTTACCATTTTTTATCTCTCCTAAAATATCTTAAGCTGGGACACCAGGGGTTGCGCCTATGGCGGCCTGCTCGATCTTGGCCATCTCCTCAGAGTAGTGGAGGAAGGTGTCGACCGAGGCCACAACGACCCTGGACTCGATTGTCAATATCTCGATACCAACCAGGCTGATCCTGGCCCAAATATCGACTACAACTCCCTTGTCGAGAATTCTGTCCAGAACCTCGGCTAGGCTTGATGCGTCCGGCGTGACTGTTACCATTTTTTATCACCTCTGTAATATTTGTCTCTTGAGTCCTCAAGGATCGTGAAGTCATTAGATAGCGAGAATGATTGCACGAGTAACGGACGACATCTGTATGAGACCTATCTCCTAAATATCTTCAAGTCCGTTATCTCACTGAAAGTATAGTTTCCTCCAATTCCGCTATCCTAATATTTTTTTATATCTTTTGATCTATTTACTTCCGGATATTAATCATTCCTATATTTCGATACTGTCTGAACTTATTTGGAATATAACATCAACTTTGATGATAAAGGAGGGCCATTTNNCCCATGAAGCTTAAAATAGTTTCGCATATTTCAAAATTAATCAAGAATGTTGTTTCAAAATTGTTTTGAAAATTGTCTCGAAGTTCGAGAAATAACGAGGTTTATAAATCTGTTTAGACAACTTAAACAAGAGAGCTTAACATTTCATTCATTGTTTCACGGCTGAAACCTTTCGCCGTTAATGAAGAACTAGGAAGCATATGAAATTTTTCTTGTCGACGACGCTCGGTAGTCTACCCTTATTAAGT
>PMNG01000089.1 GCA_003162615.1 Methanothrix sp. | reverse complement strand
TGAATCATTTTCATATCAAAAAGTTAGGTTTTAGGGTTTCCTTCGAAGATGGCGAAGTCTTGAAATATTATCCTGGTTTTCTTCAACCTATCGCGACTGTCTGACGACCGAACCCGCGTCTGCGTCCATAGATATTCCCACCGGTAGTCCGTGCCTCAGAGACCAAGTCTTTAAAGCTGAGATTAATGCATGCATTCCTTCTTTTTCCAGGCTCGAAACTGCCGTCAAAAAATCTATTCTGTCAGATGTGAGCTTTTTGAAGCCGAGGCCTGCCTTCTCTGCAGCCACACTGGCCCCAAAACCAAAATTGGCCCTCCCGAAGGCCACCGCTGCTGCTACAGCCGAATGAGATCTCGCGCGGCCCACATAGCGTACTTCTTCCAGATCGAATCCCAGATCCTTCAGCTCTCTATTAGCTAGCCATTTCATCTCCGAGTCTCCAGACCATCCGACTATGCTTACGTCTCGTTGCCCTGACAGATCGCTGAAGTTATTGCCCATCAACCCAAGCTCCCTTGTGTACCCTCGGATTAGGACAATCCCGTCTGGTATGCCGATCTTCTCTGTGCCGGAGACGCAGGCCACATCCGCAATCCCGTCCTCAACTGAGAAGGTCCCTCGCTTGCTTCCGTTGGATGTGAACCTGATCTGCAGCGGCAAAGACTCCGCAAGCATTTCCAGAAACGGGCAGTTCTCCCCAGCGACGATTAGATCCGGTTCGACATATTCGCCGAAGAGCTGAACATCCACAGCAAGACCGTGTTCCATGTACTCTACCGAAGATGGAATCTCAATGACTCCGTCTGCCTGGGACAGTGTGGTTATGGAGCCGCTTCCCTTGTCCACAGAATATACAAGATCACCGTGGACGCTCACTGCCAGCAACTGATGCCTCCCTTCTGTCCTGATCGGTCTGGCAAGCCTTCCGGTAATTCTGTGACCTGTGATTTTCAGCCCCAGGGCCTTCCTGATAGCCGGAGCAGCCAGTTGTCCAAAAACCGTCAGGGCACTGGTGGGGTATCCTGGCAGACCGAGGATAGGCTTACTGGCGATGGTGCCGAAGATCGTAGGCTTGCCAGGCTTTAGGTTTATTCCGTGAAAGATGGTCTCCCCAATATCGTCCAGAACCACGTAGACCATGTCGCCAGCACCGGCCGAGGTGGAGCCGCTTACGAGGATCATGTCACACTCTTTCGAGATCCTCAGCAGGGTTTCGGCCATTGTCTGATGATCGTCGGGCAGTATGCCATACACGAGCGGAGTTGCACCGCATTCTAAAGCTGCTGCCGCTATGGAGTAGGAGTTTATGTCGTAGATCTGTCCGGGCCCAAGGGTTTTACCGGGCTCCACCAGCTCGTTGCCCGTTGAGGCTATCCCCACCCGTAGACTCCTCACTCTGACCTGGATTTTGCCTACGGCAGCCAGGACGCCCACCTCTCGCGCGCCTAGCCTGGTTCCGGGAAGGAGAACAACATCTCCGAACATTATGTCGCTTCCAGAGCTAATGACGTTCTCGCCTGTGTGGACAGGCTTCATGATCTGAACTTGATCTCCTTCGGCCACTGCATGCTCGATCATGACCACGGAATCGGCCCCGGAAGGCATCATTGACCCCGTAGAAACCTCAACTGCCTGGCCCCAGCCGACATCAACTTCTGACGCCGCCCCCATGGGAACGCTGCCCGCTAGCCGAAGGGACACCGGCCGGTCCTCCCTGGCATCCAAGCAAGTTGACGCCATGATGGCATAACCGTCCATAGACGCGCGATCAAAACCAGGAACATCGACCTCAGAAACGATCCTCTCGGCCAGCACTCTTCCGAAAGCAGAGTTCAATGGAACTGTCTCCACCCCAACGGCAGGAAGGTGGCTTAGCACTATGGCCCTGGCTTCATCAAGCGGCAGAAGGCTGCGGAACTCCTTGCGCATGGGCAAGAATTTGCATGAAGAAGATATAAAGGTGCTACAGCCTGGCCGATCGCGACCTCAAGAGGTGGTCGGCCAGCACTATGGCGACCATGGCCTCGGCTACTGGGACGATGCGAGGCGGAATGGTCGGGTCATGCCTCCCCTTGATCTCGATCTCCGAGTCCTTATTGGCCGAAAGATCCACAGTGCGCTGCTTTCTGGAGATGGATGGAGTGGGCTTCACTGCGATCCTGCAGAAGATGGGAGCACCTGTAGATATCCCTCCCAGGATTCCACCGGCGTTGTTGGTCTCGAAATCGACTTTGCCTTCACGGAAGATCAGAGAGTCGTTCATCTGGTTCCCTCGGAGGCGAGCGCTCTCCAGACCAGCACCTATCTCTACAGCTTTCACTGCACCCAAGCTCATGAGTGCCTTGGCCAGATCAGCGTCCAGCTTGTCGAAGACCGGTTCGCCGAGGCCCGGCGGCACGCCCTTTGCCAATATATCCACCACCCCGCCTAAGCTGTCGCCCTCCCTTCTGACCTGATCCAGTAGCTGGAGCATCCTTTCTGCAGCATCCTGGTCAGGGCAGCGGATGGGATTGGATTCCGCTTTAGCCCTAAGCTCCGAGAGATCCATAGAACTGATTTCGGCCTTGATACCGCCCAGCTCGGTTACGTAGCCTAGGATCTCGATGCCCTCATTGGCGAGGAACTTTTTTGCAACGGCTCCGGCGGCAACGCGACCAACGGTCTCCCGCGCGGAGGCCCGGCCGCCACCGCGATGATCTCTGATGCCGTACTTGGCCACGTAGGTGTAATCGGCATGCCCCGGACGGGGAGCGTTCCTGATGGCGTCATATGCGCTGGAGTCGGCATCCTTGTTCCAGACGATCATGGAGATGGGCGTGCCTGTCGTCTTGCCCTCGAAAAGTCCGCTTTGGATCTCCGCGCGATCCTCTTCCTTTCGCTGTGTGGAAGCAATGCTCTGGCCGGGTCGCCTGCGATCCAGTTCTTTCTGGACATCCTCTGCTGAAAGAGTGAGGCCTGCAGGGCAGCCGTCCACAACCACGCCCACAGCGCATCCATGAGACTCGCCCCAGGTGGTGATGCGAAATATAGTGCCAAAGGTGTTGCCGGACATTTTGTAATCCTTCGAAGCTTAATCGCGGGAGACATAAAAAAGCCTTGCCAGTAGATTTTCTACACAACGCAGTCGCTACAAATAATTTTCAGAATATACAAATCGATCTGAAGTGAGAAACTTTATAGATGGCTAGCACTTGTTATCCAGGATGAGCGAGCGACTATCCCATAGAGGAAACTATCTTAAAGGCCTCTGCGATTCTATAGCGGGTGCTGTTTCCGAGTCCATAAAAGGGATGGTGGGCAATCCAGCCAGCGGTGTAATGGTCGAGATGGGAGCCGACGGCACTCCCACCAAGAGCATAGACAAAGTGGCTGAGAATGCCGTTTTATCCCAGCTTAGACGTTCAGGCAGCGGTTTTCGGGTTCTGAGCGAGGAGATCGGAGAGGTTCTCATCGGCGAGAAGCCTGAGTACTTCATCCACCTGGACCCTCTGGACGGAACTTTCAATGCCGTGAAGGGAATTCCGTTCTACGCTGTCTCCATATATCTCAGCAAAGAGGATTGTCACTTCGGCTACGTATACGATCTGGCTTGGGGCACGAAGTACTATGCAGAAGCGGGCAGAGGAGCTTACGCCGAACCTGGTGGATGCGGCCTTGGAGTATCCCGGACTTCTGACCTAAAGGACTTCAGCGTATCTGCTTATACTATACGGCCCAACACATCGAGAATTGTGTGCATGGGTGATACGGTCAGGCGGATCAGAACTCTGGGTTGCACTTCTATGGAGATGGTCATGGTGGCCTCGGGCAAGCTGGACGCCTTCGTGGATCTGAGGGGCATGTTGCGAATCGTTGATGTCGCAGCCGGCAGACTCATCCTAGAGGAAGCAGGAGGTGTCATCACAAATGTCGCAGGAGAAAAGCTTCATCTGGACGGCAACATGAGCAGCAAAATGTGGCAGAAGACGGACCTGATAGGATCGAACGGCCTGCTCCACAATGATCTTCTCAATATCATCCGGGGTGGTGCCAATTAAGATCGGTTTTGTCTCCAGGCACAATGAAGAGTCTGTCCGGCTTGTTGGGATGCTTGCTGACCGATTCCGGTCCAAGGCCGACATCTTCGTCGAGCCAGAAGTTGCCCAGCAGCTAGGGATGAAGGGAACGTCAGTAGAGGAGATGGAGAGGCAAAGGGTTGACTTCATTGTCTCGGTGGGGGGAGACGGGACCATCCTCCGAACTATCCACAGGATGAACGACCCTATTCCAATACTAGGCATCAACATGGGCACCCTGGGGTTCCTTGTTGATGTTGAGCCCAAGGAGGCGGAAAAGACCCTGAATCAATTGATTCCCCAGTTCGAGGTCGACGAGCGGTCCAGGCTTAAGGTCTTGCTGAACGGAAAAAGCCTATCACCGGCCACCAACGAGGTAGCTCTTATCACGGCCAGCCCGGCCAAGATGATCGAGTTCGAGATACTCGTCGATGGTTCGCTGATGGAGGACTTCCGCGCAGACGGGGTGATAATAGCGACATCGACGGGATCCACAGCCTATGCCATGTCTGCGGGAGGGCCAATAGTGGATCCAAGGGTGGACGCCATAGTCATGGTACCCATGGCTCCCTTCAAGCTCTCCTCTAGGCCTTGGGTCATACCGGGAGACAGCACCATCGAGGTAAAGCTTAAGCTTCCTCTGAAGGAAGCGCTTGTTGTGGTAGACGGCCAGAGCGCGACCACCATCTCCATAAACGACTCCTTGATCATTAGCAAGGCGGATACTCCGGCTAGGTTTGTTAAGGTGGGCAAGGACGGATTCTTCGAGAAAGTCAAGAGCAAGCTGGCCTAGTGCTTCACAACTGCGAGAAGCACTACGACTGAAATGTCTTCAGGCACGGGTATGTGATTACATCAACAAATGGTACCTGCTGTGGATATCCTTGACCTTCCATTCGAATTTAAAGCCTTCTTTGGACGAATGGAGGTCATCATTGTTCGGAACAATTATTCACTGCGCTAGGTTCTGAACTAACTTTCTAAGATACTACGAGCAAAGCTAAATATAATGACTAAAGGATGATCGAGAAAATTGGGATGAAAGATGGCCAGGGCCCTAGGCCCCAAGCCCACGAGCACCTTACAACCTTTAACAGACTATGGATTTACACAGTGTTAACGACCGAATCTAAGTCATGGCCATAAGCTCAAGCTTCAACCGGTCCCCGTCGCCTGCTGCTGGATCAGATTCGGCCATCTTTCTCTGACCCTCTTCCTCAGGTATGTAAGTAAGGTAAAGCTTCCGTCTCTTGCCCTGGGTAAGCTTCACCCTTGGGTCAAGGTCCACAGCGCGCTTCATAACGTTTATGACCGTGGTCTTGTTGAGTCCGAGCATGTCTACCAGTTCACTGGTAGTGTACCTTCCAGGTCTCTCGCTTACGATATCGATCAGGCTCTTGGCGTGGCCATCAAGGGCTTTGCCCTCTGACGAGCCCAGTTCCTGTGCAGGGCTCTGCCGTCCCTGTTTGGCCTTTAGCTGGCTCTTCAGGTCTGCCACATCTTTCGAGAGGCGATCAACCTGATCGATCAGCCTGCCCAGGAGGTCAACGTCAGTCTGCCTTGCGTTCAGCTCGTTGGACATCTTTTCGATGGCTGAAACAAGAGTTATCATTGCCTGAGCTTCTTTTCGTTCCTTTTCTATCTCAGCTGCTTTTGTTTTGTATAGCTCTAAAAGCTCTTCGAACATCTTTAGGCTACTCCTGATATTTTCTATCTCGATCTAGTCTCAAATGGTTCTAAAAGACTTGTCAAACATCACAGAACAACCTTAGTATAAATACTTTTCTTAAAATTCTTCGGATATGGCAACCCAAAGATAGGTACATCAGGCACGATTCCCCTTTTCGCCGAAGGATTTGTGGACGGGCTGATTTTGTGGACATGTATTACGGGATTACCTAAGGTTGCTTCTAAGAAGCTGTGGAAGCTCTTGTATATCCTCGATTACGGTGTCGGCCGCTTGGAAGAGACAGGATAAGGGATGACTGTCTTGCTGAATTGTCAGCACACCCAGGTCTGCTGCCTTGAGAGCATGCAGATCATTTAGACCATCCCCTATCATCACTACCGTTCCGTAACTCTGCTTCAGCTCCACTACGATGTTCCGTTTGCGCTCTGGGCTGGACACCGGGTAAATGCGATCTAGTTGAAAGCCGTAATCCACGAGGCAGAGCAGGCTTCTCATGCTATCCCCCGATGCGATATACAAATCCGCCTCGATCTTTTGAAGCTCCGAAAGTACCTGGGTGAGGCCGGAGAAAGGAGTGCCTGACGTGCAGATGGTGTGAGAGATCTCTGACAGATCGGCATCCACTATCACCCCAGTAGTCCGGTACTTACTTTGGCACTTGGCAATCACAGCACTGTAGACTTCCTGAACATCGGCAACCCTCGCTTGGGATGCACTCACTATTTCAATGGCTTTCTCCCTGGAAACGGGAGTGCTGCAACAGCTTATCTCGATTGAGGCCTCTAGGAAAATTGAGCTCAGGAGCCGATCGGGTGGATACAAGGTTACTTCCATCGGGTCTAGCTGGGGCACCACCAGCGCCCTTCCTGCTTTTTCCATGATCAGATCCGAGGTTATAACCTTCTCCATCAGGCAGCCAGTGGAGATGTCTTTGGCCACCCGGTACATTTTCAGAATCGTGCCTGCCACATCGAAGACTACTGCAAGATCTCTGGGCATCCGACCAAGTTCAATTTGTAGAGTGATCAATCTATCGGTATCGATTGGGTTCTAGGAGCTTACTTCGTGAAGCTAAATAAGATGATTTGTAGTCGTTATAACAGTTTGTCGATCATTACATCTGATCAATGTGGTATGACCTTCAGGGCGGCCAATTTTAAGCACATGCCGTTTGTTCGGAGGACCCTCATTACGCCCTACATTTTAAGACCAAGGATCAAGCCATGTACGACTAAACAGAAAGTTTATGCAACTCTAAACGCTATAAGATATGATGAATCCCTTCAGGATTGCAGCCGCGTGTGTCTTGATATCAATTCTAGGATCAGCTAACGCCGAAACCGTTTCTGTCTACCCAGGCAGCAGTATCCAAGTAGCCATCTATACAGCCAAAGCCGGGGATATCATAGAGGTTCACAGTGGGGTTTACTACGAACATGTCAATGTCGACAAGCGAATCACATTGAGGGGCATAGGCATGCCGATTCTGGATGCCACGGCAAGTGGCAATGCTATCACCCTTAAGACAGATGGAATCATCCTCCAGGGGTTCAGGACGATCAACTCCGGCCTATGGCCGGGAGACGGATCAAAAGAAGCAGGAATAAAGGTGCTTTCGAACAACAATATCATCGAGAATAACAATGCAAGTAACAACTCCAATGGCATATTCATCATCGGGGGCAACAACAATACAATAACAGGAAACACTGCCGGGAACAATCTGGGTTACGGGATTATGCTCGTCGACTCTGCCGGGAATATCATTTTTAAGAATAACTTCATTCGCAACTACAAACAAAACGCTTACGACAATGGCATAAATCGATGGGATAATGGCAGTGTTGGGAACTACTACGGCAACTTCAGTTCCCTTGCAGAAGGTTGCCAGGACTTGGGCGGCAACAATATGTGCGAATTCGGCTATCCCGTGCCTGGCGGATCGAGCATAGACCACTTTCCTCATTGGAACCCTTTTAACGCCTGAAAAGAGTCATCGGCATTTTTATTGCAATACGCACTTCTGACTGGCCATCATGGTTTGAGGTCGGGTGAAAGAAACAATGATCGATCCCAGCATTCTAATAAGCTTCCTGCTCTGGATAGTTTTCGCAATTGCATCCAGTTTTTTTGGCTTAAAGGTAGGTGATCTTATTGGTTTAGTCCTTCAAATCGCATTTTTCATTCCGATGGCCCGAAAGCGGAGCTTTAACAGGTTTAAGTTCCTCTTTATTCATAGTTTGGCCATAGGATGTATATTTCTGGCTATTATTCGGCATAAAAGAGTCCTGGATGAGACAAAGGCAAAGGCCAAAGTCCTGAGCAGATCCTAGAAGCAGATAAGCGATACAGGTAGACCAAAGCCATGGTTAAGTGGACATGGCTTGTGAGAAGAAAGATTGAAGACGGAGACCACGTGGTTGCCAGAGATTTGGGCCTTTTAGAGTGCTTGGATTGGATGTATATATCTCCGTCTTGAAGTCCGTTCTCCAGCATATATCTGAAAAGGTGAATAGTACTGCGATCCTCATCCTGCATCGCAGTACTTAACCTGGTCTACCTCCAGTTCCAGAGGCTCTCCCACCTCGAAGGATGATACCTTTCTGACTCGCCCCATGCCCGCAAGCTGGAGCTGGACCCGAGCAGCCTGGGCCTCTCTCTCCTCGTAGTAGTCTTCGCTGGACTGGATCACCCTGTGAGTTATCATCTGTATTCCCATTACGCTGGCTATTAGCCCGTTGGTGCCCAGGAGAATGTCCGGGGCGCTGGACTCGGTCAAGAATATCTTATCCCCAGGCTTGGAGTTGAGCAGAGCTACGAAGTTGTTGGGGCTTCTGATCTCAACAGTCCTGACCCTGGCAGCCAGGAGCTCCTTCATCACGTGCCTGGCAATTCCCGTTAGCGCGACGTAGATCATTTGCATCACCCGTACATGGGGAATTCTTTGGGCAACTGCTGCTCCTCGGGCGATGCTGCCTTGAGCTGCTGGGCAAGCTGGTGCATCTGAACTTCGATCTGGTCAGCCTGCTCCGCGAGCTTGGCTGTGCTCACACCAAGGCCGTAGATCTTGTTCAGCGTCTCCACTGCGGCAATGGCCGCCCTGGGATCCGGCTCAACGGACGCCGTCTCCCCCAGAAGGCAAATGGCTGGCATCTTCCTGATTCTGCACTCGTTCATTATGCTTCCTGTTATTCCTGTTATTGTTCCCAGCTCGAAGATCTCCGCCTTGTCCTTTATCCTGTCAAGCATGTCCTTCGTGCTGACGGCTCCAAACACCCTATGCTGTTCGCTCATCACTGTTATGCCAGCCATACAGACCATCTCCTTCACCTTTATGGACTCGGCCCAGGAGACTAACTCTTTTCCTACCTCGTAGGAGGCCAGAGGATGTATCGGTATATCTGCGGTTATAACCACAAGCTGCTTTTCAGCCTGCTCGTAGATCCTCACAGGCATGTTCACAATTCCGCCAAGAAGGACTGCCAGCGGCGGAAAGAACTTTGAGCTCATGGCCCCCAGGTAGGTCATGTTCAGCTCGTTTACAATGTACTGGCTGGCGATGTTCCCCACCAGGCCTATTCCTGGAAAGCCCTCGATAAGGATAGGGTTCTTTACTGTTGGCTCGTTCTCCAGGATGACCTGAACATTGTCTTGATCCATAAGGGGTTATAGGGCTTTTTCCGAGATAAGTGCATCGCTCTGAGGCTGCATATTTTGGGCAAGCTGCTCTTATCCACCCATTATCCTGTTCGTAAAGTTTAATATTAGGCTCATTGAACGCTGATCTGTTCGATGAGAATTGGTTGTTGAATCATATCCTATCCCGGCAAGAGTGTCAGACCAAGCTAATGGGATTGGCATAACCGCTGGTTTAGGCAAAAAGGGATATCAAGGTCGGATCATTTGGGATTATGTAAAGCAGCAATTGAAAATAATTGGGATTAAGATGACAAATTCATTTAAACAAATTGTGGATCAGGCTGGCCGGGAAGACAGGGTCTACCTGATGGAGCACGAGGTCAAAGCTATCCTTGAAGGTCAGGATATTTCGACTACTAGATCCCTGGTAGCAAGGTCAGAGGACGAGGCTGTGAATCTCTTCAGATCCATAAGATCTCCCGTGGCCTTGAAGATTCTATCCCCTGATGTGATACACAAATCGGATACCGGTGGGGTTAAGTTGAACCTCCGAAACGAGGATCAGGTAAGGGAGGCATACCGCCAGATCATTAATTCTTTCAGAGATAAAACAGTGACTGGAATCTCTGTCCAGGAGATGGCAAAGCCGGGCGTAGAGGTGATCATCGGCGTCACCTTGGACCCCACTTTCGGACCGGTGATGATGTTCGGCCTGGGTGGAGTGTTCGTTGAGATCCTCAAAGACGTCTCCTTCAGATCGATTCCCTTGTCCGAGTACGATGCTGAGGATATGATCGAGGAGATCAAAGGCTACGCTCTCCTAAAGGGGTACCGGGGCTCTGCGGCCGATGTTCCCGCTCTGAGAGACCTCCTACTGAAAGTATCCGATTTGGTCATGGAAAATCCGGAGATTAAGGAGATGGACCTAAATCCGGTCTTCATTTATCCTCAGGGCTACAAGGTTGTGGACGCGAGGATCATCCTTGGAGAGCCCAGGGTTAAGGCCAGCCGTGCTCTGCCAAAGCAGGACCTCCACGACCTCTTCTACCCGAAGTCAATCGCCGTGATAGGAGCTTCAGGAACTCGCGGAAAGCTGGGCTGGAACGTCTTCACAAATCTGGTCTGTCACAACTTCGAAGGGAAGCTCTACCCGATAAACCCAAAGGCTGAGGAGATTCACGGAATCAAGGCCTATCCAAGGATAAGCGATGTCCCCGAGCCGGTGGACGTGGCAATAATTCTTGTCTCGGCAAGCGTTACCCCTGACGTTGTGAAGGAGTGCTGCAATTGCGGGATAAAATACATAGTCGTTGAGTCAGCGGGGTTCGCTGAGATGGGCGAGGAGGGCAGACGACTCGAGCAGGAGATGAAGACCATAGCCGACAGCTACGGTGTACGCCTACTAGGGCCAAACTGCTCGGGAATCATAAACACTCACTGCAGCATGGTACAATCCATCGGGATCGTTGACGCCCTAAGCAAAGGCAGCATAGGCCTCGTCTCCCAGGCTGGAGTGTGCGCAGCAGGGATGCTGTGGGGGCTTCGCCAGATCATGGACTTCGGAATAGTTGCAACCATCGGGAACAAGCTGGACATCAACGAGACGGACATGCTGAGCGAGGTAAGCCAGGACAAGAACATAAACGTCATCTGCATGTACCTGGAGTCGGTCAAGGGCGGGAGGCGTTTCGTAGACGTGGCCAAGCAGGTCTCAATGACCAAACCTGTGATCGTATTGAAATCAGGGCGAACCGAAGCCGGAAAGAAGGCTGTAACCTCACACACGGCTTCGCTAGCAGGGAACGATCAGGTCTTTTCAGGAGTGTTCCGGCAGGGTGGGATAATCAGGGCAAGTGACTACGAGCACATGTTCAACCTGGCCAAGGCTGTTTCCAAGCAGCCTCTGCCAGAACGGGATGGAGTGTTCATCATCACCTACGCAGGCTCCCTTGGAGTCATTTCGGCAGATGCTGTAACCGATAACGAGATGCGGCTGTCGGACCTTGAGCCTGCTCTGAAGGAGAGGCTGAGGGGCCTGCTGCCTGAATATGTGGGTGGATTAAACCCCGTGGACTACACCTTCAGCATGGATGGAGAGACCGTCAAGAAGACCATCGAGATTGGAGTGGAGAGCGCTGATGTAGGCAGCTTCATCGTTGTCCTCCAGGCTGAGATCCTGGGATCCTATGTCGATTCGTTGAAGAGCATAGACTACAAGGGCAAACCGATTATGGCCTGCGTGGCAGGAAAGGAGTTTGCCATGGAGGACGTGATAAAGATGGAGAAGGCAGGCATTCCCGTGTACTCCACCCCTGAGCAGTGTGCCGATGCCATCTCGGTCATGTTCAGACACGCTCAGAGGATCAGGAGCAGCAGATAAAAGCCGAAGATCCGGGTTGTCCGGATCTCCTATTTGTTGTATGAGGACCGATAGGAGTTCATATAGTTCTTAATCCTGTTAGTCCTCATATTGTATCCTGAAAATTGTTTCCTGAAAAAACAAAGTTCTTATTTGACCATCCAGGGCGTGTTCAGTGTGGCCGAGCTGCTGCCCTGACCGATCCTGAGAGACGACTTGGACTCCGCGTACTTCAGGTTGTTCTCGAAGTTTCCACTGAAATCCATTAGTGGCGGAACGGCGTCCACTTTGCCGGTGCTATTGATCGTTACAGTCGAATTCTGAGTCGTGGGCTTCAATGGGGCAGCGCTAGTATTGAATCCCTCGCCGAGAAGCGGGAAGTACGGAGCGTTAATTATCTCAAAGGGAGACAGCTCTGTCGGCTTGAATATCGGAGTAGTGAATTGATACTGGGACCCTATCAGCAGGAAATCAGGCACCTGGTTCTCCCACATGGTTCCGCTGACCGTCGTTGCAATTGCAAAGAGAATGGCGATTGTGATTAGGTATTTTATCTTTATCATGGTATTGTAGTTTCGTATCAGCAGAGGATTTAAGCTTTCTCATCAATAAAAGCCGTGGTCAGTTTGCATGCTTATTCTTGCAAGCCTATTGTTTGGATAGCTTCATCACGCATCCGCCATCGATTTCTTCCGACTCCATGGTCACTCCCAACTCAGAGAAGACCTTTCGCCAGTGGCTCTCACGGCATGTCTTGCAGTGCTCCTTGGCGATCAGAGTTGCGCCTAGCCTAGAGAAGGCACTGGCGCCCTCCAGAAGGGCACATCTGCTGCGCCTTATCTCTGCGTAACCAACGCTGTCCGTTACCTCCACGGTGCTTCCGAAGAGGTTCTTCTCGTTGGTGGCTATGGCAAGGGCGATGTCCAGGGGCGAGGCCAGTCCAATTCTCTTGAAGATCGCAGCCATCTGGCGGGCTCCAAGCTCCTGGAACTCCCGGAGACCCTTCTTTCCCAGCTTGCGGGCGATGTAGCCGCTGGTTCCGTAGAAGCTTCCCATCCACATGGCCACCACGCGCTGCTGGATCTGATCGAGAGGTATCTCAGGGACTTCGGTCATGCCGGGAAGTTTGACCGAGGCCGATATAACCCTTCCGCGGCCGGGCCCAACTGCGCCATAACCATTAATCTCGACCATTACTCAAGATTCCAGATCCTTTCATATCCTTCTAGACCGGCGGGCCATTAAATATTTAGAGCCAGTCGAACAATGCTGAAATAGTGAGGAATTTTACATGGACTTCAAAGACTGCATCAATTTCGCCAACGAGAACCGGTATCGTATGTTTCTACCTGTGATGGAGACCAACCACGGGTCAGGGCCTTTCTGATGTGGCTTTCTGATGAAAGTGGGTTTCTATTTCCACACCGGCTCAACCAAAGGCGTGTTCCGACAGCTCAAGGCCAACCCGAAAGTAGAGGTGTGCATCTGCACCCCGAAGTTCGACAGGATGATACGAGTGGCCGGAGAGGTGGAGTTCCTGGACGATCCAGCGTTGCGATTGAGGCTTCTTGAGGAGAGGCCCTTCCTGAAAGCCCTGGTGAAAGGGCCTGACGATCCACTGCTGACCATATTTCGAATACCACATGGCGTTGCCTACTTCTGGACAATGGCGGACAACATGGGGGAGGCGGAGGTGCCGAGAATTAAATTCTGATCCATCGGTACAGATCGACCAACTGGTATACGAACTGTATGGGCTGACTGAAGATGAGATAAAGATAGTTGAAGCACAGTAAGTTGCCGTCCCTCACCGAAACTTTTTAGAGCATCAAAAAAAGAGATTCAACGGCAAAATTCTTACTTCTTCGCCGGAACATCCGCCGATACTGTTTTTATGGCGGCCTTGATTTTCTTTTCGGTATCCGCCGAAATTTCCTTCAAGCCGTGGGCTTCAGCAGCGTGAGTCTTCGCATGTTTCATGACCTCCGCTTCAGTCTTTGCGCGTACCTGGAATCCGCACGCCATACCCACATCGCTATAAGACAGTTGCTTATACTCTTCTGTTACCATAATTACAACTCCTACTTCATATCCGCTTTTGCATGTCCCATCTTATTCACTACATCGGCCTTCGCCTTCTTGGCATCAGCCTTTTTCTCTACATTATCATCTATCATTTTTTTGATTCCTCATTTTGTGATTCTAGACCTAATAGGATGTCATTAAATAAAAAGATTTTGGTATCAAAATATTAAAGTTCCATAAGCTATGTAAATATAAAGATTAATAAATTAAAGCGCGGACTCAAAACTACATTGAATCTATCCGACCGGTAGCTGAATCCATGAAGGTTTACACCGTACCGTCCAAAAGCAGCTAGATTCCTCAAAGGCCATGTAGAAGGCGGGGTGTGTTTCACATGAAAAAAGTAATTCTGGTGCCAATTAAATTACAATTCACCTGAGCCTGACCTATTTGGTCTTACTTCATATCCCGCTTTGGCTAACAATTTTATCATTTCATCAAGGAGATATTCGTCATTGAGGATGCTGTATCCCGTTTGCCATCATGAACACTCTTTTTCAGCTCGCCTTCCTGATACATCTCTCTATTTATCAATAGATGATAGAGGATGCACAGAACCTTTCTAGCGAGTGCTATAGTAGCCTTCTTGGTTCCACTCTTGTTCTGTATCCTCAAGTAGAAACTCTGTAGCCTAGAATTCCTGGTTCTGGACGCCGCATAGGCAACTTCTACGAGCATGCTTCGGATGTGCTTGGAGCCTTGTTTAGTGATTCTTCCTGTCACTAACTTATCAGCTGATTGATATACTCTTGGAACCAAACCACACCAAGCAGCAAGCTGTTCTGGAGTTCTGAAATCTCTGTAATCTCCTATTTCTGCAAGTATAGATGGCGCAGATTTGGTGCCCATTCCTGGCATGGATAAAGCGATCTCCAAATCATCTTTCCTTCTCTCGATTCTGCTCAGGATCTCTCTATCCAGCTCATCGATCTTCTTTTGAATCGAGTCTATTAGCTCTAAAGAACTCTTTATCAGGATTATTTGGGCTGGATCGAGCTTATTCTTTATGGCATCTCTCAACAGAGCTTCTTTCTTCTTGATCCAGCGTGATTTGATTCCCTTAAGGATCTCGTCAATGCTCTTTCCTTCTAGAAGTCCATTCAGATGTGCATTCCAGATTTGCCAAAGATGTCTGAGAAAGCTGATGAGAGCTTGATACAGGAGTATTCTAGTGCCTGATGAATCCTGTTCTTTAACTGAGTTTTATTCTTGATAAGGCTCTCTCTTGCTCTGGTTAAGGTTCTGAGTTCTCTATCCTCCTTTGGAAAGATCCTTGAAGGCTCGATCAATCCATTCAGGCAGAGTTCAGCAATCCATTCAGCATCACGCAGATCTGTCTTTCTTCCGGGAATATGCTTGATCTTGTAGGGGTTAGCCACTATCACTGGAACACAATCCTCTAAAACGGAATATAAGGGAACCCAATACACTCCAGTTGATTCTATAGCTACCTGTTCGCACTGGTTCTCTTTAACCCATTCCTTGAACTTCAAAAGGTCATCGAGTACCATGCCAAATCGGTCCGTTACCTTAGTTCCATCTCTGCTGAGGATTGTAGCAACGAGAAATCTCTTATGAATATCTGCTCCACATACTTTGCTTAATTGCTTCTCCATATCCACCTCTGATATGGGCAGATATCAATCCTCAAAGGTTCGATTTCACATTCGCGTTCAAAGACGCATTCGTGTATGCGATAGATAATGGCTAGTTTACCAAGACGGGATCTTTGTCCCAAATTCACGACAGCCTTCTCTGCCCATATGAAAATAAAGGATAACTCGGGACTTATCCGCTTTTTCATCCTTCGTGTATGAGTTGATGATTCATGAAAGTCTACCAGTAATGTCCCCCCGGCATTTGATTCTTATATCTTTTTACACCTTGATATTAAAAAACCAAAAGCTCTTTATATCATGATGTACTGGTGTATATATGTCAAAAGAAATTCAGAGATGCCTAAATTGAAATACCAAATTATCTTTCGCGGGAATAGGAGGGGATGCCATAAGAGCAAAGATGAAGCTTTTTACGCTTCATATGGATCCATCTAAGATCTATATCAATAGAGTGAGAGTACCGGATCAATCGGTCTGTAAATCAAACAGTAGAGTCTTGGAAAAGACCCCACAGTTGCTTGTTAAATCGGCCTGAAAGTTGCCCGAACCTATTTATCTCATAGGTATTCAAATCAGTGTTCCTGACGGCAATGTTCGAGCCAGCAGCGACCATTCTGTTAATGTCCTCTAGGAACTTTTCATCGACCTGCTTTGTGCCTCGTTAATCCTTGGTAATCATGCGACCAAGAAGATCTACCGCTACAACTACCAGATTTTGCCNNCCAAGGCTTGAGGAGGCTGATCTGATCGTTTTTCGGCACGCCAGTTTACTGGTGCGGTCCTACAGCGAAGATGAAGCTTCTCATCGACCGGATGCGGCCGTTCATCGCCAGTGGAAAGCTGAAAGGTAAAAGAGGCGTTGTCGTGACACCTTCTGAGGAAGGAGAATCCTGCTGCGGACCTCTTATGGAGATGTTTCGCATGTCGTTCGAGTACTTGGGGATGACTTATGCAGGAAGCATCCTGGCCAAGGCATACGAGCTTTACATTAATCTTTGATTTTATCATGCAGTTCGATATGGTATCCTCTCAACAGCCGCCATATTTTATAGGGCCATCTCTTCGGATGGTGGGAAGGTGGCCGAGTTTGATGGGAATTATATAATGAAATTGGATTCGAGGTCTTTGAGGAGATGCAAGACTTCGAGGACGAGCTGCAACCGGAGTGACTGAGTTCCAATCAACGAGCGTATCTCTGATTCTCGCCCACCCCAAGCCGGGAAGTTTCAACCATGTCGCGGCTGACGGATTTACAGACTTTAAGGCAGAATTGCTACCATGTCTATATTCACGACCTCTGCCAGGAAGGCCATAATCGAGGCCAACCAGCTTAAAATGGGGCGGCTTACAAGGCGAGGGATGCCTGCAAAATGGGAGAGACTTGAACTCTGACTTGCAATGTCTAACTAACCTAACGCTTTTTTGTCTAGCCTTTGAATTATTCTATTTCCATTGGAACCGGCCGCCAAGGATGCCCAAGTATTCGTGTTTCTAGGCCGTAAAGGTGGGCCTAGGACCTGGGAGATTTGAGTTATGGCCGCGGTGGGGCTAGGTGAAATCACGTCTAATCCGCCGTCGTTTTCTGACGATGCTTAGAGATACCGTTCGATGATGTTTCGATCGCCCCAGAGTGCATGTAACTTACGAGAATTACGAGAATCTCCTCCAAGATCGAGCCTCGCCAAGGCTCCTAACTCCTTCTGGCAAACTCGATATTTCATTAGTCTATGGGCACGGATCGGGCCCTTTGGACAATCTCGATTTAACTGCTATCGGCCGTATAGTTGAATCTGGAGCGCAAAGGCAGGGTGTTGCCTCAAGAGCGATGCATCACAGAATCGCTGCTCCGTCAAATTTAAGTAACCTGTGGTGATAGGTTGAATTATGAAATTGGGCTATAACGATGCGATTCGGTATCTCTTTATCGTATCTTTTATTCTATTAGCCCTAATTCTACCTATCCATTATATTAATGGTTTTCTCTCTCCGGATGAAAGCGGTTTCATGTTTATAGGGGATAGCATAAATCACGGTTCGATCCTCTATAAGGATTTCATTGATATTAAACCTCCTGGCATTTTTTATCTTAATGCACTTATATTTTTTTTCTTTGGCAAATCATTCTATGCGTCGAGAATAGTACTTTATATTACTAATGCATTATCAGCCTTAATTATATATTTCTTGGGGAAGGACCTGTGGGATAAACATATTGGGCAGCTATCTAGCATTCTCTTCTTGATCGGTGTCTATAATCCCTTGATCGAAGGATACTTTGTGTTAACTGAACCGTACATGGTATTTTTCGGTTTACTTGGTATTTTTGTATTCTTTAAATTCCGCGATTGGAGATATTTGGTTCCAGTAGGCTTCTTTTTCGGTATAGCCACGCTGTTTAAGCAACCTGGGATTTTATTTTATATGCTTATACTCATATATTCTTTTTTGGGATTACTGAATAAGGGAAATAGGAACAAAGTTTTTCTATATGAAATTCTCAAATCTTCTTTATTGATTTCAATCGGATTTTTAATACCTATATTTATCACAGTCGTATTCTTTTACCGAGAAGGAGTGTTGCATGATTTCATTTATTGGTCGTTCTTATATTTCATTAGTGGTAAATATGGAACCAGCTTTGATACAACGTCCTTATTTCAACCAATTAATTCTTTAGTAATAATATGGATTCCAGCGCTTATTTCCGTTGCGATCATAATTTATGATTTGGTGATGAAAAAAATACAATATAATAATCTAATGGTAGTATGCTGGCTTTTATTATTTGGATACACACTAACAACACGACAATTCGGGCATTACTTCATACAAATATTACCGCCGGCGTGTATTCTTGCCTCTATCACTTTAACAAGGTTACCTAATTTAAAAAATATAAAAGAAATCTTTTCGAAAAACGGAGCGGCAAAGATATTTATTTTTATTTTTGTTATATTATTGGTTTCACATACTATTCTATGGAGTATATTCTATGATCAGTTAACTGGATCAGATAGGGATCTAGTATTAGAAAACCAAATCGAGACTTCAAATTTTATAATTTCGCACACAGAACCAAACCAGAGAATATTTTCTGTTCCGTTCGATCCATCCATATATTTATTATCCGGTAGATACCCACCAATTAAATACCTTGACTTAGGAATTCAGCAGACACCAGGCAATGAGCAAGATGATATTATTAGTCAATTACATAAAAACAATGTTCCATACATTATTGTCAACACAAAATCTAAAGATTGGCTCACCCAAAATCGTTATCAATTTATCATAAAAAATTATGCAAATGAGAAAACGATAGGCATTTATGATATATATAAAAAAGTTGGATAAAAGGTTGAATTTATACTTAACAAGAATGCAAGAGCGACAACGTACTTGTAACGAGTTCGAACTTGAGTCAAACAAAATGCCTTTGCGCTCCAAGTTCTATATTATCAAAGCACCATGCCACGCCTGCAATATATCAATATCAGGCGAGCTCACAGATTTGTTCTTGTAGTCATCGGGATTATAAGTAAGCTAAAAGGCATTTTAGCTGGATCTTAATGGTTGTACAATAGCCTTTTAGCAACAAACAGTGTTGATGCGTGTGATTTTCTATGACACATGGTAGGCGAATTCCTTAAAAAATGTCATATAACAAGAGCATAATCAGAAGCTTACAATCCATTCCACCACCAGCGCTCCCCCAATACCATCGCCTCCTCCACCACCATCCTGTCTTCATAAGAAATACTCCATCTTTATCATTCTCCTTGGAAGCCACAGAGTTCTTCAAAAATCTGCACATAATTTGTGAACTTGAAAAGCTTGACCACGTAGCCCTTCAGGTCCTCCATCAGGTCGAAGTTGAAGCCGCTTCACTCCAGAATTTTGGGGGCCTTGTTTCCTTCGCCCAGCGTTTTCAGCTCGAAGCGATACAGGTCCTTGTTGTAGCAGTCAAAGACTTTTACGAAAGACCTGCAAGGTAGTTGTGACCAGCACTACGAAACAGAGAGTCGCTTGGCTTAAGGATAGGATGTCACAGAAACGGTTAAAAGGTATTTTTCAAATCAGGTAAAGAGATGAAGATCCTAGCATTGATCGGCAGCCCGAGAATTGGGAGCAACACGGACATACTGTTGGACTGGGTACTGCAGGGAGCCCAGAGCAGCGGCCACGCGACCGAGAAGATCTACCTCTACGACTACCAGATTTCGCCCTGTCTCGACTGCCGCAGGTGCAAGAAGGACGACTTCACCTGTCACCTGTTGGACGGGATGTCGGAGATCTATCCAAGGCTTGAGGAGGCTGATCTGATCGTTTTCGGCACGCCGGTTTACTGGTACGGTCCCACAGCAAAGATGAAGCTTCTCATCGATCGAATGCGGCCATTCATCGCCAGCGGAAAGCTGAAAGGCAAAAGGGGCGTTGTTGTGACACCGTCTGAGGAAGGCGAATCCTGCGGCGGACCTCTTATGGAGATGTTTCGCATGTCCTTCGAGTACCTGAGAATGACTTATGCAGGAAGCATCCTCGTCAAGGCCTACGAGCGAGGAGAAGTTCGGGATAATAAAGAAGATCTGAAGAGAGCTTACGAGCTGGGAGCCTCTTTGTAGTCTGCAATCAAACTTGATTGTATAGTCTCTGGATTAATTGATGTAAGATTTATATTAAGCTCCGATTTGTCATGTTATTAATTTTGCCATGCCTTTGATTGGATCATCCTACGCCCGCCATATTTATATGACCGGCCCCTTCTGGTAGTGGAAAGGTGACCTGCGCTTGATGGGAATAAACGAATTGGGATTCGAGGTCTTTGAGGAGATGCTGGACTTCGAGGACGAACTCCAGTTGGAAGTTACTGAGCTCGACAACGGCACAGTGGTTATCGATGCGGGAGTTAATGCACGTGGCGGACTAGGAGCTGGCCTGTACCTCAGCAGGCTGTGCATGGCTGACCTGGCTGACATCCAGATTACGCCAACAGATATCAAGGGCATTCTGGTTCCCGGCATCCAGGTGGCCACAGACCACCCTGGCGTTGCCTGCATGGCATCTCAGTGCGCAATGTGGCAGATCAAGGCCGATAAGTTCTTCGCTATGGCCAGCGGTCCGGCCAGGGCGCTGGCGCACAAAACAAAGGAGCTGTACGAGAAGATAGGCTTCGAAGAGTTCTCGGACGTTGGAGTCCTTGTCCTTGAGTCTAGCAAGCTTCCCGACTCGAAGGTATCGGCCCAGATAGCAGAGAAGTGCGGGATAGATCCTGCAGACCTCAGGCTGGCAGTTGCTCCCACAGACTCGGTGGCCGGAATGACCCAAGTATCAGCCCGAGTTGTAGAGACTGGCCTACATAAGCTATTCACCATGGGCTTTGATATTAATACGATCAAGAGCGGCTGGGGAAGGGCACCCATAGCGCCGGTTGTTGGCGACGCCACCATGTGCATGGGAGCCTCCAACGACAGCATAATCTACGGCGGAGAAACCTACTACACCCTGGAATATGAAAACATCGAAGAGCTGCAGCAGTACCTGAAGGGTATGCCATCCGTTGCTTCACGGGATTACGGCGCGCCTTTCTACAAGACCTTCAAGGCAGCGGGCTTCGACTTCTTCAAGGTAGACCACAACGTCTTTGCCCCTGCTAAGGTAGTGGCAAACGAGCTTAAGTCCAGACGTACCTTCGTTTGCGGAAAGGTAAACCCTGTGGTGCTGATGGAGTCTTTCAATCTGGAAACCCTGGACGCATCTCCCTGAGGGCTTACTTTCTTTCAGAAGGCATGCTTTATTACAGGTGTGCTCTTGCCCATGGAAGCAAAGATCGCATCAGATAGAAGAAGGACAATGATAGAAGGAAAAGGACATACTTCCTCTCGATCAGACCTGTCTCTTGTATGAAACAACCTCTAACAAATACCCCGCCTGGATTTACCTTTTTCTCTGATCGATATACCCAAAGGTTTTAACGTCTCAAGTCGCTCTCTAGGCACCATGAATTTAGGCAGCCTCTTCAAGCAAAAGCCCAAGCCGAGGATCGCCGAGAGTCCGCCCTTCAACTACCTCGAGCTCAAGTCCAAGCCCTACTACATAGTGGCCTCGGTCGAGGTCGGAAACACCACTACAAAGTCCATCTTGACAGCAACGGACATGACAACCGGCAGGACCTATGTTGTCAACAAGACTGTGAAGATGACCAGGGACGTGCGGCCTCCAAAGCCAGGAGAGGAGATCTTTGCCAAGACCATCAACGGCACTGCCCTGACCAAAGAATCCATAGCTGAACTCGTAAGGGACACCCTGATCGAGAGCCATGAAAGGGCCAGGCTGGATATAAAGACGGATCTTCACTTCGTCGTTCGGTCTACGGGCGTAGTGGCTGAGCTGGACTCGCCCGATCAGGTCGGGGCCTTCATCCAGGCACTGGCCCAGGGATGTCTGATGGCAGGCGTGCCTCCCAGGCTCATGACCCCTGCAATGTCAATCTACAATATAATTGACAGGTTCAAGCGCTACACAATGATAGAGAAGGTGGTCTTCAACGGAGCCGTGGCCGCTGTTTATCCGCCCCAGGGCTCAACAGGCGTAGAGGTCGTGGCCAACGAGATGGAGGGGGAGCTGGCCACGGCCGGAATAAAAGAAGGTAGCAAGTGGACTGACGTTGACTTCCGAAACCCCTGTCTGTCAATGGACTTCGGAACAACCCTGGATGGCAGGATCACCAGCGATGAGCTGCCCTATGCCAGGACTATAGGCAATCTTCTGGGGCTTGCCGGCGCCATTCCTGACGCTGTTGTCCAGGGAACCGGGTTGGTGGATAGAAAGACAGGAGCCACTCTGGACATCTTTGACCCTAAATCGAAGAGCGACTATGGCAAAGACGCCAGAGAATACGCCGAGAGCATAGACGAGTACGTGATCATCGAAAAGGTGCCGAAATCTCGCACAAAATACGGCCTCGTTCCTGTGAACCCAGGCGCAGCAGAGCAAAACGATGTGATCCTGATCGGCTGTGACATTGGGGTGAACGGAAGCGACACCGACAAGCTCTCCGAAATCGGCGGAGAACTGTACAAATCCAAGGGCTTAAAAACATTGTTCGGAACGCTGGACATAGTCAGCTCCCACGTAGCCCGGAGGTTGGTGGAGGTCGGTGTCGAAGAGGGCATCGTGACCGGCAAGACTGCTCTTGGAGTTACGGGCAGAGCGGGCATTAGCGGGAACAAGCCCAGCCTGATAATCGAGGAGATCTCGAAGCTAGGCCTTTACGATGAGCCAGAGAAGAACATAGTCTTTGTGGACGACGGCCTAGCCAGGGGAGCGGCAGTTATGGCTCGTTGTATGAACTCGATGGGAACTCCCAGGACCCCTCTGGGCGGAGTAAGGCTTGGCCGCTGCATCCTGCAGCAAAGAATGGAGTACGAATCCAAGAAAGGATCGGCACCAATAATACAGGCCGCAAAGCCCCTTCAAGAGACGAAGTCCTACTTTTCCGAGGGGCACAAACGAGAATAATGCCCCCAGGAAGATTGCCTCGTAAGCCCTATGCAGGAAAGGAGATTCCCATCTCTGTCCTGGAGATGATGAGCAGAGAGGAGATGCTGTGGATCTCTGGAGTTGCTCTGCCAACAGAGAATTTTCCGCCTTGCATAAAGAATATAATTCAAAAAACCGAAAGGGAGAAAGGCAGCCACAGGACGGCCGCCATCCTTGCGGCTTTCCTGGGCCAGGCTGGTTGGGGAGAGACAGATGCAAAGGAGATGTGGTCCAAGGTGGCCAGCGTTGAGGAAAGGATCTTTACAGAATGGTTTGGAAAGATGCACTGCCCCAAGTGCGAAACCTTGAAGACGGAGAGCAATGGCTATCCCGACCTTGGGATCGCTGATCTGGGCTGCTGCCAGCCCGATGAGAAATGTCCTGGGTTTGGTGGACCGGTAGAGTACGCGGCCCTCTTGAAAGTGGAAGAGGACAGGTCAAAAGGCGCTCTCAAGCACATCAAGACACTGCACCTAGCTCGCATCTTCGATTGGGCTTCCGGGAAGGAAGGGGAGATTGAGCTTTCCGGAGCAGAGAAGGATGAACTAGAGAACCTGCTGAAGGAACAGATGGAGAATGAAACCCTATTTTACGCCCGCACCAAAGTGCGGGGAAGACTGCGACCGAAGTTCTCCATCAGGGTGTCTGAGGGCCCTAAAAGACGTTTTCTCTCTGAGCTCATGTAAGCCGGGACTTAAGCCAGGACTCCTTTTTCGTTCGTCTTGCCAGCATTCACAGCTTCAGCAGTCCTTCCAAGGCAGAGAATATCCTCCGAGATCTACGAAAATGGGCTTCTGCTGTCTTATGGTCTCCGACCCTCTCGGAACTTCTGCTCTCCAGCACAAAGAGCGTTATGCAACCTAGAAGACACATCACCCCGGCTAAAAGGAAGGTGGTGGTGAACCCGGTAATGGTTGCCATAGCTGCACCGATTGTACCAGTGGCCGCGGTCCCAATGCCGGTAGATGTTGAATATATAGACCATTGGAAGCTCTCTTGCCCCTGGTTCAGGTTGCGAGACCACAGGCCTAACCATGTTGGATACGCCAAACCACTGCCCAGACCATAGATAAGCTCCGCCAGATAGATCTTGTACATACTATCGGCTGTAACGTAGAGGATAGGCACAACAGCCATGAGCAGGGTGCCAAGGATCAGCCATCGGGTTTTCTTGCCATGATCATCGATGTATTTCGCAAAGGGCAACTGTATCACAGACTTTGTCAGGAGGAAGATGGTGCTGGCTATGCCTGCGGTCAGTACCGATCCGCCAGTCACGCCCTGGTTTATGAATATCGCCAGTATCAGCTGGATTAGCCCAAAGCCCGTGAGGACGAATATGTCCGAGAGCATGAGCAGTTTCATGGTGCGGTTCATCATCGCCAGGCACCTCCGTGATTTTGATCATTCTTCTTGTCTCTTATTTGGTTTATTCAAATTATGTCTAAGATGTTCCGAATTAAATTTTTAAGATTCAGTTTCAAGGACAGATGGTACGGAAATTTTGACGCTATACGCATTGCGTTACTGCGCGCATAATACCAGATGGCCTAAGCTAAATTTAGAATAGTGACTGTTATAAACTCGTTTTGAGGTACATACAGTAGATTAATATGCTTAGATCCATTAATATCTACTCGAATGAGATTCTATATAAGCTTTGCCATCAGTTCCCGAGATCT
>PMNG01000109.1 GCA_003162615.1 Methanothrix sp. | reverse complement strand
GGGGTAGAATTTACCCAATTACCCAGATTATTTACGAAAGTACCCTCTCCAAAGCGTTCTCTTTCCACGGGAAAGCCGAAGTGGTCCGGATCAGATCGAAAGAAGAAATTGATTCTCCTGGGCTAGAGTATTCTCTCATATCAGATCATGCAATCGATGATCATATCAAAAAAACAGCAATTGCCCGCATAACTTTCTTTTTGAGCCTCGATGATGATTTATTACCCTTTTACGAAACAGGCAGAAAAGACCAGAAATTCAAGCCGATGATCGAGCAGTTATATGGTTTCCACCAGGTCAAGTTTCCCACTCCCTTTGAGGGCACTTGTTGGGCTATTCTGACGCAAAGAAATGCAATGCAGATTGCCAAAAGAATGAAGGCTAAGCTGGTCGAAAGTTACGGTACAAGCCTAGAGATAGATGGAATTACTTACCGTGCCTTTCCTGAGCCTACAAAACTTATCGAGGCCAAAGAGGACAAACTAATGGATGTAATTAAAAACAGCAGAAGAACCAAATATCTTATCTCTGCTGCCGAGGCCTTCGGAGATGTAGACGAATTCCTGCGGACCGGAAAATATGAAGATGTAGAGGCATGGTTAGACAACATCAACGGGATCGGCTCTTGGTCTGCGTCTTTTGTAATGCTGCGTAGCCTTGGCAGGATGGAGCGATTGAACCTTGATGACAGAGGGCTCCATCAGGCAGCATCGAAGGTGTACGGGAAAGATTTGAGCCCCGAGGATGTCCATGAGATAGCAGATAAATACGGTCAATGGCAGGGATACTGGGCACATTATATCAGGGCAGTAGCTTGAAAATCTTAGAACAGCGGGTTGATGCTTTGTACCGGCTTGTTGGACGTCACTAGAAAAGCTTCGAACGGATTTGAATTCTACAGTATCTGCCTCCATAAAACCGTTTATATCCTTGGTAACTGCCAGAGCCCATTTATACCCCCAGAAGATCATACATCCTGTAGGACGAAACTTGGGTGTTTGAATAATGATGCATGATGGAGCGAGGCACAGGGGGGGTACAATGCCCACCGAACTTCAGGAAAAGATAGACCTACTGCTGGACGAATTCATGGCAGAGGTCGACACTACCTCTCGAGACCGCCATCTCCAGAAAGGCATTGCAAGATCCCAACTCCCTTGCGACATGCTGGCAGTCTTGGACAAGGACAATCTCTACGTGGTCGCGCAGCTCCGCTCTGAGAATAGAACGTCCATATACGTCTACAACCCCGAAGTAAGCTGGACGCCTCAGAAAGTACTCAGTAGTAGTCAATGGGAGTTCGGCTTCACAGATCCTTTTCTGATACGGTTTCCGGCCAGCCTGGTGGCAGAGAAGAATGAAAGACGTGAAGCTCTCAGGAAGATCGCCTCTGACCACATCGATTCGGAGTTCATGAGGTTCATGAACCTGCTCTCCTTGCTTAGGACCAGGCCGATCTTCGGACCCGCTCAGGGAGGCGGCAGACCTGAGAAGGCTCTTCTTCTCCTGCCTTCTCCGGAAGGTCTTGATAAAAACTCCCGGGCGATCATCGAAGCCGCAGAGGCCGAAGGATTGACGACCGTACTGGCTGATGACATCAGGAGAGGCAAATCTGCTGTTTGGAGGATTTGGACGTCGATAAACGAGGCTAGGATAGTGGTAGCCGACCTGACCGGTCCTGATCCGGGCGTCATGTACGGTTTAGGAATCGCTCACACGGTCGGAAAAGAGACCATCCTGATCTGCCCCCACGGCTCTGAATATCTAGTCGATATTCCGAATACTCACAGGATCGATTATGAGGATAGCGATAGCGGGAGAATAAAGCTTTTGCAAACGCTTTCGGAAAAGCTGAAGATCCTTCTTGAGCCAATGGAGATGTAAGAAGGCAGCTCTATATGTTCATTTCGTCTTCGTGTCAAATCGGCCCGGCACGAAGGGCTATATAGTTATATACGTCTTGCAGTTATACGAAATCCCGACTTCAGATCCGGCTTACAAGCTTCACTTGCCCAGGAGGGGAAAAGAGGTTGAAAAAGGTAAAATTGGCAGTTGCAGGTTTGGGAAACTGCGCAAGCTCTCTAATCCAGGGAATCGAATATTATAAAACTGTAGATGAAAAAGACTGTGTCGGCCTCATGCACTACGAGATCGATAGTTACAGAGCTGGCGATATTGAAGTAGTGGCTGCCTTCGATGTTGATGCCCGTAAGGTGGGCAGAGACGTGAACGACGCCATCTTTGCCAAACCGAACTGCACCAAAGTCTTTTATCCGAAAGTTCCCCGCAAAGAAGTTGAAGTTAAAATGGGACCCGTTCTTGACGGCGTGGCCCCCCATATGATTAACTATCCTGAGGATCAGCGATTTGTGGTGGCCGATGCGGAGCCTTGCGACGTGAAACGCGAGCTATTGGACAGCGGGGCCGATGTCCTTGTAAACTACATGCCTGTGGGCTCTGAGCAGGCCACCCGCTTCTATGCTCAGGCTGCACTGGATGCAGGTGTGGGATTCATTAACTGCATGCCGGTATTCATAGCATCTAACCCTGAATGGAGCAAGAGGTTCAAGGATGGAGGAGTTCCTATTGTTGGAGACGACATCAAATCCCAGATAGGTGCCACCATCGTTCATAGAACCCTGACTCAGCTCTTCCAGGACAGAGCGTGCACCCTTGATCGGACCTATCAGCTCAACATCGGCGGGAACACCGATTTCCTGAACATGCTCAACAGGGAACGCCTCAAGTCCAAGAAGATCTCCAAGACTGAGGCGGTTCAGTCAGTTCTGGACACGCCCCTTGACGACGACAATATACACATCGGACCTTCTGATTACGTGCCATGGCAGAAGGACAATAAGGTCTGCTTCCTCCGCATGGAGGGCCGGATATTTGGAGACGTTCCCATAAACCTGGAGCTGAGGCTCTCGGTGGAAGATTCTCCCAACAGCGGCGGGTGCTCCATCGATGCGATAAGAGTGTGCAAGCTGGCTATGGAAAGAGAGATCGCGGGTCCTCTGCTGGAGATATCCGCTTACACTATGAAGCATCCTCCCGTCCAGTACCCCGACGAGGTGGCAAAAGAGCTGCTTGAAAAGTTCATTCTGGGAGAGACCGCAAAACCTACCATTCCCCTTAGATCGCAGCCTGTCACCGTAAGGTAGGTTTGTGCCTATATCATGCAAGATCATCACTATTTACGGTTTTAAATTCTAGCGAACCTGGGCGAGGCTAAATGGCAAAGAGGCGGCTGAACTTAAATCGTGTGCCTACACCGAAGCAATCTCCAAAGACTAGGATCTATAACTTTGATGAGGTAGCCCTGGGCTATACTGAGGAGGAGGCCCGAGAAGAGGCAAGAAGATGTCTCAGGTGTAAAGATCCCGGATGTGTTTCCGAATGCCCGATCTCTGTAGATATTCCAGGATTCATCGCGGCTATAGAGGAAGGCGATTTTCCCAGAGCTGTAAAGATCCTCAAGACCGAAAACAGGCTACCCGGAGTCACAGGCCGGGTGTGCCCTAAAGAGGTCCAGTGCCAGAGTGGCTGTATTCTGGAGAAGAAGAAAGAAGGATCGTCTGTAGCTATAGGCTGCCTTGAACGGTTTGTGGCCGACTGGGATCTGGCTCGAGGGAATAAGCAGAGGCCAGAGGTAAAGCCCACAGGTAAAAGAGTTGCCGTTGTCGGATCCGGTCCGGCAGGCTTGACATGCGCAGCATTTCTGGCCGGCAAGGGCCACCATGTTACTATCTTCGAAGCCCTGCACACTCCAGGCGGAGTTCTGGTATATGGCATTCCTGAGTTTCGGCTGCCCAAAGAGATTGTCAGATCAGAGGTAGATTACATCCGAACTCTAGGCGTGGATATCCAGATGGATTCTGTAGTGGGAAGGCTCCAGCAGGTCGACGAGCTGCTCAAAGAGTTCGATGCGGTGTTCTTAGGAATCGGTGCTGGTGCTCCTATATTCCTGAACGTTCCCGGAGAAAACCTGAGCGGCATATACTTCGCCAACGAGTATCTGACCAGGATCAACCTTATGAAGGCCTATCGTTTTCCCGATTACGACACTCCCGTAATGGCTGGGAAATGCGTCGCAGTAGTCGGAGGCGGAAACGTGGCCATGGACTCCGCTCGGTGTGCGCTGAGGATCAGCAGTGCAGAGAAAGTGTACGTGATCTATAGGCGATCCGAGAAAGAGATGCCAGCCAACAGGGAAGAGATCGAAAACGCCAAGGAAGAGGGCATAATCTTCAAATTCCTCACAACGCCTGTGAGGTTCATTGGCGACGACCGCGGAAGGCTCAAGGCCGTGGAGTGCATCGAGATGGAACTTGGAGAACCCGACGACAGCGGTAGAAGGCGTCCTGCCCCCAAAAAGGGATCGGAACACATCATAGATGTGGACGTTGCCATCCTTGCCCTAGGCACAAAGCCAAACCCCCTGATCCCAATGAATACACCAGGATTAGAGATTACCAAATACGGTACTATTGAGGCCGATCAGAATGGCAGAACCTCCAAGGAAGGTGTGTGGGCCGGTGGCGATATAGTGACTGGTGGCGCTACAGTCATCAGCGCCATAGCAGCAGGGAGACGTTCGGCTGAGGATATCGATGCCTGGTTAAAAAGCGTCAGTGCCTGAGCCGCTAAACGACAATTCTACTTCAACTAGGACCAAGAGCGATGAGCCAGGAGATCGCTGCATGAACTTCTGTCCAATCTTTGAACCAAGGATTTTTGGGGGCAATCTTTAAAGCTGTTAGCGAATAATCATTTCGCTCGGTGGAGGTTAGTAGAATGAGATCGTTGAGCATACTGTTCTTAGGTTTATTACTTTCATTCTTATCCGTTCAGCTTGGTGCCTCGAAGGACTGCGGCACTAACTGGCTTGGAAACGATGCGGTAGGGAACGATCCGGACTTCAGTGTCTCTGCTCACGAACTGGGCTCTCTGGTAACGCCTTCTCCCGATCTAGCGGTTCCCATTAAGACCCCTACTTCAAAACCGAGAGTGGCTCCTGATGAGCGGGGTCCAATCCAGCCCGTCTCCTCCGGGCCCAACATGAGCATGCCAGATCCCAGCCCTAAGTCGCTGGTCAATACAATCAACAATTCCAACCAGACCCTTAATCAGACCGAAAACCAAAACCCCAATCAGCCTCAAACGGAAGCCAAACCTGTGGACTTGAGCGGCAAATGGTCTGTCAAGTTCAATGACAGTGCTGGCAAATCGCTAGATCTGATCCTATTATCCGCAGGCTCAGACAGAACCATGGGTACAGGAACTCTTGTAGAAAATGGCACAAAGATACCTGTGACCGCCAGCGGAACGGTAGCCGATCAGATTGTCACATTGACCACAAAAACAGTAGTGGGAAAGTACGTCAACCAGATAGACAGGGAATACGACCTCAACCTATTTATTACAAACAATGCCCTATCTGGAACTTATGTACTGAAGTCAGGTGGGAAGTTCTTGGGTAAGGGAAACGCTACAGCGGTAAAGCAGTAAGGTCAGGTTGGCCGAATCTGACCTTTTAGAAAATAAGAACTAAGGAATAATTCCATGGAAGAAAGGATGAGTTACAAAGCTGCGATTCTTGCTGCTCTCGCGGTGGGAGTTCTCTGCTTTAATGCATCAGCGGGCTGTGGAAGATGGGTTGTCAGAGACAACACCGACTATCTCAAGGACCCGCTCATGGACGTGAACGATCCCGCCACAGATGCGCCCAATCTCACAGCGACACAGGGCAGCGCGCCGGAAGCCGATGTAAAAACCCAAAGTGGCGCGAGCAGTTCCAATACCACGCCAAACCCGGACTTATCCGGCAAATGGTACGTCAAGCTCAACAGTGCGGCTAATACCTCTATAGATCTCTTCCTTGTCCAATCAACAGGTCTTGCAGAAGATGGCAAAGATCAGGTTCAGGGCTACGGCAACCTTAAAGGGAACGGCTCGCCGATTCCAATAACTGGAACAGGATCTTTTTCTAATGATACTCTTGATATGGATCTCAAGCTGGGATTTGGTGCCGGAGCCAGTAAATCGAACGAAAAATATGTTATGAGCCTATCCATGATTAAAGGTACGCTCTATGGGAACTATGACCTGTACAATTCAGATGTGTTGACCGGAAAAGGCAAGGCAACAGCAACTCGATCCGGGTCCTGATGAACATGAGGCCAAGAGTCAATCGGCTGTGTGCTCGATCCTCAGATTCAAAGCTTTCAGGTAACCTAGACCTGTTGTTGGCAGAACGGCCCGGGCTGTTGGTCTACGAAAGTCAGCTCTCGAATAATCTTTTGCCTTATTCTAATCTCCTTTCCGTGTTTGTCTCGCATAATTGCTCGCTAGATGTCGCGGGTTCAATTCATTTGAGTTATTTTCTGGTAATCAAGCTGCTCTTTGGGAACAGGCGATTTTTCTTCATCCGGGTAGCCGAAGGAGATCATCGATTCCACTCGCAAGTTTTTCGACAAATCCAACACTCCTCTTATATAATCCTCCGAAGACATGTCATCGCTGTACATCCTATTCCTGATCTGTATCCAACATGTGCCCAGTCCATGGCTTTGGCCCGCAAGCTGAAGGATTATGGAGGCGATGGAGCAATCCTCGATCCAGACATCAGACTCGTTCTCGTCGGCACACACCACAACGCCTAAGCTCGCGCCCTTTAAGAAACCGGAACCGCTCTTTTTGGCCTCGGACAGCTTTTCCAGCAAAGCTTTGTCGGTGACAAACACGAATCGTCAGGGCTTGATGCCGCGCGAAGTTGGGGCCCGCAGTGCCGCTTCCTTCAATAGCTCGATTGTCTCTCGATCGATCTCCAATTCCCTGTACTTTCGGATACTGCGTCTTTTCCTTAATATGTCGAGCATGATCTTCGCCTCTTAAGAATATGTGAATATGTTTATGTTGCAAATAATTTAGACTTTATTCTCGATGCCTTCGACTCCTGCGACAATCGTACGATAGATACCAGATGCGTTCTTAATCGAGCCTTTTTTCTTTTCAGGACGACCTCTAAATAGTGGAACATTGTTACCAAGGGATTCGTTCAATAAGTGAGGATTAAAAGCAGAGGCAGATCGAATGGAGTACGTTCTTACCCCGAAGTCGGAGATAGATGACAGGATAAAGGCTCTTCAAACCCGGATGGGCGATATCGACGGAGCACTGCTCTTTCAATCCGCGGACGTATGCTACTTTTCAGGAACAGCCCAGGACGGTCTTATCTATGTACCGAAGTGTGGCGAACCTGTTGTGATGATGAGGCGGAGCCTGGAGCGAGCGATTCAGGAGTCCCCTCTAAATGTCAGGCCGCTCAGGAATATGAGAAACCTGAAGTCAGACCTCGGAATACCAACGGGTGCAACCGTAGGCCTGGAGATGGATGTTCTTCCCTGCAGCTTTTATTTCCGTATTGCCAGCGCCCTGCAGGAGGCCAAGTTCGTCGACGTCTCTGAAAGAATCAGGCACATAAGATCCGTCAAGTCAGAGTTCGAGCTTGGCCTGGTCAGGGAGGCTGCCAGGATGCTGGATGCAGGGATCTCATCCGTTCCAGATTACATCCAAGAGGGAATGAAAGAGATAGACCTGATCTGCCGTATTGAGTCTGTGATGAGAGCCATGGGCCATCAGGGTTCATTGCATTTCCGAAAGTTCAACAGCATCGTCCCCCTGGGCCATGTCATGTGCGGTTCTGAGGCGGCGTTCCCGAGCTACCTGGCTTCGCCAACAGGCGGCAGAGGAACTTCCATCATGTTTCCGCAGGGTGCAGGGTTCAACAAGATCAAGCGGAACGAGCCTATTTTTGTGGACACTGTGGGCATATACAACGGATACATCGCCGATGCTACCAGGATCTTCACTCTGGGCAGGCTTGACTCAGAGCTGGAGGACGCCTACGATGCAGCGCTGGAGATCGAGAATACGATAGCCAGAGAACTTCGACCGGGCAGAACAGGAAAAGAGCTGTTCGAGCTATCCGAGGCGATGGGAGAGAAGCTTGGCTACAAGGATTACCTGGGCGGCCCACCGGGCAATAAATGCGGCTTCGTTGGCCACGGTGTGGGCCTGGAGCTGGACGAGTACCCAGTCATAGGTCCTCTTGATCATGTCATTCAAAGCAATATGACGGTTGCCATAGAGCCAAAGGTGATCTATCCAGACAAGGGCGTACTCGGAGTCGAAGACACCTACTTGACAACTCAGAATGGAGCCGAGAGGCTGACCAGCTTGCCGCAGGAGATCTGGCGGGTTTGACACGCCTTGTCTTGAAGATGATTGTAGACCTCGATCTTGATCTTTGGCATTTACAACCTGGAGCAGCTTGCGGCCAACCAGCATTGTGCCGTGGCTGTGGACAAAAACGATCGTGCTGTGAACGGATGCGAGAAGTCACGCCAATTAGCAAGTTAAGGGCCCTCAATTTTAGCGCGAATGGGATAATATAGTCTTCATCTCATCGAGCACATCCTCAACGATAACTTCTCGGGATTCCAAGACATTCTTCTCACTGCCGAGATGAAGATGATGCGGGAAGGTCTTCATATCAGGCCAGTGGGGCGCATTGTCCCATCTTCGCACCATTTGTTCTCCTTTTTGGACGTGATAGGAATAGCGTCTGAAGCCTCTGCCCAATGCCTCGTTGATGTGTAGGACGTATCCTCCCTTCAACGATGCGGTTGCCCGCAGCGCTTGTCTTCCCGGCTCCTGGACTAATACTATTACCGCTATCTCCTCAACAATATCACTGGACGAGAGAGTATCGAGGATCTCCTGAACATTCATGCATTCTGGCCTTTGAGACGGGCCTCAACATCTGCCCAGTATCTGCGAGCCGACTCGTAGCTTTCCCAGATTATGAAGTCGTCCCACTCCTCAAAGGATTCAGACTTCTTCCTCGATTCGATGTGCTCTTTGAACTCCTCAAAGCTCACCTTGTACTTGGCTTGCATCTCTCTGATCTTGGTGTCAAAGTGGCGAATCTTCGATGAAGCTTGATCGAGTACCAGGCTTTTAAGTGCATCCTTCTCGTTCTTGAAGAGGCCCTCTTTTACGAGCAAGGCTATGGGCTCGAAGGCATCCCTAGAAACCTCGACAGTATCGCTCATTATCTCACCAGCAACTGGATATAGTGTAGCAATGAGATATAAATGCGCTGAAGAAATTTCAAAGCTTGATGCTGGTAATTGCTTAACTTTCAAGGCAAATATGCCGTTCTTGATGAGGAAGATCTGAATCACGCCGTGACATACTGCACTTCCGATTCTCTCTCGATTCTATTTCTGAAGTACGGGCTTAAGAATGCTGGGGTATTGAGATCCACCTTTCTCCCAATAATTTGAGATAACTCCTCTTCCATCGAGAAAAAAGCTAGTCCTGGAACATGATCGGGCTCGACTCCACAAGCACATCGACATCGCTAGCCGGGCCAAAATCGTCTCTCAGCACAGACCCGAAGAGAGACAGACGTCGGATGTGATGCCTGCGGCAAAAATTGGCTATCTTTTCTTTGTCGACTGATATTCGAGCCATGTCTTCGAAGATGTATGTATGCGCTGAGATTATAGATTTTTCCAAGACGAAACTGGCCAAACCCGCTTCAATGCGATCAGTTCAGTTTGGAACAGCGAAAAGCTAAAGGACAGAATGGGGCCGAGAGACTGACCAGTTTGCTGCAAGAGATCTGGCGAGCGTGATCGTACCTCTGAGGCGAGATCAATCCAGATTGATCTGCTGTGTTTGCAGGAACTGTGGGATTAATCTGATCTGCGCTAACTATTAGCTAATAGCATTATTTGTATGTGTCTAGCTCCCCTAGATAATCAGATCAGCCTAGAACTTGTTTTGACCGGAAAAATTATATAATATCATATTGATAC
>PMNG01000016.1:174-4516 GCA_003162615.1 Methanothrix sp. | reverse complement strand
AGGAGAGTTACGGCAGATTTACCGCGGGAGGTCTTAGCGGACCCTGGCCGAGCAATGAATCTGTTTCCATTGGCGAATTTGACGGCAAGCTTGGTGTCCGTATCCAGGTACTCGCTGGTCAGCTCCACTGCCTGGCGGAACTCGTCAAACTTCATCATTAGCTCGCCGGACTGGTCTTGAGAGGGAGCGATGGCCATTCCAAAAGACGGGCGCCTGTAAATGGACTCATGCAGGCCCAGGGCGGCGCAGATGGTGCTTTTCCCGCTTTGTCGGGAGCAGTTGAGGATAATGCGCTTTGCTCTGGACTGCAAAAGGTTAGCCTGCCAGGGGTCCGGTTTGATTCCCAGAACCTCCTTAATCCAGATGGCAGGATCGAGAGCATAAAGCAGGTCATCGCTATTTTTCCATTTTATCCTGTGTACCTGCTTGCCGCTCTTTCTCCTGCGCTTGAACGTCATCCTCTGAGGTCCTTCAGAGCCTCAATGATCTTCTTTTGCACCTCTGGGTGGTCTTCAACTGCTTTCAGGATCGCTACTCTGGCATCCTCCCAGTCAGACATAGCCTGAGCTATAATTCCTTCTGCATCGTCCCCTGAAAGCTCCATCTCCAGTTTTGCTGCTTGAAAGAGTATGTTCATCCCAGTTGGCCAGTAAACCGAGGCCGACCCCAGGGTTAAGGTGTGCTCGGACCCATCCGAGACCAGGAATTTATCACCTATATTCACTTCAAGGAGCTGCTTAGCTCTCTTCAGTCCCAGGTGCAGCACATCCAGAGTCTTTACCACTTCCTCGACTGCCTGGCCTCTGGCCTCTTCATGCTTCTGGGCCCTGATATCTTTGGCATCCTTCACCAGTCCTTTTAATCCCCAGACCGCCACCTTGTAGCGGTTGATTGTCGAGTAGAGGTTAGGGTTCCCCAGTTCCCTAGCTATCGCCCTGGGACTTTTCTTGTCAGCAAATCCTTTCTCGATCAGGTCGATAAAAGGAGCCAGGGATTCGAATGCCATAGATAAGTCCTTAGGTAGTGATGCAAAGAAATTCGTGATGCAGATCTGTAGTGATGCAAACTGATGCAAAGCAATTCGTGTGGCTGTGACACAAATTAGTATTCTGATTCACTGGTGCAAAATGATGCAAGGTTAAGGCTTGCCCGTTTTAGAGGCTTCCCTTAAAATGTGCTGCTCAAGATGGATCAGNNTTGCGGATTGCTTTTACTCGCCATGCTGTCGTAGCTGGCACCTTTGCACTCGTCTTGCAATCCGTTTGCATGCTTGCATCACTCTGCATCAATTTGCATCACAGCTCGACATTTACATCAGCCGACACGGACTTTTCATGAAGAGATGTCTTATCCCTTCACATGTTTCAGCAAGCCCCAGATCATATCAAGAAGTGTACGGGCCGCTCCATAGTTTGTTGCCTTCTCCAGGCAAGCAGTGATTTCCTCGGCGGTCACGTTATCGTCATCTGTGACGTTGTCCAGCTCTGTTGAGCCCACAGCCACGGCATGAAGGCCGACCTTGAATGCACCCCAAGCAGCAGGGTTGGTCTTCTTCAATACGATGATTCCGTTATTAACCAGCAATGCGCCGGCATTTTCTATTGGTCCCATGTTTCAAACCTTCTCCCAGGGTTATACCCTGGGCAATTCTGGGCTGAAGTCCGGAAAAAGGGATAATGGCGAGTTATTATTAGAGAAAACCAGGCTTCAGCTATCCAGTGAGTTTTAAAAGCAAGACCGCCCAGAGGTAAGACGGAGGCCCTGAATAGATCTTTTCTAGCGCACAACCCCAATGCTTTACGGGTAGGAAAATGGNNAGCCACATTACAGAGGCAGTCCACAAGCCTTGCGAAACTCACATCTATTTTTTTGGTAGTGATCCCTCAAGACGGAGTAATGAGGGCCTCTGCCCCAGATGCTGCGTTGCTTATGATAATTGATCTTCTTCTTCCCCTCTGACTTGAGTACTCCCTCGATCTGCAAGACCTTGGCTATGCCCTGGGTGGGAAGACCCAGCTCGATATAATCCACCTTCTCCTGGCGCTCCAGGATCAAGAGCGAATCAGGATCTGCGCCAGCGTCCGCTAGCTTTCGTAAAGTATCCTTTGGCCTGAAAGACATAAAAACCTCTTATTTCTGTTTTGCCAACTCTGCAGCCTTTTCCCAATCTTCCGGCGTTGGGGCTCGTGGGAGGTAGAGAACAGAGCCGGAAGCTTCACCCAGCTNNCTGAAGATCGTCTCTACTTCCATTAAAGAACATATCTGAGCTTCATTATTTATATATTATTCTGCCTCTCTTTTGCGCTTTCAACCTCCTGTATTGCTCAATATCTTGCCGTGATCTCCTCTTTGGCTGGGCCTTGAAAGGTTCATTGCCACAGCTAGGACAATAGGGAAAATCTAGCTCGTCGAAAACTACGTCCCCCTGCTTGCAATGTGGGCACTTTCTGGGCCGGAAGATGGTGATATCCTCAAGCACTACCTTTTCAAAGCCCCAGAAACGACCAGCTTTGCCTCCATGATATTCGGTGGCAAGTCGTGTCCCAGGCTCCCGGAGGGGCTCAAGAAACATCGATAGGGTCCCCCGAAAAGAGTCTGCTCACGAGCTGAGAAGCCTGAACATTATGCAAAATTGTAATTCTTATTATATTTAAAGATTTGTAATAAGAGGATGTCCAATTCAACACTGCACCCCCAAGCATTTCTCAGATAGATCGGCATGGAGGGGCTCTACCTGATCCATGAAGGCCTTGGATAAGTCTTCGATATCGCTATCCAGCCCTTGAAGGTGCATCATGCGGGCCATCTCGGCCATGACCATGAAGCTCATCCTAAGATCTGAGGGAACGCTATGCATGTCATATTCGTCTTCCCTGAGACGGCCTGTGATCTCTNNCAGAGCAGTCCTGGTGCTCTCCAATGCCGCGGAGCAGGGGCGGCACATCCTCATGCTGTCACCTCCTGGGTCTCGACAGTCACCAGAACACGCATTCCAATGGCTCCTTCCAGGAACTGGTTTGTGTCTCCGAGGGAGCCGGGCACATTCAGGCAGAAATGAACTGTGCCCATCATGCCGAAACTGGTCTGGAGAGTTCCTGCAAACTCTTTTCTCACGCGGTCGCCCCCATTAAAGCGGCCTTTTGCCTAAGCTCAAGATTCTCAGCGCTTAGGCTATTGACACCCACAATATGGCACATCTCGCTTCTCACCACACTACTCTGCGATATATTCCCGGTGAAACGTCATCTACAGAAGGGAACATGTTCCTGCCCGGCGCCCACACGCCAGGCAGAAACGAAGACGCATCTCACCTAATTATCGAACAAATTACGACTATTTAAATATTGTAGCAGTAAGGCTGATCAACTAGACCTTAGTTTTGATCAAGTAAAAATTTGTAAAACACACGAAGCATAACGATTAATCAAGTAGATATTAATGCCAATAGCATGTAAATATGTGGCAAAACAGTTTTATATTTTGCTGACAAACGCCCGAAATAGGAACAGTAATACTGTTCAAAGACACTGAGGGATGAAGGCAGAAGAATTATGTCTTAGCGACGAAAGAGTGTGGGCTCTTTCGCCGCGAAGAGTTGCCAACGCCATTGGTGAGATGGCGATGCGCCTACCGACCTGCCTGACATCTGGTGCCGAGACCTAGCAAGCCATGGCTAACTAGAAGAGGCAAGTCTATGACATATGTAGAGCAACAAGATAAAAGGCTTTGCGCTCCAAACGGATGCACTGCTAAAAGCTTTTTTGGCCTTTCTGCTGTGCTAAATCAGAAGGCTAAGGCGTATCTTAGCAGCAAGCTGCAGGGTATTACATTCAAAATTAAGATTGAAAGATTGACACGGAGAGCTGCCCTTGCTCTCCGAGGCCTGTTTGCGATTCTTGGGAGGTTCGCAAAACCACAGCACGCACCGGAGTTGCATTCATGAATCTAGGGACGGGCTGGAGTTTTCAGGCATGAATAAGCTTGCTGCCCATGATATAAACTCTTTTCGCACTGCGCAGGAGCTTTCTTCATCAGAGCCGGCTCAGCTCAAGAGAACCATNNACTCATTGCCCAGCAGAACGAAGGCATCCTAAGCCTGTCCCAGGAGCTTCAACAGAAAAAGGATGAGCTTCACGCCATTAAGAAAATGGGCGACAAACCGGACCAGGGGCTCTACGATATTCCTGAAGGCTTCGAGCACTTTCTGGAAAAAGAGAGGCTGGAAAAGGCTAACAAGAAAATGGAGGCCTTGATCGATGAGTTCGAGGAGGGCTTCTGGACTCTATTCTCCGAGCAGTGCCAGGGATTGGATGAATGCCTGAAAGCCCTGGAGCAGCTCCCC
>PMNG01000016.1:0-125 GCA_003162615.1 Methanothrix sp. | reverse complement strand
ATAAGGATCCTCTCCGCCAAAGAGGGTAGGATGATCTACCGGGAGCAGGGCCTGCGAGCCATGCGCCGGGCCGCCTCGCTTTTCCCAGATAAAGTCAATTTTGAGAAGAAGGGCAAAGCTGCCAG
>PMNG01000212.1 GCA_003162615.1 Methanothrix sp. | reverse complement strand
GTTTAAAGTTCGAGATGACGAGGGTTAATCACCTCACCCCTCCATTTAGCATGCCGCTGCTTTCCGATCCTCTTGACCGGTTTTATTCGTACTGGTGCCTGAGCTGTTTTGCTTTTCTCTGGTCAAAATCAATATCGGATCTCGACACGCCATAAATCATGAATGGATACGAGTAATCGAATTCACTTATCAGAATATCCTCGTCAATATCCGTTATCATAGAGATGTCGTGGTTGTTACTGTAGTTGCTGAACCAGGTTGTATTATCTTTGGTAAACTCTGCCTTAATCGTTTCCAATCTGCCTTTTTGTGGATTATAAACGGTTAGTTGCATGGTTTGTCCTTTCCGTGTTTTCTTTTTTCCATCAGGCTCTGCTTGAGTCGGTAGCTATCCCAGGGACAAGTTACGATATGGGCTTTGTGGGTCAGTCGATCCAGCAAAGCGGCGGTCATGACAGGATCACCAAACACCTGAGTCCAGTCCGCGAAACCTAGGTTGGTGGTAATCAAGACCGACCCTTTCTCGTATCTTTCCGCCAGTACCTGAAAAAGCAGTTCAGATCCTTCCTTGGAAAAAGGGATATATCCGAGTTCGTCCAAGATAAGTAAATCGTATCGGACGTACCTTTGGACCAGTCGTTGCAGCACTCTCTCTTGTCTTGCTTCGATCAATTCATTGACCAGACCGTAGCATGTGACAAAACGGGTCCGAAAGTTATTCTTACAGGCTTCAATCCCCAGGGCGATGGCCATATGGGTTTTACCGGCGCCGCTGTGTCCCGAAAAAATGACGTTCCTGTGTTCCCGAATATAGTCACCTCCCGCAAGGTCCCGAAAAAGCCGAAGATCCAGTTCGGGCACGGCTGATAAATCGAAGGTTTCCATAGGTTTCAGAAGAGGGAACTTCGCCTCGCTGATCCGACGATTGAGACTGTTTTCAGCCCTAGTCTGCAGCTCGGCGTGGGTCAGCTCAAGGAGAAACTCATCATAACCGATTCCACTCTCTTTTGCTTGCCGCAGGGAACCCTCCAGATTACGGGCCATGCTGGCTAGCTTCAACGTCTTGAGATTTGCCTGCAACTCAATAAATGTTCCTATTGTCATTGCACACCTCCCAGTTGTCCGTAAACTGATATGTTTGGAGGTGGCAGGCTCGACCAAGAGGCCAGGGGTGCGATAGTTTTATATACGTCGTCGGCATAAATAAGAAGGTGACGGACCCCATCGCTGGCGCTGATATTGTTCTCTATGGCCAGCTCAACGGCGGCTTCAACCTCGCCGGCAGCGTAATCCCGGTAGGACATCAAAACGGCAATGAAATCCTTGATACCTTTGGTCTCCCCTTGTGCACGGCAAAATCTCTCCAGGAGAGTGTTCAAGGACTGAGACCAGCTCTTTCGCCATTGTCGAATGGGCCTTGCGCTGTTGAAAGCCATCGGGCGCTGCTCAATAAGTTCCAGATAATGATCCGGATTTAGAATCCATTTATTGTTGCCGTATGAACGCTCATGCGTAGCCACCCTCTTTGCACCAATGAAAATCTCCACCCGATCCGCATAGTGCAATGCCTTCACTCGAAACCCCGCATAACGGCTCGGCACGGAATACCGGTTCTTATCAATAATGACTGTGGCGTATTTATCGGCCTGGCCGGCAGATATCTTTACGTTTTTGAAAACTGCTTCGGGAAGGGGAAGAAGTTTTGCCTTCTCCTCCTCATAAAACTCATTTACTGTTCGATCTCGCCCGGACATCTTGTGATTCCCATAGGCAACACACTGCCGCAGGACCTTTTCGTTGAGCTCTTCCAGGTTGTCAGCCTCAGGAATCGGAACCATGTAATTGCGTCTGGCAAAACCAACCAACCCCTCAACGCCACCCTTTTCGTGACCGCTGTCGGGATTGCAGAAACGAGCATCAAAACTGTAGTAAGCCTTGAACTTGCCAAATCCCTCTTGCTCAATCCGTTCTCTCCCACGTAACACCTTATTTACCGCGGTCGTCAGGTTATCATAGATCAATACCGGAAAGATTCCGCCAAAAAAGGAAAACGCATGGATGTGCGCATCAAAAAACGCCTGTTGCCGCTCACAAAAATAAAAGCGTACAAAATGCTTGCCGGAATACTTGCTCCGCATGCAGAAAAACTTCAGCCGGATCTCCTCTCCGGCCAGGATCGCTGTCGCCGCTCCCCAGTCCACTTCCCCTTCATGCCCCGCATCCGGTTCACAGGGAATAAAGGCGCTGGGCGTGTCGATGCCCAAAGCCAGTTTCGCAAACCGAACATAGCGGCGAACGGTGGACTCACCGCCTTGATAGCCATGCTCATCCGCTAAGCGATTGTACACCCGACGCGCCGTATGGTGCTGCTTCTTCGGCTTGTCCTTGTCACATTTAAGCCAACCGTCGATAACCGTCAGGTACTTTTCAAGAACAGGAAACGGCTGATGTGCTCTCTCTTTGTAACCCCATGGCTCACCACGTATCGCTTTCTTGATCGTGTTGCGTGAATGACCTGTCATCCTGGACATCTCACTGATGTTTTTCCCATAGACACGACATCCAGTCCTTATCATCTCATACTGATCCATCTTGAGCACTCCTTTTCCTCCACTGTAATTGGCTCTCTAAATCCCGAGCCACTCTACCTGGAGGACAACTGCTCAAGGTGGTCAATTTTCGGTTATCGTTAGCCCCTTTTTCTGGTCAATTTTAGGTTATCAAAACCAGCATTAAACAATTCTTATTAAATCATGTGGA
>PMNG01000011.1 GCA_003162615.1 Methanothrix sp. | reverse complement strand
CATCGGAAACAGCGAGGAGCCAATTTTTCATTTCTCTGCTGGGGGGAGTGATCATGTCCAGGCTTCCAATGTTTGTCTGGATCTTCTGCTCTTTTTTGGATAAGCTTTCGAAATAAGCTTCGTCGTAGTTCTTGGCCCCTCATCGAAGTAAAATACTCGTCGGCATTTCTGGTCATATCCTCAAGGAACGTATCGGTTTCAGGTAGGTAGAGCAGGAACGCGGCCTCTTTGGCAGCATCGTGCAACGTGCAACCCTGCTAGATGTACTCAACCATCCTTTGGGCGTTCTCGTAGATCAGGGGTCATGCTCGATTATGATCAAGGAGTTACATGGACCTTCAAGAATGGTCATGAGCTGAAAGACTTGTGAAGGGGCTCTGGGCTCCAGTTCATGGAACCTGCGGTCAAGTAGGCTTTAGGTTGGTGGAGTCGTTCCCGCAGAGGGTCGAGACCTTGGGAACATCTCATTTTTAGGGCAATGAGAGCGTTGAAGGACCTGGGGTAGAGAGACAATGGGACGTTTTCAAAGTGGCCGGTTATAAACTTGTCAGAAGGATCACTAGAAAGAATTGAAACTAAAAAGGAGGAGCCTCTTTCGAGGCTATTATGGTTGGATAACGGAAGGAGTTCCCGCTATGACACTTGCACTGTTTTGATAGTCGCTAATGCTTGGATTATCTATGTTCGATGATTTGTGCACTGTAATCCCTGTGACATTCGAAGCTTTCCCATCTGCATCAAGAGAAGTCCCTTCTAAAGTACTGGCGCTCTGAGATGCCTTTAGAGTGTTTGTAGGACTATCAACGAACGCAATATCTGCAACTCCGCCAGTGAGAGTTCCGTTTTTGACCTTAGTGATCGCTCTGACCCTATCTCCCAATGAGTCGGAAGCCTTCGCCTCAAAGACTAAGCTTTTCCCGGATATCAATGAACTCGCGGATGAGTTTACCAAACTGGCGCTGGCATTAACAAGGGTTGTATCGGCCTTAGCAGTGAAATTGCTGACAGCTCCTTTCTCGATCTCCATGCTGACATCGGCGTTGTCTTTTTCCTTATTCGATGAAGATGTGCCAAGCTTTATCTCGTTTCCTGTTGCGTTATTGAAGGTTTGGCTTGCATTCGCATTTGTGGCCGATGCGTATGCCCGGTCGGCGAAATTTGTAATATTTCCCAAGTTGCCCTTTGTACCATCAACCTCTATCCAGGTCTTCGCATTATCTTTTTCGGCATTGAAGGACAAGGAATAAAGCTTTATCTCCCTTCCTGATGCAGCCTCAAAGCTCTGATATGCTTTCGCCGAAGATAAACCAGCAAGGGCATGACCTTGATAGTTGGTTAATGAACCATGTTCAATCTCTATCCCCGCACTAGCTTTATCTCCTTCCAAATTGGAAGCGCTTTGAGAGCATTTTATGAATTTTGAATCGCCAACGGTCAAAGTCTGATCAGCTTCGACTGCGCCTGTGGTGGAGCCCAAATTGCCTGCACCAGGCGTAAGCGTATCTGAGTATTGAATGTTTAGCCCATCGACTACTTTAGCATGTATCTCTGCGTGGTTTTGGGCACTGTCTGTGACCTGGTGGTTTTCATCCAAATCGCCAATGCCGCTGATAGTTAATGTCGGATACAAAGAAGCGCCGTTTGCTGCGATGCAACCTGTTACCGTTGCATCCTTATTCGCTCCAATTCCAAATCCAACTGATCCTCGACTGCCGCTGCCACTTCCTCCAGAAACACCGACATGGATGTCTCCGTAGACTCCTGTAACTAAGAAAGCCAGGATGAGCAATATTGTCAAAACATATAGTTTCAATGACATATCAAAAACCTCCTATTGGACGTATTAAGGCCTTTTCACAAATATACCTTTGCAAATTATTCAATAGGTTACCATATTATCAATAAGCACTTAACCGGTGAATAATGAACTATTTAACACAATACCGCCATTACCATAATAGAAAAAGCTATTACCCATAATGGTTCAAACGACTGTATAGGACAACGCGACGGCCACAAGGAAGGATGGAGGCTCTGATCGAGTCAAAGATGAAAGGGAGATATTGCTCAAGTAAGGTGGAGAATCCAAAGAGGCAGGCGCGGGTATGACCCCCCCTCTGTGCTTCTCTGATCCATTCATCATTTAGCGTTGAATATCAAAGATAAGATAAGCAATTGGAATATCGAAGATCTGGCTGTATAGCTGGAATCATCATGCTGACCTATCAAAGCCCTGAACTCTTTTTATTCAGTTAGAGTTTGGGGATCTTCCTGCCGTCAGAATAGCAGGCAAACGATATTGAACCACTGTGCAGCTAACCGGTGTCGAGAATTGATTCCAAACCAAAATCAAGTTTATAGGAGCTTAAATCGTCTCAAGGCACGCCTCGACAGCAATGCCTTTCCACTCCAGTATAGCTATGAGCAGCCGCTACGATCGGAGCTGTTCAGCACCGACCAGATGGAGCGGCATGCCAAGGCGTTGGCAGAACGCCATGAAGTTGATCCAATGCCCGGCAAGGACCTGCTTTTGCCAAGGCTGGCTGAGAACGAGGCAATACTGTTGCAGGCAAACGAGCTGCTGACAGAGGCTGTGGCATCTAACCTTAGCATTGCACCAGCTTCTGAGTGGCTACTTGACAACTTCTACAAGATAGAAGAGCAGATTCGCATGTCCAAGCGGCATCTGCCGAAAGGTTACAGCAAAGAGCTGCCGCATATGCTCAAAGGGCCATTGGCCGGCTACCCACGCATTTATGACCTTGCCAGGGAGCTGATCCTTCATTCCGATGGTCGAGTGGATGCAGAAAGCCTGAAGCGCTTCGTGGATGCGTACCAGACGATCACAGTGCTTAAACTGGGCGAGCTCTGGGCAATTGCGATCATGCTCCGCCTTGCGCTGATAGAGAACCTGCGGCGAATCTCTTTGCGAATCGCTAAGAGCAGGATCGACCGCAACCTGGCAAGTTACTGGGCAGATCAGGTAATTCTGACGGCAGAGACTGAACCAAAGAGCATGGTCGTTGTGGTGGCTGATCTGGCCAGCTCAGACCCACCAATGTCAAGTGCCTTTGTTGCTGAATTTGCCCGAAAGTTGGAGGGACAGAGCCATGCTTTGGATCTCCCTCTAGTATGGATTGAAGAGCGTCTATCCGAGATAGGAAAGACCATCGTGCAGATGGTCCAGGAGGACATCCAACAAGAGGCGGCAGATAAGGTCTCCATAGGCAACAGCATTGGGAGCTTTCGTTTTCTTGAGTCCATGGACTGGAAGAAGTTTGTAGAGGGAACGAGCGCTGTCGAGAAGGTACTGCACATGGACCCAGGAGGCACATATAGCCAGATGGACTTCGCCACCCGGGATCGTTACCGCCACACAGTTGAGAGGATCGCAAGGTGCAGCTTGCTATCTGAGGAAGAGGTCGCACATAGGTCGGTAAAACTGGCCCAGGCGAGTGTCGAGGCCAGGGGCAGCGAAGATCGAAGTGCGCACGTTGGGTTCTACCTGATAGATGAGGGGGTACCTGAGCTTGAGAGAGCTGCCGGGATGAGCCGATCGCTGATGGAGTCACTTAGCAGGATTATTCACCGGTTCCCTTTGCTCTGTTATCTCGGCGCGATAACGCTGGTCACAGCGCTCATCAGCGCTGCAGTACTGGCCCGGGCCTATGAGCTTGGATCGACCGGATGGATGCTGGTCTTAGCTTCCATTTTCCTTGTGATCTGCATAAGCAGTCCTGCGGTCGGCCTAGTGAACTGGCTGGCGACTCTGATGGTCAGGCCTCATGCTCTCCCCAGAATGGACTTCTCTTCAGGCATTCCGCAAGATCTAAGAACTCTGGTGGTTGTTCCATCTGTTCTGACCAGCCCTGAAAAAGTTATGGATCTGCTGGAGGGTCTCGAGGTTCGATACCTGGCAAACCGGGATATAAACCTCCAATTCGGCCTTCTAACGGATCTGTGCGACGCCGAGCAGGAGGTCGTGCCTGATGATGAGCATCTGTTGCTCATGGCTCGTCACGGAGTCGAGGGTCTGAATGAAAAGTACCATGATAGTATCTTCTTTCTCTTTCCCCGCCAGCGCATATGGGACCCTAAGGAGAAGATCTGGAGGGGCTATGAGCGAAAACGGGGCATACTCGGGGAGCTCAACGCTCTGTTGCGAGGCGGATCCGAAAATAGCTTCTTCAAAATTACAGGGGACGTATCGATCCTGCCCGGGATAAAGTACGTCATCACAGTTGACGAAGATACCAAGATGCCCTACGACTCTGCCCGGCGGCTGGTGGAGGCCATGGCTCACCCTCTCAACCGCCCCAGGTTTGATGAGCATAAGCGATATGTCGTTGAAGGCTACAGCATACTCCATCCCCGTCTGAGTTCAGGCATGCCTGAAGCAGACCGATCGAGGTTTGTGAGGCTCTTCGGAGG
>PMNG01000204.1 GCA_003162615.1 Methanothrix sp. | reverse complement strand
TAATTTGGAATCGTTATACTAGAGTTACTAATTCCAGCTCATACGTGACAAATTGTATACCATTTTGAAGAATCTTGTAAAAGACATAAAACTATTTTCAGGCGTTCATAGGCCGCGAAAGAGATGTATTTGATTCAGATATCTTTCTCTGTAACACGTCGTACAGAGTTCCAGCTTCTACGAGAAAGGCAGGCACAATCTTAGCTGCAATAAGGAAAATCATCAAATCGTCGTTGACGTTTCATAGCTTCCTCAAATCCTCGGCTAAAATTTTTAAATCTTAAAAGAGCTAGGTTCAGGTATTGGTCGTCAGATAGTTGTAACACTCTTGGAATCAACGTCGTCCTAATATCATCATCCAGCAACCAGTTTATCTCATTATAATAATCCAAGAGCAGGTTGGCCTCATTGCTCCACCTTTCCTCCTATCATCCTCTGGCTCATCAGGCTGAAACTTAGATTTTTCCCTTTTATTATTATTCTCCCTTATTACTTTTGCAAGGCCAAGTATTGCGTCCGTTACTTCTTTCGTGGATTATCGATGCCAGTAATTATGATTTCAGTGCATCTATTCGTTATATTCCAGCTTATCGGCGTATACGACGGAACATCGTAGGTCATTTGGGCAAAGAAAGGTTAAGATCGTAGAATATGTTAGTGAGCTTACTTTCTCCCAATGCCTTTCTTTTTCCTCGCTAATTGACCCCCTCTGACTATTGTCAAATTTATCCATATGCTTAATGCTGCCCCAAACAGCTTTATAGCGATCCGTGATCCAAAATCTCTTCCTTCAATATAGCACCAGAATCCAACAGCTAATGATATTGTTGAAAGCAATAGGCCCAATTCACCTAAGCCGATCTTCTTCTTCATTTTATATTTTGCATTTTTTTTACACTTTCGGATACTGAATCAAGCCGAATCCTACTTTAAAGTCCTTTCGACCTTGGCGTCTCCAGAAGCATCTCTGCACCCAGCCCCAGTCGCGGTCATAAATGTGGGCCGAGGCGCTTGTGGTAGAGATCGAGCCAGGTATTGCGCCAACCTCGACGTGACAATTGCAGGACCCTGGCCAATGTAGAGGTTGGCCGGATTAATTCCGGCAAAATCTTGTCTATTTGAAAGAGATAGTAGGGATTGGCCCTTAATGAGATCTTGTGGCATTTTGAAAATTGATTTACCTGACTCATAAATGAGTCAAATACCCTTCTTGCGGCAAAACTCATCAAAATCTACGTACTTGTCCTTTTCCTTAAGAAATCGCCTGTACTCAGCATCGGCATACTCTTCTTCTTTGGTTATTGCCTTTCCAGTTATTTCGGCAGCCATTCTAAGCCTCTATTCCTTTTTTATTCCTCTTTATTTATAACCTTAACTATAGTCGGAATTACCGGATCTTGGAAATATCGACGATATAAAAATCGTATCTCCTTCAACGAAATACTCCAAGCGATGCCTTCCAACCCTAAGCCTATAGAGTGGTGGACGCTTGCCTTTCTCTTTTATGACATCACATTGTGATCGGGGCGTGAATGGGTCTTTCTTTAGTTCGTTTATATGGTCTTTAATGACCTTAGCGTTGTCTTTATCCAGGCTAAGCAGATACTTCTGAACTCGTGGCGAGATCATTATTTTGAAGAGCGCGAGCATTCCTCCACAATCAACCTTCAGATCTCGGCGTCTCCAGCAGCATCTCCTGCACCCAGTCCCAGTCGTGGTCGTAGATGTGGGCCGAGGCGCTTGTGGTGGAGATAGAGCCTGGCATTGCGCCCACCTCGCCGGAAACAAACTGCAGGACCCTGGCCAATCCGTACAAGTTTGCCGGGTAAGCACCGGCAAAGTCGTGGCTCCTAAAAAAGATCGCCAGGTTCAGCTTTCCGTCGCGAAGCTTGAAGTCGTCAACGATCATGCAGGGAACCTCGTCCCTGGCGTTGTCTACGGGCGGTATCCAGGTAACGGCCGTTGCCCTACGGGTCGAGGGCGATGCTTTCAAGCGGCGGATGACGTGCTCAAGCTGATCAACAGGGGCAGAAGGATTCCGAGAACAATCATCTCCGGGAATGTTCCAGCTCCGCAGCCGCTCGCCATAGGTGTACTCGAAGCCAGGGTTCTGGCCGCTTAGGAGCTGAGCTGCATACTCCTCCAAACGCTCCTGGTTCCAGGAGTACTCGTGGGGGATCATCTCCTGGTAAGGGTCCTCCACAACAACCTGAAGGGCTAAAAGCTCCTTTATCTTGGTCCCACGCTCGTCTGTAAGCTCCTGCCCTTGCCTCCAAATAAGATTAAGGCCCCTGTGCCACGCATCGGTGATGGTCTTGCCGCGTATGAATCTGCCAACTTTTAACATAATCTACCCTCTGAAGATCCTGGATGATTCCGTTGATTTGCCCTTGAATGCTCTAGCTATCGTGCTGTACATAACGCAGGTGGTGATAAAATAGGTTGTTCTCAAATAGGTTATTTTGCAGACAGAGGGTTATTTTTGCGAAAATGGATCTACTTGCCTTCCAGCTCGGCCTGCGCCTCCGGCGGGCAACGCCTTAATAAGTCCATTTTCTTGACGCATAGGTGCTTACGCCATACTCTTGGCCAGCGTCAACAGATCTTCATGCTGTATTTTTTGTTTATTGCTTCTAGGTTCAAGAGATTAGATATCGCCCGGTTTGATAATTAAATATTTTGAGCGACATTGAGCGATATTTTGTTGAAAAGCAAGCAAGAACCATTCCTTCGAAATACAAATGGAAAATCGGTTAACGAAGAAACATTCTCAACCAAAAACCAGTAAAAGCTGCGCTTCGTCGAGGAACCTCAACGTCAAAGCCTCCAAGGCTGAACTTCATGGTCAGCAAGCCGTCATGGATCAACAGAGCCAGTATTATTAAAGCAACCTCTAGAAGGATGAGCACTGCTAAGAACGATGCCCTCAGCCTGGGGTTCTGTATCATCTCCCATATAAGATCCCACAAAGTTCTTCCCACAACCATCTCATCTTCCTGCCTGCCAGATCTGCAAGCATCTCAATTATGTCTCTGGCTGTTGATAAACCGATGGTGGACGCCTGGAGCGAAAGTAATACCAGCCTTGCAGCAAAGGAGATTTAGGTTAGAACATCTTTTTAGAGAGATGAAATTCTTGGGAAGATGATATGGGCGACTTCGAATGGGCGCTGACCGCTGCGCTGAACTCATTCTTCGAGAGAGAAGGAATTCACGCCATAGCCTACCGACTAAAGCAGTCGCGCTTCGCTTCTCAGCTTGTAGACATTCTAGTTGATTCGAGAAATCCTGAGTACTACTTAGCCATCGAATGCAAGAGCATTGATGCCCGCAAGACAAAATCCCTTTACTTCAAGCAGCACTTCAGCTTGGCCGCAGGCAACCACCAGCTCGCAAGAGAGACGGAATTCATCATCCGCTCGGGGAGAAAAGGGATTCTGGCAGTCGAGCTGCGGCACGGAGCAGGCACTGCGCGAACCGCTCACCTTGTGCCTTGGGGACAGGTCTACCAGCGTTTCAAGGCTGGGGAGGTCGGCCTTGCCTTGGGAGAGATCGAGAATAACCCACCCCTGGAAAGAAAAGGAGGCGCTTATGAGATCTCCCACCTGGACATCGTCAGGATATCCGGTTACTTCGACCTCAAGCTCGATTGTTCTGATCTGGATTTCCTAAGCAGCGAATCCGATCCTGATTCGGATTAGGCCGGTCGAATTCAGTCAGCTAATCCCGTTCTAAAGAGATCTTCTCGGCTAGGGCTTATGACTTCAATTAATTTTACTAGAGACAAATCCACTTGGATTAAACTTATATCCGTTCCTTTCATCTTCAATTCCATGAAGCTTCCAGGCACCGCCACCCAGGAGGAAAACATCCACATCGCCATGGGGAAGCTGAACATACTTCCCGGCAATGTGTTCCTTGACCTTGGTTGCGGTTCTGGTGCCGTCTCCCTGGCAGCCTCCCGTTACACCGACAGGATATATGGGATAGACGTTCGGAAAGAGGCAGTGGAAGCCTCTAAAGTCAAGGTTCCTGGAGGTATATTCCTCTGCGGCGATGCTTCCGATCTTCTGCCGGAGATACCACGGATTGACAGGTGTTTCGTAGGCGGCACTCGCCAGATCGAGGTTTTCTTTCCTAAAATCCTGGAAAGAGCTGCGCCCGGCTGCATCATTATCGCCGACCTGGCTAGGATAGGAATGGCCTCAAAGATGACGGAGTTGATGAAAAATGGCGGAGTATTTCAGGAGCTGCTACAGATACAGATATCCAGAGGCTACGAGCTGGCCGGTGACTTCGCTTTGAAGTCTATCAACCCCATTTTCATGGTGGTGGGCAAGTGCTGATCGGCATCTCTTTGGGCCCTGGCGATCCGGGTCTACTGACTCTGAAAACGGTAGAAGCCCTACGCAGCTCATCGAAAGTATTCGTGCCTGGAGAGATGGCCGCCAACCTAGCTATGGCTTACTGCCAACCGGAGATCCTGGACTTTCCCATGATCGGAGACGAGACCAAGCTGGAGGAGATCTGGTCCAGGAATGCAGATATCATAGCTGGCTACGCAGCCACGGCACTCACTGGCTTTGCCTGTGTGGGAGACATCAACACGTTCTCCACCTTTACCCACTTGAAAAGAGTTATGAATCAAAAATATCCAAATGTGGAAGTGGATACCATTCCAGGAGTGGGCATAGTTCCTGCCCTAGCCTCCAGGTTCGGCGTAGGCCTGGATAAGTCCTTCCTGGTCTCCGACGGCTCGGATCAGGACACAGTCATCCGGATAAAGGCAACCAAGCCAAGGAAAATATCTCGAGACCTGGAGGAGAAGGGGTTCGGCCAGTTCATCCTGGGCACAAAGTTGTGCACAGCAGAGGAGGAGGTAGTCCGGGCAAAGCTGGCTGATGAGATGCCCGAACGGAGCGATTACTTCAGCGTCCTGTACGCCCGGAGAGTAAGATGAGGGAGAAAGAAAAACACAGGAGACCGAAGATCTACTTCGTCGGAGCCGGCCCCGGCGATCCAGAGCTGATCACAGTCAAGGGCCATAAGTTGATCGAGGAAGCTGACCTCATCATCTACGCCGGATCCCTTGTAAACCCCGAACTACTGGATGGCCTTAAGGCAGAGCTAGTGGACAGCAGCCAGCTCTCCCTGGAGCGGACCACCGAGCTTATGCTGCAAGCCCTGCGGTCTGGAAAAAGGGTTGTCAGGCTGCACAGCGGCGACCCGTCGCTTTACGGGGCCATCCTGGAGCAGATGCAGCCACTTGAAGAGGCCGGTGTAGAAGTAGAGGTCGTTCCAGGCGTCTCCTCGCTCTTCGCAGCCTCGGCTGCCTTGAAGACCCAGCTGACCCTCAAGGGCATCTCCGAATCTCTCATAATAACCAGGCCCGCGGGCAACACCCTGGAGCAAGACGAACTCTCCTCACTGTCCCAGCACGGTTCCACCATGGCCATATTCCTGGGAACTGACAGGATAAGAGAGGTCGTCAAGTCTCTAAAGCTGCCTACGGAAACGCCAGTTGCTGTGATCTTTCACGCCTCCTGGCCTGACCAGAGGATCCTGATCGGAAACCTTCTAAACATTGCGGACCAGGTGGAACAGGCTGGCATAAATCGCAGCGCTCTGATACTGGTGGGCAGAGTGGTTAGCAGGACCGGCTTTTGGAGGTCACACTTATACCGGAATCGGTAGCGGTTTTCGTCTTTCCCAGAGACCAAAAGGCAGGGCAAAAGATCTGCGAGGCTCTCGAGGATTGTTACAGACCGTCTCTGGTTCTGTACGACGGCAACTGCCTAGGCAATGTTCTGAAGAGCTTTGACCTGGTGGTGGCGGTCATGGCTGTTGGCATTGTGGTCAGATCTCTCTGCGGACATCTGGAGAACAAATGGGAGGATACTCCTGTTGTGGCAGTTGATTCGGCTCTCCATTGCGCCGTGCCGGTAGTCGGTGGTCACCACGGAGCCAACGATCTGGCTCTATTCCTCAATGCGAAGCTTGGCCTGTACCCGGCCATAACCACTGCTACCGACGCTTCCAGTAGACCCAACTTGGAGGGGGTAGCATCGGCCTTAGGCACGCGAATCATAAACCGGGAATCATCAAAAAAGATAAACCTGGCATTCCTGAAAGAGGACGTGCCCATCCTCAGGCTGAAAGGCCCGAAGATAGTGATCGTGGACAACGATGTTGCCGTTCTCAAGGGCAAAGGCTTAGTGGTTGGCCTGGGAGCAAGAAAGGGCGTCAGCGCCCAGGAAGTGCTGGAGGCCCTTGACTCTGTCTTGAAGTCTGTTGGTCGAAAACGAGATGAGATTCGTGTCTTTGCCACCGCCTGGCTCAAGAAGGATGAAGCGGGGATAAATGAGGCGGCTAAATCCTTGGGGAAAGAAGTGATCTATCTCTCTAGTGAGGTCCTGAACGCTCAAAGGACAACAACGCCATCTAGAGCCTCAGATCTAGGACTTTTGGGCGTGGCCGAGCCCGCGGCCCTGGCCCTGTCGGATAGGCTTGTAATGCCAAAGAGGGCTTACGGGAGGGTCACGATTGCCATCGGTGAATAGGCCGTCTCATAAGCTCTCCATCGTCGGCATAGGTCCGGGCGATAGAAAGCAAATGACCATCCAGGCTGCTAAGGCCGTTCAAGGTGCGGATTTCGTAGTAGGTTATAAGCCATATCTGGAGCTGATCGAAGATCTTCTAGAAAAAAAGCAGGTCATATCCAGCAGCATGGGAAAGGAAGTGGACAGGGCCAAGACTGCAGTGGATCTTCTCAAAGATGGGTCGGTGGCCCTGGTCAGTAGCGGCGACCCCAACATCTACGGCATGGCAGGCCTAGGGCTGGAGTTGGCTTCTGCAAAGGAAGACATCGGCGACGTGGAAGTGGTGCCCGGGGTTACCTCCTTTGCAGCAGCCGCAGCTCTAGCAGGCATCGTCTTCAGAGAATCGGTTGCTGTGATCAGCCTCAGTGATCTTTTAACCCCGTGGTCTTGTATCGAGGAGAGATTGAAGCTGGCTGCAGAATACCGCATGCCTACCGCTATCTACAACCCCCGGTCGAGAAGACGCGACTGGCAGATGAAAAAGGCCCTGGAGATCTACGGCCCGGATACCGATGTGCTGGTAGCCAAGAACGTGGCCAGGGCCGGAGAGGAGCTGCATTGGACAAAGGCTGGGGCACTGCTTGACCTGGAAGAGCATGAAGAAAGAATTGACATGTTCACAGTCCTTATCCTGGATGGAGCGGGCATGGTCAAGGGAAACGCATCAAGGCAGGCCAGGATCAACATCGTGGGCACCGGACCTGGATCTTCTGATAAACTGACATACGAAGCCGAAAGTCTGCTCAAAGGCTCGTCCAAGATATTTGGAGCGTCTAGGTACCTACAGGCAATCAATGGTATCTCTCCTGGAGAGAAGATCATTCACCAAGGAAGCTATGCCCAGAGGATGGCCCTCCGATTTGTGGAGGCAAATGCAGCATCCGATAGGGGTCTGCAGACATCCATCCTCACTGGTGGCGATCCATCAATTTTCAGCTCGGCCTGGAGGATTTTTGAGGAGTCCAGGGGTTGCCATCTACATCTCTGCCCAGGGGTCAGCGCTTTCTCGGCGGTGGCTGCCAGAGCCGGAGCACCTCTGGTCAACGATTTTGTGCTGCTATCTGGTGCGGTTGATTCTTCTAGAATCAAAAGACTGGTAAGGGCAGGATTCGGAATGGTCCTCTACAACCTGGCAGACCAAGACCTGACGGCTATCCTTACGGAGATCGACCTATCGAGGCCCTGTGTTCTGGCCAGAGACATAGCCCGGGATGAAGAGACCTTTTTGGTCATGAACGCACCTGATCTTATGGAGGCCAGGCCAAATGGCTTTAGGTTTACCCTCTTTGTGGCCTCTGCTGACTCCTACATAAAAGACGGAAGAATAATTACCCGGAGAGGATACCAGACAAAGTACAGCTACTAGTCGATCTGATAAGGATTAAGGAGTGCCGGCATTTTCATGAGCGACTGTGAGAATGATAATGAAAGTTCGATACTGATTATAAAGTTACGATAGTAAACCAATACGAAGTAAGAGCACGAAGAACCATATAAATGCCAAAGGACGTTGCCGGTCGTATGAAGATGCCGTTAACCTTCCAACTGATATGGATGTCGATGCAGATACGGAATTACAGGTCGAGTCATTGATGCTTGATGATGGTTGGGGGTGAATGATGATAAAAGAAGACGGGAAAAGGATGATGGACGAAGTATATACTGATATCGGAGCTACTACCTCTGAGGCCATGAAGATAAGCAGGAAGAGCCGTAAGCTGATCTCCAGCCTCATCGGCGATGCAGGCCCAGAGGATCGGATCAGGCAGAGGTGCGTCATCGCCACGGGCGACCCGAGCATTGCAGAAATCCTTAGATTCATGCACGATCCTGTGAAAACGGGCCTCATGGCTCTCGAAGATAGCTCCCCGATCTTGGTTGACATAAAGATGGTGGCAGCAGGAGTGCTGAAAAAGGGCCATAACAGCTCTGTTACATCCTTCATAGGGTCGGGCGACGACTTGGCCAGTGAAAGAGGTATAACAAGAACCTCTGCTGGCATCCTGGCACATCAGGAAGAACTCACGGGATCTATAGTGGTTATAGGGAACGCTCCTTCTGCCCTTCTCACTCTCTGCGATCTGATGAGTTCGGGAAAAGCCAAGCCGAGGCTGATCATAGGCACTCCGGTGGGCTTTGTGAACGCAGCCGAGAGCAAAGAAAGGCTGAGGTCCATGGACGTGCCATCCATATCCACAGTGGGGACCCGTGGCGGAACTCCAATTGCGGTTGCCTCCATAAATGAGATAATCAATATGTTCGAAAGATCCCGCCACTGATACACGGGTTGATCTGATAGTCAAGTAAGCTTCATCGCCCAAATGAGATAGCTCGGAAAGATGTCTATGACTAGGGACTCGGTAAGAGATTGCGATGGAAATCCTGCAATAGGTCCTATCAGAGATCCAGTGACCGGGTTCGAGATCCCGGAAGAATGGATCGAACGCTCGGGCGACCCCTACACTCAGGACAAGATCAGAAGCGGAAAATGGGTTCTTCTATCCGACGGCAGGATGCTGTTGCGTGGATACACCACAGGGACCACCACTGCCGCCGCCTGCAAAGGCGCAGTTCTTTCTCTAGCGCTAGAGCCTGGTGAAAGATTAGAAATCGTAGATGTAATGACTCCGGCAGGCATTAGAGTCTCCCTGACTGTGGAGGCCAGGGCAGGGATCAGCCGAGCAGTGAAAGAAGGCGGAGACCATCAGTTCGATATTACAAACGGGATCGAGGTATTGGCCAAGGCCAGGGAATCCGAAAGAATTGAGCTGATTGCAGGAGAGGGCATAGGAAGCATCACGGCAGGTGGCCTATGTGCCCCACAAGGCAAGCCTGCGATAAGCAGGTCCGCCCGTCGACAGATCATGAGGGCTATTGAAGAAGGCCTAGAGATGACTGGTCTGAAGGGTGTAGTCGTAGAGCTAACCGTGCTGCGTGGGAAAGAGATCGCGATTCTCACATTGAACCCAAAGGTCGGCGTAGCTGGCGGGATCTCCATCCTGGGCTCGACTGGATTTGTGGAGCCGTGGAACGATCATCTTGCCACGAGCAGAAATGAGGAGATTAAAGGGCAAAAAAAAGTTCTAGTAACCACCGGAAGAACTGGCCTCAAGTACAGCCGGATTCTCTTCCCAGATCATCAGGCCGTCCTCCTCGGCAGCCATCTGGACAGGCTCCAGTTCGATGAGGGGCAGGATAGCATCCTCTGCGGCCTGCCTGCCCTCATCCTTAGGTGGGCTTGGCCGGAGGTTCTGGAGGAGACTGGCTACCGCACCGTGGCTGAGATGGTTGATAGAGAACCTGAGCATTCGCGCATCAATACGGCCATTGAAAAAGCAAGATCGAGGCTCCCCTTCACAAGGATAGTATTGCTGCACAAGGACGGAAGAATCCTGAGGGATTCGGTTCCATGATCATCGTTGGCGTTGGTGCTGGACCTGGAATGCTTACCCAGGAAGCTATGAAAGCCATAAGCGAGGCCTGTACGATCTACGGATCTGAAAGAGCCATCGAGATTGCGCGCCAGCATATAAGGCCCGAATGCTCCATCCACATAATCGAAGACTACAAAAAGCTCAGGGAGTTGCCTGAGAGGGCAGTAGTCCTATCCACCGGCGACCCCATGCTCAGCGGCTTGGGCTATCTTGACGGCCAGATCATACCAGGAATATCCAGCATGCAGGTAGCTTGTGCACGATTGAGGATCAGCCAGCTAAGGATGGTCCCCGTGACACTTCATGGAAGGGCTATTGTCTATGATTCCCTGGCCCGGATAGCCTCAGAGATCAGAGCAGGGAGGTGTGTTTTTCTTCTGACCGATGACTCAACGAATCTGCCTCTTATCTGCCGTCATCTTGAGGCTGAAGGTCTTTCCAAGGATGTCGCTGTCCTGACAGAGCTCGGCTACCCTGAAGAGAGGATTGAATTGGCACGAACAAACAGCCCACCAGCCGCTCCTGGCCTCTCGTGCGTGGTAATAGGCGACATCTCTAAAATAGATCTATAAAAAGCATCTCATCCGGAATCAAGATGAAGCTCCATCCCTCCGGTCCGGGGTACGCTCGCAGCTTGTTCATCCAACTTGGCTGTCTGGCTACGTCATCACGGCTTTATTCCGTTGGCCGATCTCAGAGCGCTCTGGTAGAACTTCAGGGCGTACTCTTTGACCATCCTTCGGGAACTGAAGGCAGGGGCAGTGCTCTTTATCGACTCCTTCATGACTCTGACCCATCCGTGAGGGACTCCGGCTTCGTCTTTCTCATAGTACAGAGGCACTATCTCTTTCTCAAGAATGCCATAGAGTTCCTCTGCGTCTCTGGAGTCGCCGTTGTCGCTTCCATTTCCGTCAAAGGCCCAGCCGTTCTTGCCGTTGAACCCCTCGATCCACCAGCCATCCAGAACGCTCAGTTGGGGCGTTCCATTTATCTCTGCCTTCATTCCGCTAGTACCGCTGGCCTCGAAGGGTGGAAGGGGATTGTTCAGCCAGAGGTCCACTCCCTGAACCAGGTATTGAGCGATCTCCTCATCATAGTCCTCAACAAAGGCAATGCGGCCGCCAAAGGATTGGTCTTTGGCAGCGTTGAAGACCTGCTGGATCAGAAGCTTGCCGGAGTTGTCTGAAGGATGCGCCTTCCCGGCAAAGATTATCTGGACAGGCTTGTTCTGGTTGTTCAGAATTCCTTTTAGCCTTTCGGTATCCTGAAGGAGCAGGGCCGCCCTCTTGTAGGTAGCAAACCTGCGGGCAAAGCCGATGGTAAGGGCGTTGGGGTCGAGCATTACTCCTGAGGCCATGATTATGTTGGGATCGGCGTGGTCATCCAGCCATCTCTGCCTCGCTCTTTCCTGGATGTACGCTATCATTATCATCTTAAGCAGCCGGTGAGTTCTCCACAACTCGATATCCGGTATGTCGTCTACGAGCTGCCAGATGGATTGGTTGTCGTGATCATCCAACCAGTTAGGCCCCAAATACTTGTTGAAGAGAGCTGATGTTCTCGAGTCGATCCACGTCGGAAGGTGCACTCCGTTGGTGATGTAGTCGATAGGAACCTTGTCCTCCGGAAGTTCCGGCCAGAGGTGCTGCCACATCTTTCGTGTGACCTCCTCGTGCTTCTTGCTGACGCAGTTGCAATAGGCCGACATTCGGAGGGCGAAGGCTGTCATGTTGAATCCTGCGGTCGGATCTTTAGGATTTACGCCCAGCGCATAAAAGGAGTCACGGTCCAGCTCAAGCAGGGGAATGTAAGAGCCAAAATACTTGTCCATCAGCCCGAAAGGAAACACATCGTGGCCCGCCGGGACTGGCGTGTGGGTTGTGAAAACGGTTGTGGCCTTTACCTGCTCTGACGCATCTCTGAAGCTCAATCCCTTCTCTACCTTCTCCCGGATTCTCTCCAGTATTGCAAAAGCGGAGTGCCCCTCGTTGAGGTGAAGGATGGAGTGCTTGATTCCCAGGGCGTTTAGGATTTGGGTTCCGCCAATCCCGAGGAGTATCTCCTGCACCAGGCGCTGTTCGGGGTCTCCGATGTACAGGCGGGCGGACATTCCCCGGTTCCAAGGATCGTTGCCCTCTATGTCTGTGTCCATCAAGTAAAGGGTCACCCTGCCCACCTGAGCCTTCCAAACCTCGAAGTAGACGGGCAGCTCCGCGATGGGAACTTTGATCACCAATGGCTGCCCATTTTTGTCCAGGACGTGACAGATAGGGGCCTTTTCCCTGTCGAGCATCTCGCTTTCCCCTAACTGCCAGCCATCCGTAGAGAGTTTCTGGTGAAGATACCCCTCCGGGTACATGAACCCCACTCCGACCACAGGAACTCCGAGGTCGCTGCACTCCTTCAGAAAGTCTCCGGCAAGAAATCCTAGGCCTCCGGCGTAGAAGGGCAGAGAATGATGAAGGCCGTACTCGGCGGAGAAGTAGGCTATCTGAAGCATCCGAGGATCGGCTACTCTTGAATAAAACCAGCTGCTGTAGGTGTCCATCTCAGCGTCGAACCTCGCCATGACGGCGTCATAATGCCTAAGAAATCGAGAATCCTTCGCTGCAGCTTCCAGAACTGAGCCCTCCAGCTCACGGAGCAACTTCACAGGATTGTAAGTCCGGAACTCGGAGCCGTTTCCGGCAAGCATGTGAAAGATGGCTCTTGCCTCGGGGTGCCATGACCACCAGAGGTTACAGGCCAGCTCGCCCAGCCGGGATATTCTCTCAGGAATGTGCGGAAACTTGCCTTTGAAAGCATCCATGGATTTGTCCCTCAGGCGGTGAGATAAGTATTGTTCAAGGCCGAGTGCTTAGGTCACTGCTTAGTAGTATAAGAAAGATTCCCCGGGGTATCGCGTCATGCAAAAAGATAGGCATTCGATCTTGGAGCAGCGGATGAGAAGGAGCTTGTTGACAGTTCACCGCCGCGACGAAGGAAGCGGTGCTGAGAAGACGAATGTTTGCACTCCATAGATCAAGCTTGCCTCATGCCCTTGGATACGATCCTAAAACTTTGACCATTGAAGCTTTCTTCTCTATGCCCTGCAGAACTCCCATTACCGGTCGGTCAGATACGTGTCCCTCCAGGTCGATGTAGAAGTAATAGTCTCCCAGGCCCCGCCTGCTTGGCCTGGATTCTATCCTGGTAAGGTTGATTCCCCGACTGGCAAACTCTTGAAGGATATCGTAAAGCGCCCCCGGTCTATCTCGTTCCAGGTAGATGACCAGCGAGGTCTTGTCCCGACCTGTGGCAGGCATCGTCTCATTTCCTACAACGGCAAACCGGGTCACGTTCTCCGCTACGTCCTGGATGTCCCTGGCCAAGATCAGAAGTCCGTACTTCTCGGCTGCTCCGGCCCCAGCGATGGCAGCCATTTCCGGGAACTCCTGGGCCAACTTGGCTGCATGGCTGGTGGACCCGGTGGTCCTGACCTCTGCATTCGGGTAATGGTCGCGGATGTACTGCCGGCACTGGGCTAGAGGCTGTGGGTGGGAGATGATCACTTTTATCTCGCTGCCTCCTTTTCCCAGAAGGCAGTTCCTAATGGGCAGATTCACCTCTCCGATTATTCGTACCTGGAGGTGCAGGAGCGAATCCATGGTCAAGCCCACCGCCCCCTCCAAGCTGTTTTCCAGGGGGACAACACCGGCTTCTACAGCTTTCGCTTCCACTGCGATCAGAACTTCCTCAAAATCTCCGAAGTATTTCAGTTCCGCATCAGGACACCAATGTTTCGCAGCTTTTTCCGAGTATGTGCCCTCCGGTCCGAGAACGCCGATTCTCATGACTTATCCAGCTCTTTGATCAGCTCAGTGGCTCTGTCTACGCTTATCCTTCGCTCGGCAGCCATCCTGGCGGCAATGATCTCCACCAGGTCGCACTTGGCCCCTGCCTGAACGGCCACGTTCTTGGCGTGCAGCGACATATGGCCGCGCTGGATGCCCTCCGACGCGAGGGCCCGAAGAGCTGCGAAGTTCTGAGCGAGGCCGACTGATGCGATTATCCGGGACAGTTCGTCGGCTGACTTTACGCCCAGGATCTTCACTGCCGTTTTGGCCACCGGATGAACGCGGGTCGCCCCGCCCACAAGTCCCACGGCCACTGGCATCTCTATGGTTCCCACCAGATCGCCCTCTTTGTTCTTCTCGTAACGAGTAAGCGACTTGTACATGCCGCTCTTGGATGCAAAAGAGTGAGCACCAGCCTCAACTGCCCTGGTGTCGTTTCCAGTGGCCATTACTACTGCCGTCGCGCCGTTCATTATTCCTTTGTTGTGGGTGGCTGCTCGATACGGATCTACCTCTGCCAATGCAGCAGCTTGGATTATGCCGTCCACGACTTCAGGCCCGCCTATCTCCTCTGCCTTAAAAACTGCTTTGGCTCTCGATAGCCTCAGATCGGCCAGGTTGGAGATGATCCTGAGGTAAACCCTGCCACCCGTTATCTGCTCTATCCTAGGAGCCAGAGCCTCGGCCATGGTATTCACGGCGTTTGCTCCCATAGCATCTCTACAATCCACTATTAGGTGGGTCACGACCATCGGACCGACTCTGGAATCGATGACATAAACCTCGATGTCCTTGACTCCGCCGCCGAACTTTACAAGCATGGGGTCCTTGTCATTGGCCATCTTCGTCAGTTCGTCTTTGTGAGCGAGTATTTCCTGCCTTGCTGCAAAAGGATCGGCTATCCCTGTAGCTTGGATCTGAGCTCTCATTATCGGCCCAGTACTGCTGGTTACAAACCCGCCACCCTCCCTTGCCATCCTCGCACCGTTGCTGGCTGCGGCGATGACCGATGGCTCTTCGGTGGCCATGGGGATGGCCAGCTCTCGGCCATCTATTATGAAGTTAGTGGCTATTCCGAGAGGAACCTGGAAGGTGCCTATGACGTTCTCGACCATTCGATCGGCCTGTTCGACGCCTAGACCTGCGGTTAGCTGGGCGACATCATCGCCCGATAAACCTGTCATTTCTTCGATGACTTTCAGCCTCTCCTCGGGAGGCAGCTTATAAAACCCTGGAATTCTGGAACTCTCCAATCTCTCACCTCTCGGGTATCAGGTCGTGGGAGGGGAAAAACTTTATTCCGGCAGATAAATCATTTTTTATGTCTCTGCCATCCGTGGCTCAGAAGATCTCCCAGCTAGAGGAGTTGGTGGGAAGGCTCAGCCCGGTCCAGAAGATGTTGCTGGGAACGGACGGTTCTGTGACCAACCTGTTGGAGGTCATAACCGGGAGCCCTGTGGAGATAGAAACGGTTGTTCAGGAGGTTATCCCGGCTGATTCGTCCTTAGCATCCGACCTCGTTATAGATGAGGGGGATGAGGTCAACCATCGGGTGGTCAAACTCAAAAAGTTAGGGACAAGTGAGCCGCTAATTTATGCTGTTTCTCATACACCCCTGAAGAGGCTGGAGCCCAGCTTCAAGGAGGACCTGATCAGAGCCGACATTCCCATCGGAGTTATTCTAAAGCATCACCAGATTGAGTCCAGGCGAGACATAACCGGTGCCGAAGTCCAAGTAGCGGACAAAGTTATGAGCCGGGTCTTCAACATCTTTCCACAGGAGCTTCTGCTTTCCAGGAATTACAGGATTGTAAGGCATGGTAAGCCATTGATATCAATTAGCGAGACCTTTCCATACAATCAGTTCCAGGACGAGTGCAGGGTCGTGATCCAGACTCCGTCCAGGATTCACTTGACACTAACGGATCTAACTGGTCAATCCGGCCGAATTGATGGGGGCATAGGCATCACCCTCGATGAGCCAAACATCCTTCTGGAGGCTGGGAAGGCGGATGAGCTAACCGTAAAAGGAGATAATGCCGAGAGAGCCGAGGCAGCAGCTAGGGCTATCATGGATAGGTACGGCCTGGGCGGGGCCGAACTGGTAGTCAGGTCCGGCTACAAACTTCACGTCGGCCTGGGTGGAGGGACTCAGCTAGGAATAGCGGCGGGAAAGGCTATGTGCGAGCTATATAACCAGCCAGTCAGCATCCGGGATATTGCCATGACCATAAAGCGCGGCGGGACCAGCGGCATAGGTACGGCTGCCTTTGAGATGGGAGGATTCATAATCGATGGGGGCCACTCCTTCGGCCCAGGTAAACAGAAGGCCGACTTCCGGCCTTCGTCTGCCTCCTTGGGCGTCAGCCCGCCACCGATCATCGCACACCATGATTTTCCAGCGAACTGGAAGATATTGATAGCGGTGCCAAACCTTCCCCAGGGAGCCCATGGCCGACAGGAATTCGATATCTTCAAAGAGTATTGCCCGGTTCCCCTGGCAGATGTACACGAGCTGTGCTATCAGATCCTGGTGAAGATGGTCCCATCCGTTATTGAAGAAAACCTGGACGATTTTGGGTCGGCAGTTAACAGAATTCAGGAGCTGGGGTTCAAGAAAGTAGAGGTGGGGCTTCAGCCTCCTCTGGTTCATGAACTCATGGCCAAGATGAGGGAGGCAGGAGCAGCCTGCGCAGGCCTGAGCTCCTTCGGGCCAACGGTGTACGCCATAGCCGACTCTGGTGCCAGAGATATAGAGGCGGTCGCTCGAGAGGTAATGGGAGAGATAGGCGGCGAATTCCTGATAACCAGGTCCAGGAATTATGGGGCAAAGGTGCGAGCAACCTGAAACCGCGCTTATATAAATGTGCCCTATATAATCTGAGTTCTAATATATTAAGAGATGAATATATGACAGAGATTAGTTCCTTACTGGAGAAATTGAGCAACGCTCACGGCATATCCGGCCGGGAAGGGTCCGTCCGGGATATTGTCAGAGAAGAGCTTTCAGGCCTGGTAGACGACGTTAGGACTGACGTCCTGGGTAACCTTATAGGGACCAGACACGGTGACCGACCATCGATAATGGTTGAGGCTCACATGGATGAGATCGGCCTGATGGTGAAATATGTGGATGAAAATGGCTTCTTACGCTTCATAAGAATAGGCGGATGGTTCGACCAGACCCTCCTCAACCAACGGGTGATAATTCATGCGCCTACCGGCGCTATCACGGGCGTCATCGGCTGCAAGCCGCCTCATGTCATGAAGGAAGAAGACAGAAAGAAGGTCATCGAGGCTACTGACATGTTCATCGACATAGGCTGCCAGAGTGATAAAGATGCTAGAGAGCTGGGAATAGTTCCTGGTCTGCCCATAACCATCGACAGGAACTTTGCCACCTTGAAGGGCGATAGGGTAACAGGCAAGGCCTTCGACAACCGCGCCGGCATAGTCATGATGATTGAAGCCCTGAAGCGGACCAAGTCCAAGTCAACCATTTACTGTGTTGGTACGGTACAGGAAGAGGTTGGACTGAAGGGCGCCAAGACAAGCGCCTACGGTCTGAACCCCGACCTGGCCATCGCCTCGGATGTTACCATACCCGGGGATCACCCCGGCATCGAGAAGAAGGACTCACCACTAGAGATGGGAAAGGGCCCGGTGGTCACAATAGCCGACGCCTCAGGTAGAGGAATCATCGCTACACCAGAGGTTGTTAGCTGGTTGGTGGAAACGGCCAAGGAGTTCGGTATAGACATCCAGCTCGATGCAGCCGAGGGCGGCACAACCGACGGTACTGCTATACACCTCACCAGATCTGGTATCCCGACAGGCGTCCTGAGCGTGGCCACGAGATACATCCATTCACCGGTTGAGGTTCTTAGCCTTACTGATATAGATAAGGGAGCTGAGCTGATGGCGAGAGCCATGGAGACGGCACCAAAGTACTTCAAGGTTTAATCCAAAAACAGAGTTTCATTTTTTTGGTAATTATTTTTTTTTAAAAAGATTTTGGCTTCATTTTACAAATCGATCAATTATAAAAGATATCAATTGACACCAATTTGGTCTTGAAAATGTGATGGGAGGTTCATCCCAAGAAGGATGAACTCTCCTTGTTGCGTGCCTAGCTTCCGCCAATCAGGCTGATCACGAAATAAGCGAGAATAGTTCCGACTACGAATACNNGCTCCGGACTCGCCGTGGCTGCCCATGACGATTAGATCAGCACCCTCATTTCTGGCTATGTCAATTACCATATTGGCCGGGGAGCCCATCCTGACTAGTGGATCTACCTTAACACCAGCAGCGCTGCCCATCTTCTTTATCGAGTCTACAGCCTTCTGGCCGCTGGCCATGAGCTTGTCCTCTACCTCTTTCCTGTCGGATCCAAGCTGCCTGACTGCGCTGGCCACCACGACTTCATTGATGACGTTTAGTGCAAGTACCTCTGCTCCAAGGGCCTTAGCAAGGTCTATGCCCGCCTGAGCAGCGAGGCTTGACTTCTCTGAACCATCCGTTGAGATCAAAATCCTCTTGTACATCCTATCCCACCTTTGATCGGTTATCTCCATTACATGGTATAAAAATCTATCTTCCGGATTCGAGTATCCGCAGGGCTAGCAACGCCGCATTTTCCCCACCGTCTATCCCAACACAGGCAACAGGTACCCCAGGGGGCATCTGAACGATAGATAGAAGGGCATCCAGACCGCCTAGCTTGCTGCTCACAGGGACGCCTATAACGGGTTTCTTGGTTCTTGAAGCGATGTATCCCGGCAGCGCAGCAGAAAGACCGGCTACACCGATGAACACCTTTGCTTTGGTGTTCTCTATATACTCCTCCAGCTCCTTGGGGTTTCTATGGGCCGAAAGGACCTTGTGTTCGTAGCTGGCTCCATTTTCCTCAAGCCTGGCTATAATCCTGTCAACAATGGCCTGGTCCGATTTTGAACCCGAGATTACGGCTATGTCTGTCAATGGTTATCCCTGATCCTTACCGAGGAACTCATGCTGCTTCTGGAGGCTCATCCTTATCAGAATATTGAAGAGCTCCTTTATAGCGCCAGCATCTAGGTTAAGCTCGGTGGCCAGATCCATGGCCCTTCCCAGAACAAGCCTTTCCTGCTCAGGATCGCTGATTCCAAGTCCTTCCCGCTTCTTGGCCTCGAATACGTTCTTTGCCATTTTGTTGCGCTGATCTATCAACCGGATGATCTTCTCATCGATGACCTCGATCTCCTTGCGATGCTCCGATAGCCCCAAATCAAACCCCTCGACCAGTTGATGCTGGATTGTTGTTCACCTTTGTCTTTATCACCCTTCCGCCAAGATCGCTCCACCTAGACTCCAGCACTTTTATATTGTCGGCGCCAACCAAGGCAGCGTAAGAAGGTCCGGTTCCTGAGAGGCTTGCACCCAACGCGCCCGCCTCCAGGGCCAACAGCAATGGCTCAGGCGAAAGTCCCAGAGCACCGCAGTAAATGAACCCGTTAAGAGTCATGGCCCTGCCATAATCACCTTTCATGGCAAGATCGTAGGCTACCTCCGCTAAGGGGGCGATGAGCCTGGATCTTCTGATGTCGGTATCCTTGGAGAAGAGCCTTTTTTCTGGGACCAGAAGAAGAACGTCCGATTCCAGCCGATCTCTTTTTAGGAGTTTCATGTTCCTGTTGTCGGTTACTACCGCACCGCCCAGCATTGAGGCCAGGGCATCGTCCAGGGCTCCGGTTATTGTCACGCCCGCCTCCCTCGCAGCGTCCACCCCAATCTTGGCCGCCTCGACAAGATCCATCTCCTCTCCTATGGCATCCAGGGTGGCCAACACAGTAGCATTGGCGGCAGTGCTGCTGCTTTTCAGGCCGCTGGCCACGGGGATCTCGCTCCAAGTGCGAACGACTCCACCACACTCCAGGCCGAACTTCGCCAGAACGAGCTCAACACACCTCACAACAAGAGTTGCATCTATTCCCGGAATGTCCCCCCTAACTCCCGAGGAGCGGTCCAACTCTACCTCGGCTGTGGTTTTCAGGCAAATCCCGAAGGCTGAGCCCTTCCAAGTAGCGACGGCGTTCAATATGGTCGCTGCACCCATAACGCTTGCAAACCCTCTCAAGGCATCTCCATCTCGAATATGTTCTTGAGCTTCCCCAGCTCCTTTGCGACGTCTTCTTTGCCTTCCCTCTGGTACTTACCGATCATCTTGTTCAGGTACTCAAGCTCGGTTATTGTGGAGGCGAACCTGGGCTCGTAGTTTCCCAGGGCGAAAAGGGGCATTACCTCAACCCCTCCTTTTTCGGTTGCGTCCTCCAGGCCTTTGACAACGACAACGAAGATGAAGTTCTTGTACCCAAGGCCTCGAGCTATGTTCTTGGCAAAGCTGTTCATCTGCTGTACGCGGCGTGAGGACAGACTCTTGTACGCCCCAACGGAGTCTTTGTACTCGATGAACATAACCGAATCGTCGGACCATAGAATAGCGTCGTACTCAACCATGGCCACGGAGTTCTTGAGGGCCACTACGTTGAAGAGAACACCACGACACCAGTTTATGTTCAAGTGAAGCCGAAAGTCCGCCTCTGTTAGGGGGGCTGTTCTGGGCTTGAGGACGAAGGGGTCGCTGGTCAGTTCTATCATAAAAGCCCATCCTGTTTTGATGAATAAAGGTCTTTCTACAAAATTCCTGAGAATTGATTACCCAATTAAGCAAGGACCCAATAGGACCCAATTGTACCTTATACAATTCATTGCTCCTTGTACGATTAGTGTGATTCTTTCTTAAACAACCTGAATCAAGGGATAGAGATCTTGGAAGCGAATTATTCCAACCGGATTGGGTAACGGACCTCGTCTAAACCGTGTGGCATAGCTATATACCCGAGATATTCTTCATGGACCAGTGTGGTGGAAGCGTGGATTATGTTCAAGAATCAGCAAGAAAGACCTTGACAAAGCAGGGCTATCATCTGGCGGCTCACGGAGCCGTGAAGCCATGTCTTTGGCTCAACCGCAGCCTTCGCGGTGGGGACCAGTGCTACAAGCACCACTTCTATGGCATCTCCAGCCATCGATGTGTCCAGATGACGCCCACTCTTTCGTGCAACCACCTCTGTCTTCACTGCTGGCGCCCCATCGATGAGCCCATTGCACCGCCTGAGGAATGGATCGAGCCGAAGGAGCTTCTGGACGGCCTTCTGAGAGAACAGCAGCGTATCCTCTCCGGCTATGGTGGGGCGGCGACGACGGACCGCTCAAGGCTGGAGGAGGCACGACACCCTGCGCACGTTGCCATATCCCTGATGGGCGAGCCAACGCTCTACCCTTATCTCGACGAGCTGATCCGGGAGATTGGTCGACGGGGAATGACATCATTTCTGGTGACCAACGGTACCAGGCCTGATGTCCTGGAGAATCTGAGTCCCACACAACTCTATCTGAGCCTGAACGCGCCGACCGAGGAGCTGTACCAGCGCATCTCCAACCCGTCATCGCCAGGCCTATGGAAGAAGATCCTCGAAAGCCTCTCGGTTTTCAAGGATGCTCCTTGCAGGACGGTTGTGCGGATGACCCTGGCTCGCAGGCTGAACATGGCCAATCCGGAAATATACGCTAATCTGCTAGAACGGGCAGAACCCGATTTCGTCGAGGCCAAGGCCTACATGCACCTGGGGAGATCCAGGGCCAGGCTGAGCAGGGAGGCTATGCCCGAGCACTCAGAGGTCTTGACTTTTGCCGGGGAGCTTTCCGCTACCCTAGGATACAAACTCGAAGATGATGTGCCTCTCAGCAGGGTAGCTCTCCTAACAAGCGGCAAAGTTTCAAGAAAAATATTTGACGCATGATGAGAACTCAACTCGCTACAACTCCTCGCAACTGAGCACCAGTTGGGAAAACTATTTTTGCTGGAAGACGTAACCGTCTTTGAACCGATTGGTCGAGTTGGCGAATCAGCCCAAGATACCGGTGAGGTAATGGAAACCAAAGAACTAAGAGTCATGCTGGTGGAGGACGATCCCGAAGACGTAGCTTTCACCAAGATAATCCTCAGAAAGGCCGGGCTCGACCGAAACCTACTGGTGGCCCTAGACGGCAAGGAAGCAATCGAAGATCTGGTACGTTTGAAGGAGAATGGATCAACGATTCCCGATCTCATCCTCCTGGACATCAATCTTCCCGATATAAGCGGCATCGACCTTCTGACCAAGCTCAAACGGGATCACAAGCTCAGTCGGATTCCAGTGGTGATGCTGACCGGCTCTAATGTTGATGATGACATCCAGAAGAGCTATGATCTTGGTGCAAGCACCTACCTAGTCAAACCCATCTCCAAGGATGCCTTGATGCTGGTTATCGAGAACCTCTTTGGTTAATGCTCATTATTCTTAACAATTCTCTTTGATTTATATTCTAAGGGTAGCAGTTCAAATTCGTATTCTGGAGGTTTTCGGTTGAGACGCCAGCTCCCTTGCCACCGACATGTTCTCCAGATCGTCCCTCATGGAATCAATCGGGGTCTCCAGAATGAAGGGCAACGCTCTTAGCTTCTCGCAGCCGAGGATTGTCTTGAATCCGGTTTCCCCTATTGCTCCGAGGCCGATGTGCTCGTGCCTGTCCTGTCCCGAGCCCAAGCCGCCTTTGGAGTCGTTCAGGTGAACGAGCTTCAGCTTCTGCAGACCAATGTTGCTATTGAAATCATCGATTGTTCTGTCGAGACCGTCAGGAATTCTCAGCTCGTATCCAGCGGCAAAGAGGTGACAGGTGTCCAGGCAGACGCCAACCCACTTGGCGTCCAGGGCATCGATTATGCCAGCGATGTCGCCAAAAGACCCCCCCATGCTGTTCTTGGTTCCGGCTGTGTTCTCCAACAGGAGCATTACGCCGTTCTCAGCAGCAGAGAAGGCGCTGTTAATGGCCTCCACGATTCTCTTCAAGCCGGCAGCCTTGCCAGCACCCAAATGGCTTCCCATATGGGTCACAAGATATGGTATGTGGAGCTGGTCGCACCTAAGAAGCTCGGTTGTCAATGTTGCCACTGAATTGCTATAGACGCCGTCCTTAGGTGATGCTAGGTTGGAGAGGTAGGGCATATGATCAAAGACCGGGCCTATGCCCGATCTCACCAGCTTTAGCACAAAGCTCTCGGCATCTTCTGGGGATAGATCCTTGATTCTCCATCTCCGGGGATTCCTGGAGAAGATCTGAAAGACATCGCACCCTCTTTCTGCAGCTCTGTCCACAGCATTAGAGATTCCCCCGGCAATGGAGACGTGAACTCCTACCCGCACCATGCTTGTGTGAATGGAATTTAGAGCTGATTAACCTGTCCCGACGTAGTCAACACATGAACGTAGATCTGAAATCGATCGTATCGATTTTATTATCTATAAGGAGAATACAAAGGTTGTATTGCAGCGCCGATGAAGATAAAAGGATGCCTGATTGGTGATGAACCCTATGAGTACTGAGGCGCGCCGAACTTTCCAAAAAGCTGAGGGCAAAAAGGTTTGTGTATGCCGTGAGGAGTGAGTAGACTCGCAATAGACTATTCCAAGGAGACTTTGAGTTAAGCTTCCGACCTGGCCCATCGATCGACGTTGTCTATCAGGTTCAATTCTACGATCTTCCTGGGATCGTATAGCATCTCAACTACTTCTCTCAGAGCAAAGGACTTCTTATGGCTGTTCTTGGTTATCACTACTATCTGCTCTTCGGGTCTGGAACTCGCGACTTTTTTAATCATTTCCGCCAGCTCCGAGCAAGCATTCTTCAGGTACTTGATCGAATAATCGGCGAGCTGCTTTCTATCTGATAGGTTCTTGTTGACCTCTTTGATAGACCAGCACATGGTCAGTATATCCTGGTACATCTTGGCACCCCTGCCACACCCATGCAGCGAGATTATTTAAGAGCTGCGTTTCTAAAAATAGGACCGCTATGGAAATCCTGTAAAAAGAGGTGGGGCTGGTGCGATTCGAACGCACGATCGACGGGTCTCTCCGATACTGAAGTGTTACAACCTCCGGAAAACGGTGGCTAATAACAACCCATTTCAGTGCTCCAACGGATCATCAACAGCCTCCCCGTCGAGAGACCTCAGCAGACCCGTTGCTCATCATCAATTATACCGCTGGAGCCCGTCGCCCTACCTGGCTAGGCCACAGCCCCGTTTTAAAGCGGGCCGAGAGGGATTTGAACCCCCGACCTAAAGGTTAAGAGCCTTTCGCTCTGCCTGACTAAGCTACCGGCCCGGACCACCCCAAGGTCGATGCTAGATATATACGTTTCGGAAGGACGAAGGCTAGGGCATAGCGATGAAGTGATCGGAGAACGAAAGTGAAAAGAGCTTCAAAGACCATCATAAGAAGCGATTTAGCAAAGGTTCGGCGCAGATAGTTCCATCGGATCGCCGGTGAATATGCTTATTTAGTGGTTATCCCTTCGTGATTCCTACATGTCCGGTGCAAAGGTTCTCGTTGTCGATGCAGGGGGCAGGGGAAATGCCATAGCTGATGCCTTCGCCAGGAGCCCGTTGGTCGACGCAGTCTATGTGGCTCCAGGCAACGCCGGCAGCGAGATGATGAAAAAATGCCGTCTGGCTACAAATGACGGCCGACCGCTGAAGTCCATCTCCGAGCTGCTATCCTTCGCCGAAAGAGAAGGCATAGACCTCACTTTCGTTGGCCCTGAAGGTTACCTATCAGAGGGCATTGTAAACGTTTTCAGGGAAGAAGGCCAAAGGATAGTAGGACCGGAAAAAGAGGCCGCTATTCTGGAGGGCAGCAAATGCCTCACAAAGGATTTTCTCAAGGGCATTGGAGTTCCTGTCCCACCCTTCAGCAACTTCGCTGATCCCCAGGAGGCAAAGGATTACGTAATCCAGTTCTGCGATGCCAACCCTGACAAAGGCCTGGTTATTAAAGCGGATGGGCTGGCCGCAGGCAAGGGTTCGGTAGTCTGTTCATCCCTCGAAGAATCTCTGTCGACGATCGACCGGATAATGGTCAACCCCAGGCTGTTCGGCGATGCCGGTAACAGAATCGATGTGGAGGAAAGGCTGATCGGTAGGGAGCTAATGTTCTTTGCCATCACCGACAGCCGTAAAGTTCTGCCACTAGAGTCAGCTATGGACTACAAGCAGGCTTTCTCGCCTGATGATAGGGTGGCTATAAAATTGTTCAACAAACTGTCAGGCAACCCAAACCCGGATAACAATCCCAACACGGGCGGGATGGGTGGATTCTCGCCTCACCCCTGGTTGGATGAGTCCCTAAAGGAACGAATCATGAAAAAAATAGCCGTGCCCACCATAACCGGCTTTAAAGAAACCACTGGCCATGAGTTCACAGGAATAATCTATTTTGGCCTCATGATCACCGAGGACAGGGAGCCGCATGTCCTCGAGATCAATGTCCGCCTGGGCGACCCTGAGACAGAAGTCATACTTCCGCGGCTGGAGACGGACATGTACCAGCTCTCGGAGGCAGTCCTGGACAGAGGTCTGGGATCAGTTGAGCTGCAGTGGTCCAAGGACTATTGTGTAGGCGTTTGTGCTATTAGTGGACGGGCCATCAAGCCATTGTCAAGCGGATCAGAAGAACGGCCTGGCTATCCGGGAGCCCACTACACCAACATGCCCATCTCCGGAATGGAGAGGGTCGATCCGGACGTGCTTGTTTACCATAACGGCACTGCCTTTGGGACAGATGCCTCCGGTCGCAAACGTCTGTTCACCACTGGTGGCAGGGTGCTGACCCTTGTAGGAAGAGGCAAGACACTTGAGTCGGCCAGGGATCAGGCTTACGAGAACATCAAGAGGATCAGGTTCAATGGAATGCGATATCGAAAGGATATTGGTTCCGGCTATGTTTAGGAGGCAGGTCGAAAGATGATCATCTTCGGACTGGAAGGAACCGCCTGGAACCTGAGCGCTGCTTTGGTCGATGAGAAAAGGGTAATTGCCGAAAAAAGCGCAACTTACGTCCCTGCCAAAGGAGGCATCCACCCCCGGGAGGCCTCACAACACCACGCTGAAAACATGGCCAAAGTTGTGGGCTCTATACTTGCTACGGCTAGGGAACAAGATCTGAAAATAGACGGCATAGCCTTCTCTCAGGGGCCTGGCCTTGGGCCGTGTCTGCGGACTGTAGCCACTGCAGCGCGGATGCTCTCGCTTCGAATAGGTGTGCCTCTACTGGGCGTCAACCACTGCGTGGCCCACATCGAAGTAGGCAAGTGGCAGTCGGAGGCCCAGGACCCTGCGATCATTTACGTCAGTGGAGCCAACTCTCAGGTATTGGCCCTTCGTCGGGGCCGATACAGGATTTTCGGGGAGACCCTTGACATTAGCATAGGAAATGCGATAGACAAGTTTGCCCGGTCAGTGGGCTTGGCCCACCCAGGCGGCCCCAAGGTGGAAGAGCTGGCCCGAAACGCCAAACAATACATCTCCCTGCCCTACACAGTGAAGGGCATGGACCTGTCATTCTCCGGCATGTCCACCGCTGCGACAGAGGCGGCCAAGAAGCACGACCTCGCAGACGTATGCCACAGCCTACAGGAGACTGCCTTCGCCATGCTCGTAGAGGTCACTGAAAGGGCCATGGCCCACGCTGAGAAGAGTGAAGTTCTGCTAGTGGGCGGAGTCGGAGCTAACAAACGGCTGGGCCAGATGCTGAACACAATGTGCGAGGAGCGGGGGGCCAAGTTCCACCTGCCCGACAGAAAGTACATGGGTGACAATGGATCGATGATCGCCTACAACGGGCTGCTCATGCTGAAATGCGGTATTGTCACGCCAATTTCCGAATCTCATGTAAGGCCAGGGTACAGGCCGGATGAGGTGGACGTAGTGTGGGCATGACCCAGACAATATAGCCAACTTATAATTTGGTATTGCTTTAAAAAATCAGAATTAGTTTTTGTTTCTTGAGGGGGATGCGGTTGATAGTCCGGCCATTGCTCTTATGGCAGTTGTTTCCTAGGCAGCTATGATTTCACGGTAGGGCTTACGACTAGCCAAGCTACATATTTGTTGGGCTGTTGACTCGAAAACAGCGAATAAAAGTTGGACTTTTTCGCGTCCAAAGCCTTACTGCCGAACTATGATCTTCCTTGAAAGTCAATAACTTAAGATATCGCAGCGTCGTCCTCTAAGACTAAAACTAATGGAATTCTTTTAATCCCTATAGCTCTTTATGCCACGAGGTGGATTTGTGAAGGCTCTCATACTTTCGGGCGGCTCGGGGACAAGGCTTCGGCCTCTAACATACTCTCAGCAAAAGCAGTTGATCCCAATTGCAAACAAACCAGTGCTATTTTACGCTATTGAAGACGTAATCGAGGCCGGCGCAAAGGACATAGGAATTATAGTGGGTCCCAATAAGGAGCAGGTCGCTGAGACGGTCATGTCCGAGGATTGGAACGCAAACATCGAGTTCCTATACCAGGGTGACCCAAGGGGCCTGGCGCAAACTATTCTAGTTGCCGAGGACTTTTTGGATGACGACTTTGTTATGTATTTGGGAGACAACATATTGAAGGGCGGCATAGTCGAGCATGCCGAAAGATTCCATAGCCTCAACCCCGATTCCCTGGTGATGCTGACTCAGGTCGCTGATCCTCAGCGCTTTGGAGTTGCGGACATCGACGACAGCGGCAAGATAAAGAGGCTGGTGGAGAAACCCAATGTTCCGCCGTCCAATTACGCTCTGGTTGGCATATACTTCTTCAAGCAGGTTATAATTGATGCCTGCCACCAGATCAAACCGTCCTGGAGGAACGAGCTCGAGATCACCGATGCAATACAGTGGCTGATAGAGAACGGTTACAGAGTCGAGGCCTCAATTGTGAGCTCCTGGTGGAAGGATACAGGCAAGCCCGAAGACATCTTAGAGGCCAACAGGCTGATCTTGGACGATATAATGCCAAAGAACATGGGAACCACCGATAACTCAAGGATAATCGGAAGGGCAGTTATTGATCTCGGTACCTCTATAAGCAACTCTATAGTCAAAGGGCCCTGCTGCATAGGTAAGGATTGCAAGGTCATCGACTCATACATAGGGCCTTACACATCAATCGGCAAGGGCTGCCAGATAAAGGAAACGGAAATTGAGGACAGCATTATTATGGATGGCAGCAATATAATGAACGCTGGGCGAATCGTCGAAAGCCTTGTGGGAAGAAATGTCAGAATAAGGGAATCCGACGGCAAACCCAAGGGGCACCGGCTCATAATAGGCGATAACTCAGAGATAATGCTGTGATGAAGATGAGGTTACTGATCACTGGCGGACTCGGCTTCATAGGAAGCAACTTCATTCGTGATTTGCTGAGGAAATATCCCGATATTGAGATTACAAACGTAGATGACCAGCTGTATGGGTCCAACTCAAAGAATCTGACAGATTTTGAGGGCGATAAAAGGTACCACTTCGTGAAAGGGAACATAACCGATTACGAAAAAATATCAGGCCTCGTTGTCGGCAAAGACGCTGTGGTCAATTTCGCGGCGGAAACTCATGTTGACAGGAGCCTGTCAGATCCCGGCTCCTTCCTCAAAAGTAATGTCTCAGGTGTTTTCATAATTCTCGAAGCAATGAGGAAGAGAAACCCTGGCGCAAGGCTCGTCCACGTCTCGACCGACGAGGTTTATGGAGACAAAGCGAATGGCTCCTTCACCGAAAGAGACGCGCTGAAGCCATCATCGCCTTACTCTGCCAGCAAGGCCGCCTCGGACATGTTCGTGCTAGCCTACTCCAGGACCTACGGCTTGGATGCCATGATTACCAGGTGCACCAATAACTATGGACCGCGCCAGTTCCCTGAAAAGCTGATCCCTCTGATCGTATTAAATGGTGTGCAGGGCAAGCCTCTGNNTACTCCATTCCGGGGTTAAAGGCCAGATCTATAACGTTTCTGCCGGGTCTGAGAAGACAAATCTTGAGGTAGTCGGTGAGATCCTTAGGATCATGGGCAAGGATGAAGGCCAAATAGAGTTCGTGGAGGACAGGCCGGGCCACGATGTCAGGTACAGCCTGGATTCATCTAAAATACGAGAAGAATTGGGCTGGAAACCCATTCAGACCTTTGAGAATGGATTAGGGGCAACCGTTCGGTGGTATTTGGATAACCAAGATTGGTGGAGACCCTTAGTAAATGACAATGTGCTCCATCCGACGCCGTGGAAATTGAAGTGGTAGAATGAAGCTGCTGGTAACGGGCGGCAGTGGCCTGATGGGGAGCAAGGTCGCTGAAATCGGCCTACAGAAAGGGTATGAAGTGTTCTCAGGTTATGCTCATCACCTGCCTACTCATGGGACTGCAGTCAAGATCGATCTAAGGAACGACTCGAGCGTAGTTGAGGCAGTCAAAGCCGTTAGACCGGATGTAATCATTCATACCGCGGCCCTGACAGACGTGGACGTGTGCGAGGCGGATAAAAATCTGGCTTACAGGATGAATGCCCAAGCAACCAAGACATTGGCTGAATCTGCAAGGGAAGTGGGTGCCTTCACTGTATATACGTCCACTGACTATGTCTTCGACGGTTCCAGGGGGATGTACAAAGAAGAGGATAGGACAAATCCCGTGAACTACTACGGCTACAGCAAGCTCCAAGGGGAATCATATTGCGACGCGGTAGCCAGGACTTGTGTCATATACGGGTCACGGCCTGCCAGCGGCAAGGTAAACTTCGCCCTCTGGATCTTAGAAAAGCTAATGAGAGGGGAGACTGCGCAAGTCGTGGCCGATCAGCACATAACACCGACCATCAATACCAACCTCGCTCTGATGGTGCTTGAGCTCGCAAAGCCTAGGCTCAAGGGCGTGTACCACCTTGCGGGGGCAACCAGGATCTCACGGTATGATTTTGCAGTCGAGCTAGCCAGAACCTTTGGGCTCGATGCGGATCTGATAATAAAGTCTAGGATGAGCGAGATGAAGTGGGCAGCAAAAAGGCCTGCTGATTCTTCTTTGGAGACCTCAAAGGCTTCCAGATGTCTGGAGACAACGCCTTGGAGCATTGAAGAAGCTTTAAGAACTTTAAAGAACGAGATCGGATAAATGCTACCCGGGATTATTGTTAGGCCTCTGAGGCGGTCCGCAGATGAAAGAGGCTTTTTCACCGAGATAATGAGGAGCGATTGGACAGACGTGTTCCAGGACGAGGTATGTCAGGCAAATATGTCCATTAGCTACCCTGGCATGGTAAGGGCCTGGCATAAGCACGAAAAAGGCCAAGTTGATCGCTTCTTGACAATTAAGGGTGCATTGAAGATCTGCGCTTACGATGATGCAACCCGGGAGCTGGATGAGGTGGTCTCGGCTGGCGAGAACCCCCAGATTGTCAGGGTTCCAGGCCATTACTGGCATGGTTTCAAGGTAGTGGGGAACGAGCCTGCTATCTTGGTCTACTTTGTCAATAGGCTCTACGATTACTCGGCCCCTGATGAGGTAAGGAGGCCTTGGAACGACTCGACTATAGTACCTATGCTCATAAATGGCAAAAAAGACGACCGCTGCGGTAAGGCATGGGACTGGTTCCTGCTCCCCTATAAGTGATGCCCATGAGCATCATACACAGGGTGGCAAGGAACACTTTTGCGATGTTTTTATCTAATATACTGAGTTTGATCTTAGGCTTTGCCTATGCCGCTTATTCGGCCAGATATTTAGGTCCTGATAGATATGGCATCATTGGTACTGCTCTTGCCCTTACATCCCTGTTCGGGTTCTTCCTGGATCTCGGGCTTGGACAGTTAATGGTGAGAGAGGTTGCGAGGAATAAGAGCCTTGCATTAAAATATGCAGGAAATATCGCTGCGATAAAGCTGTTATTGACGGGCTTAACCTTTGGGATCATCGTATTGACGGTTAACCTCCTTGGTTACCCGGATGCTACCAAGCACGTCGTCTACATCATCACCCTATCAATCATCATAAACACCTTCAGCTCCCTCATCAACTCTCTCTTCCAAGCCTTAGAGAAGATAGTTTACATTTCCGTTTACACTGCCCTGAACAGCGCCCTCATGCTGGCTGGGGCATATGTGGCAATAAGAGAGGGATGGAGTGTAATAGGCTTCGCTTTTATCTACCTCTCGGCGAGCGTTATATGCTTCGCATATAGCCTGTCGATGTTATCCTGGAAGTTCTTCAGACCCACTTTGAAAGCCGATATCAAGTTCTGGCGGCCTGCATTGCAAGAGGCTTCATCTTTCGGCCTGACCGCTCTTTTTGTCTCCATTTACTACTGGCTAGCTCCTGTTATGCTCTCCTCGATGAAAGGCAACGAGGCTGTTGGCTGGTACAATGCTGCCTTTAGGCTTTTTCTTATTCTTCTCATATTGCCATCGATTCTCAATATGTCTCTATACCCACTGATGTCTCGGTTTTATGTAACTGCCGTAGACAGCCTGCGCCTCGCCTACGAGAAGTACTTCAAATACATGGCAATACTGGCGATACCTATCGGTATTGGCACCACTCTCCTGGCGGATCGGATAATTGATCTTATCTTCGGGAAAGCCTTCTCTAATTCTGCTATTGCTCTGAGGATTCTCGTCTGGTCTTCAGTCTTTATCTTCCTGGGCAATGCTCCAAACAGGCTTTTAGAGGCCTCGAATAAGCAGTTCACACTAACGAAGATCACGGGGATCTGCGCCGCCATGAACGTCATATTGAACTTAGCCCTGATTCCCCGATACAGCTTTGTCGGAACTAGTTTTTCTTCATTGATAACCGAGTTAGTGGCAATGTTACTCGGATACATATCCTGTGTTAAGCTGGGGCATAGCCTGACCAGTGGTGCCATTTATGGTATTATCAAAATAATTATTGCCAGTTTTCTCATGGGGCTCTTCATTATCCTCTTGAGGGATTTGAACTTGCTGGTATTGATATCTTTAAGCGCTCTTTTTTACTTCATTATGCTCTATCTCTTAGGGGGATTTGACACAAAAGATATCGAGATGCTCAAGGATCTATTGAACTTTATTCTATGCCGCAAAAAGGCAGATCAACCGGCAGAGGGCATAGCTAGAGATCCGAGGTGAGGTTACAGTGGCAGGCGAATCTGGGTTCCCATCATGTAAGGAAGAGTCCTTTGAGGCAAAGGATAACCGGGAAGCAAAGACATGGTATCCCTGGGATTAGGTTCGAATTGCAGATCACATATATCGGAGAATGGCATAAAATGAGCAAGATAAACGTTCTCCAGTTATCAAATCAGCTTGGAAGGGGCGGTACAGAGAGAGCTCTTCAGATTTTTGCTGAGACTTTGGATAAAAATCTCTTCAATGTGTACATCTGCGGAATAATCCGGGGTGGCGAGAGGGAGCGGCAGCTCATAAATAAAGGGTTCGAGGTAAGCATCGTTGGAGAGGATCAGGAGAGATTGACCCAGTTCATGAAGGAGAGGGATATACAGATAGCTCACATCCACAGGGCCGGGACAGAAGAGCCCTTTGCTATTAATTGCGCAAAAAAAGCTGGCGTTCCTGCGATAGTGGAAACGAACGTATTTGGTGCCATCGATAGAAGCCCCTCGGGAAGGCTGATAGATCACCACCTCTTCGTGAGCAAGATGTGTGTCCTGAGATACCAGCGGCTAGTTCCCATCTCCCGGGATGATTTCTTCAAGAACTCCAAGGTCTTGTACAATCCTATAAAGGTGAGCGACTTCGACTCCGAAGTTCCTCCCTGGATGATCGAGGAGTTCAAGAGTGGAATAGGGTTAGATCTCGGAGACCCAGTAATAGGAAGGATCGGCAGGCCGGATATGAGAAAATGGGGTAATATATGTATCGATATGGTCAGCCATCTGATCAAGCTTCAACCTTCAGTAAAATACGTTATAGTTGGAACTCCGGGGCCTGTAAAAGACGCTATAAGTGATACCAATATGGCTGACAACTTCGTATTTCTTGATGATCTCTCGGAGAAGGAGTTAGTTATGTTCTATAAATCAATAGATGTCCTGGCCCATTCCTCCGGGATAGGGGAGTCCTTTGGATACACCCTTGCTGAGGCAATGGCAGCCAAAAAGCCGGTGGTCGTCAACTCAACGCCATTGGTTGATAATGCGCAAATAGAGTTGGTCGATAATAATAAGACTGGTTTAATAGCCAATTCTCCAAAAGCATATGCTAAAGCCATTAGTCATCTCCTTGAAGATAAGCAGAAAGCTTACCGCATGGGCCTTGCTGGATATGAAAAGGTAAAGAAGGAGTATGAGGCTGGCGTCACTACCAAGGTCCTAGAGAAGATTTATGTTGATATGGCCCAGAGAAAGGGGATAGATATAGGCGACACGGCAATAAGTCGGTACAAATCCTTAGAATACTTCCCCTCCTTTGGAGATCTCGCCTCCTTTGAGGATAACTACAACAGGAGGTTGGTCAGCTCCTTTGGAGGTATGGATGCTCTCTCAAGGATAGAAGTGCTGGGATTCAGATGCTTCCTGGAAAGACAATTCCTCGTAGGACTTCTGAGGCGGTCTCTCTATAGAGCAAGGCGAATTCAGGCTGCCATAGGGTGAGACTTCTCGATATCTAGAGATGGGCTTACCTTTGCCGGCTTCTCTCTTATGGTTTCTTCGACGACCCTTCTATATAGCATATTATTTATTCAGGGCATTCCATAGGCGGATATGGAACATGCCGTTCAAATGGATATCAATGACGATGGCTTAAGTTAATAGAGGATATGCCTCCATTCCTTTGAACCTATCCAGGTGTGCCGGAGCTGGCATATTGGAAGTGCGCAATAAGTTAGTTTATTCTGTGGCATCGATATGTGTGGCGGAGCCAACCATGGTGCATAAAAGAAAACTTCGCTTCGTGACCTTCTTCCCGGAATGTCAGAACATCCACCTCATCAAGGATGTTGGGATGATCCCCTACGTTCTGCATAAGGATTTCGGTTACGATTCTTATATGATGTGCTATCCGAATGGGGATTACCCTTATTTGGAGACAGAGGTGCCCGGGCTAAAAATGATCCTTCTCGGGCACAACATGCCACTGTTGGATAAAGCAGCGAAGTTCCTAGAGGGCAGATCTTCCCTCTCTGGGAGCTTCGTGCTCTTGAGCACACTGATAGATTCTTCTATAGCTCTTTTAAGGTCGGGGCGAGATATTGATATCCTTCAGCTTTACCACCTGAAGCCTGAATCCTTCCTAGTAGGCCTCATCTACAGGATAATCAATCCTATGGGCATACTATACCTGAAGCTGGATCTAAACCTGAGCAAGGAGTTGGTAAGCCGCAATATGGATCATCCTGAGCATCAGAAAAGGGGTCTTTCCCTTAGGTACTTTCTCTTTGATCTCGCGCACTTTGATATCATCAGCGCCGAATCTAGAGGTGTTTATGCTTATATGAGAGAGATCTTTCCTTTCTTCAAGAACTGTAGAGACCGCATCTACTACCTGCCGGATGGGATAGATGCTCAGAGGATTTCCTCATTATCGAGGCCATTCGAGGCCAAAAAAAACGCTGTAATCCATGCAGGTAGAATAGGCAACCCCCAGAAGGCCTCGGATCTGGCTTTGGAGGCCTTCGCCGATATCTGTGAGGATTTCCCTAATTGGGAATTATTGCTGATAGGGTCCATGGATAGGCACTTCTATAGGTTCATCGAGGAACTTAAGTCCAAGCGGCCGTCAGCAGCTAGCAGGATATCTTATCTGGGGTTTGTTGAAAGGGATGAACTCTATAGGCGCTACAGTGAGGCTAAGATCCTCTTGATGCCATCAAGGTGGGAGAGCTTTGGTCTTGTGGTTGCCGAAGCTGGGGCTCTTGGAAATGTCCTTTTGGGATCAGATATCCCCCCCTTCCAGGACATGACCAAGGGAGGCAAGCTTGGCTATTTATGCCCTGTGGACAGCTTGGAATGCTTAACCGAGCGGTTGAGGCATATGCTCTCTCATAATGAAGAATTAAGGGCTAAATCGGATCAGATCTCCAGGTTCATAAGGGAGAATTTCGATTGGAAGGCTATATGCGGTAATCTGAACAACCTGATTCTCGGATTGTCTAATAATCGATCGGGAAAGAGTTGATCCTGTAAGCCGTACAAGGTCAGAGAGAACCCTGGAGCAGTTGAGTCGCAGCTTTTCCATAAATAAAAATTTAGAAGAGATGTTCCTTACGCACTGAAAGAAGTGCAATCCGAGTGGATATTGATGCGCTTGCCCCGCACTTAGGCATGGAAGAGAATCCTACGGCACAGCTTTGGGCACTTTTGGTATCACATAGATTGGCTCCTCAATTCGTGCCGCAACAGCAAAACCACCTTTAAATAAGGGCAGGTCAGAGATGTTGCATTACAGAAAGCATGATTCTTACGGGTAGCTGATATGGAATTGAACGCTGGCATTCCAAGGGTTTCCATAATAATTCTCAACTGGAACGGCTGTAGGGATACCGTTGAGTGCCTGGAATCTCTATATCAGATCTCTTACCCCTACTACGATGTGATTCTTGTCGATAACGGCTCGAAGGATGGCTCCTTGGAGTCGATAGAGAAGTATGCAGAAGGTCACATGGCAGTGGATTCCAAGTTCTTCGAGTTCTCCGGGGATAACAAGCCGATAGAAGTATTGGAGTGCACAAAAGGAGGCTCTGAGACAGGGGCGCTGCCGGGAGCTGCCTTTGCAGCCCTGTCCTCAAACAAAAAGATGGTACTGATCAAGAACGATAAGAACTATGGTTTCGCCGAAGGCTGCAACATAGGCATCAGGTACGCTTTTGCTGCTCTACAACCTGAGTACATACTTCTCCTGAATAATGATACTGTAGTCAAGAATGATTTTCTAAATGAGCTTGTCAAAGCCATCAGTAGTAGCGAAACTATTGGCTTTGCAGGACCAATTGTCTATTACTACAATTATGAAGGACGAACGGATGTCATAAGTGCGGCAGGCATAGATCTCGATAAGCGCAAAAGTGCAGATCATCGCATCGGCTACAAAGAAGTAGATAGAGGTCAATATAATGCGGTGAGGAACGTAGACTATCTCGAAGGATCTTGTTTATTGATAGCAAGGGTTGTATTGGACAAAGTAGGGCTTTTGGATTCTGGCTACTTCGCATATTGGGAAGAAGCAGATTTATGCGTGAGGGGCTTTGATGCGGGCTACAAATGCGTATGCGTTCCAACCGCAAAGATATGGCATAAGATCTCATCATCGGTTACCCGTGGAGTTAAGCTATACTATATGACCAGAAACAGATTCAGATTTTTAAAAGATCATGCTACCAGGCAGGAGTTTTATTCTTTTCTAATTTACTTTTTCATTCACCAGTTCTTAATTAACATCGGTGTTTATTTGCGCCGTAGGGATTCGGAAAGCTTATACGCTTTTCTCAGAGGAGTTCTTCATGGTTTGCTGCCTAAAGGGCGATTTGGCACACCTTAAATTTGATTTGAAACATTAAATTTAAATTTGCTGTATAAATAGTTTTATGAACTAACTTTTTATAATATAAAGTACCAATTTATTTCCCATCAGTGTCCATTATATTCAGTATATTCCCTACAACCTCCTTCCACGTGTAATTCTCGCTCACTTTGACAGCATTCTTTGAAATATCTTTATACTTTCCGTATGAGCCGAACAGGCCTGCAATTTTCTCCGTCGCTTCATCAACGTTATGTTTAATAGTAAATCCGTTATGGTCGTCGATTATGAACTCTGGCATCGCACAGCACTTTGCGCCAATAACCGGTAGGCTGAACGCCATTGCTTCGAAGAACACTTTTCCCCATGGCTCGAACCTGGATGGCATGATGAATACGGATGAACTTAAGTACAGGTCTTGTAAATTCTGTTGAGATATATTAGTGTATTTGCGTATATTATCATTGCTATTAATAACCTTTTTCAGCTTAGCGGGCAAAGCTTCGTAATCAGTTACAACGCCCAATTCGGCCTCTGGAATCTCTTCTTGCACATTTTCAAACGCGGACACGACCAAATCCAAGCCTTTCCTCATCCCATCTTTCCCCACAAATAGGATTTTGGGTCTCTCAAACCGCTTTTCCAGAAGGGATTCGCTAACTTCAATTGGCTTGAATTTGTGCCCCATACCAACCACGCGCACCCTTCCAGGGTCTTTAACATAGGATCTGATGCTATTAGCGATCCAATTGCTGGCAACCAGTATCCCTTTTGCTTTCGCGTATACGTTCAATTGCGATTCTTGCCTTTTCCGTAGTGTGTTGATCGAATGAAGATCGAATATAGGAAATAACGTTTTCTTTCCTGCCATCCTAATATTCAATATTGTGGCAATATCTAGATCTTGAAAAGTGAAAAACGGGGTTCCTGAAAAGGGAACTACAGCATCTATTGTCAGTATTGCGTCAGGTTTTGAATTATGTTCGTATATTTTTAATGCAGTATCCCGAAGTGCATTGAAATACCTTGGATTGTGAGCCTTCATGAAGCGAATTCTACCTTCGTTGAATCTGAAGTAGATTAGATTCCTAACGATGCGCTCAAATTTGCCTCTTTCCAGGTCGGGATTCACGTTGTAAGCATTACGCAAGACCCCAAAATCCTTTAGGGTAGTTGCAAGCTCTAGATTCGTACCGCTCCAGAGGTTTGGATCCCACGGATTTCCCAGAGAGTAGAAATCAATCTTCATTCCAACCTCCAAAATCTTCGTAAGATATCCTAGCAGCATCATTTGGTTCTGGCGCGACTAACTCAATTGGCATTTGGCAGCCACTCGCTATGCACAATTATTATCGACAATTTGGGTATCTCTGCAACCCTTTTCGGGGGCTGTCAGTTCATATTAATCTATCGCTAAGAGACAAAGTATACTTTGAATAGCGACACGAACAATGTCGATTTCAACTGGTAGACAGGGATCGCTATGAATGACGATGATCTATGGCCTCAAACGCAACCAATTGTGCCGATAATATGGGTATGATAATTGGACGCTCGGGAGGAAACATCTTCCTAAACCCCTCTGATGGAGTGTTATTACCAATAGAGAATTGAAAGTCAGTCGAAAGCGTGCCGAAGGGATATAGAGATCGTGGTCTGCTCATCAGCTCTTAACCTGTATCCAGCCAATGGCGACTGGGAAAGCAGATAAAAAGGGGTTAAATCTCTTTTTGCAGGTTATGCCACGCTGAGAAAAGGTGTGGACACGACACACATCCTCTTTATATCTTGGTCCAGAGATTCAGGGTAAGAATTTGACCTCTTCACAATGGCTGATGATACTGATAGGTGAACGCTTTATTAGATGACCAGAGACTATTCCGAGGAAGCTAACCTGGAAAAGAGCGCATTATTCACGGGAGAGCTAGCAATGAGGAGCTGGACGAACTCTACCGCAAAGCTGACATATTCGTTTTGCTTTCAATCGGCGGGGCTTTAATGGTCCTTGAAGGATGATGTCAATGGCCTCCTGGTTCCACATCAGGATGCGGAAAGGCTGGTCCAAGCCATAGAGCGGCTGGCTTTTGGCGCGGACGATCCCCGACGATAAGGGTGCAGTTCAGCGAGTCCAACAGGAGGCTGTCTCAAGAGTTCGAATGGGATAGGTCCATCTCGAAGTAGCGAGACAACCAGAGAAGGCTGGCTTTTCAATTAAGCCAGGATTATTATATAAGCCTTCAGCAAAATTTAGAGTGATATAATGAGCACTAAGGTTCTTACACTGATGAGGTTGCCCGAGGGTCTTGCGACCGAAGGCGAAATTTATATTTGGAGCTGAGGGAACATTTTATGAAGAAATTTCCAGATGTCGAGAACATATCCTGGCTGCCCAAGCCCCACAAAGGAACTCTCGGTTTCATAGTCGACCGACTCTCTCCTTCAGATCTGTCACTGCTAAAACACTGGGATCAGTTTTTGTTCCTGAGGACGCACGCCAACAGGGCTCAGCTTGCCTTCTTTTTTGAGCTACTACATTCCTATCATCTCTGGAGGGATATCTGGTTCTTTGTCAGCGGAAAGGATTTCAGAAATCTCCCTCCTTTTTTAAAGGTTGTTACGTGGCCTAGTGAGGTGATTTTACGCTGAAAAGAAATCTGGTTAAAGGCTCGGGTGACAAGCGGAAAGGCAACGTCATAAATCTAATAAGGCTGTTGGAACATCCGGTGACGGGTGGAGAGATCTACAACTACAAGCTTGATCATTACTTGAAAGCGAGATTTACTCGAGTTGACAACATCTTCTGGCCTAATCGCCCTCACAGAAACGCCCTGGAGTTTATTTTGAATTCCTTATCGCAGAATGTATTCAACATATCCTTGCTAAAAAGGTTTGGGGACATAGACGGCAATGTTGTGATCCTGGAGGATGGGTCTCAAAGCGCAGACCTCTTCTTATTCAATCTATTGGTTCGCGTAATCCGAGTAGCAATGGGCAAAAGGATCCGAATCGTGTCGATAACTCACCACCTCTATGCACCTCTTGAAGAGAACACGCTCAAGAAAACGCTGATGGCCGTTGAGGAGTGCTTGTTTGCAAATTCCTTAGACGGCGTCATAATTCCCAGTGAGTTCACCAAGAGCCTGGTAGATCGAATGCTAAAGAGGCATGTGGATATGCTGATAGCTCATCCAGGCCTGAACATGTCCGGCTTGGACGAGAAAAAGGAGTGCGTTGATGGTAGTAAGGTGAACCTGCTTTTCGTTGGGTACATCATCCAGAGAAAAGGCGTGGACACGCTGGTGAGAGCTCTCGATATCTTGGTCAAAAGTCGCAGTATGGAGACCCTGATCCTTCACATAGTAGGCGATACTGAACGGGATAAGGATTTCTTCAAGAGCGTCAAAGAATACTGCGAGAAAGCAGGAATTGAAGATCATATCGTCTTCCACGGAAGAGTGAGCGAGAGCGTCCTCAGGAATCTTTACAAAAACGCCGACCTCTTTGTATTTCCATCTCTATGGGAAGGTTTCGGCATCGTCCTTGCTGAAGCGATGTCATATGGACTTCCAATAGTCACAACCAATGCCGGAGCGATACCTTATTTGGTCAAGGATGGTCGCAACGGCTTCTTGGTGCCTCCCCAAGATCCGGAGGAGCTGGCACGATCGATTGAAATGCTGGTTGCATCTCCAGAACTGATGGCAGATTTTGGTGAGGCCAACCGCAAGGTCGCAGCAGAGTTCAGTTGGGAGAAGTCCTTTGAGAAGATAGAAGTGTTCTTGGAAGGATTTATTGATAATAAGTAGGTTTCAGCCAATATCATCGTTCTAATTCTCGATGAGTATTCCTAAAAACCGGCCAATCACATATTTATATAGTTCTTATAAAGACGCAGCCAAATCATAGGTTAACAGGAATCCTCTTGATACTTATCGCATATTGTGTGCTATCATGTAATTTCCTTTAATAGTTTTTCTTATTCTATTTATTTTAAATATAACCCTCAATTACCTGGACAAGTCCCGATTCTCTCCTTTCTTCTGAGAATATTTCTTTTATTCGATTTCTCGCTTTTTGCCCTAGCTCGACAGGAGAATATATGGCTTGCCTGATGGCATTTGCAGCTGCTACCGGATCGCCGTAGGGTACATAAAAACCTGCATCTCCTATTGCAATTGGGATGCCGTTGCGTTCGGTTCCAACCGGGATACACTCGCATAACATGGCCTCACAAAGTGCATTGGGAAGACCCTCTCGCATCGATAGCTGGCAATAAACTTTTGCCTTTTGGTAATACGTAATGAGATCTTCTTGTGAAATATGTCCCATGAATTCAATATTTGGCGAAGCGCTTTTCTTTAGCTTCGATAATGCATCTCCCTGTATTCCTATCACCAAGAACCTAACACTGGGCAGGTATTTTGCCGATTCAACAAAAATGTCAACTCCTTTTATCCTAACTCGATCCCAGCTTTCACCTGCGGCCACGGTTAGCACCAAGCTTTCTTTCCCTTTTTCTGGGTGAAACTTAGAGGAATTGTAACCGGTGGGCATATATTCGAAGTTCTTGCCATCTACACCAGCATTTTTTATAGCATCCTCTTTTAAGGAAGGATCAACTACCAGTACCTTATCTGCATATTTTAGCGTAAACTTTGCGTACATTCTATTGCGCCAGCCAAGAGTAAATTGTCCATAATTGATCTCCGGTAAATAGGCAACATCGTACCCTCCAACAACCACGATTGATTTTTTCCTCAGGATCTTTGACAAGAGAATCGCTGGAAAAGCGTGCTTTCCTGCGAACCAAATGAATGTCAAGTCACACTTAGATACTGCTACTGCCAGGCTGAAGATGTCTTTGATGGTTTTAATGTTGATTTTTGAAACTTCGTAGTGCCTGGATAAGAGATCGCAGTCGTTTTTGATGAAAGAGGAAANNGGCAGAATAATATACCAGCAAAATCCTCAATTTACTCAGGGATTTATGCGCATTTTCTGTGCCAGTCTGCCCCATTCAGTAAGGTCTCCTCATCATTAGCAATCCGAATTTGCCTGAGTTCACTCCGGATCCAGCCCACATTGGATTCCCTCATGAGATTAAGCATTGATATACATCTGTGCACTTAACCAGCAATGTCCAGCTTGTTGAGAAATATGAACTACTGCAAACACAAACCAATCCTCCCCAAGAGTAGACAGGTTAATACTGCTTGCCGTAAGATGTTGATGCGCATAATTTGTTGGATCACAACACCTTTCTCCGCATACTGTGTTGATATTGCTTGACATATGACGTTGATTTGCATGGGATCGAATGATATAAATGTTTAGCGCAGTTAAGTGAACTCACTGGAACAGTGCAACGGCATTACATTCGAGGGATAGAATCTATCTAAGAGGAAAGCTTGTGAAATTGCTGATATTCGCCAAGCAATATCTACCGGAGATTAGCGCTCAGAGCATTAGAATCTCTCAGATTGCGAGAAGGTTCTGCCAAAATGACAGGGACTTGGAGGTGAGGATCGCTGCCTTCGACCCTGATGGGAAGAGGATTGGGGAAAGAGATGGATCCGAGGGTAACATTGAGGTAAAGAGGTATAACCGGATTCTTTTGCCTTCCTCCGCTCTTAAACCTCAAAGCCTGAACCCGTTGCTTCTGTCAAAGTGGGTTTTCATAGCCTTAAAGGAAATAAATGCATTCGACCCAGATATCGTGCTTGCTACGACCCCGCCTTTTACACCTACAATCGCCCTTTACGCTGCATCTAAGATCTGCAGGAAAAAGCTCTCGTACATAGTCGACTACAGGGATGACCTCTCGAGCGTCATAGATAGAATGGCAGATCAGAGGCAGTTCTACATCAAATACCCTTTGAAGATCGCTAACACGTTGATGTCCTATTTGCTGTTCAGATCGATAAAGAGTGCAGCTCTGGTCAGCACGGTAAACGAATCCTTGCGAAAAGAGTTGCAGAAGGAGAACGATAACGTCCTGCTCGTTCCTAACGGATTGGACTTGGAGGAGTTGGGAGGGATAGCCGCCGATTTCGACAAGAATCGCGTGCTGGTCAAGAACGGCATAGTCAATGCTAATTCCAGGATCATTTCTTACCTGGGCGATCTGGATATGCCTTATTACATGCCCGAGGCGATCTTGGAGCCTCTGAAGCATCTCCGGAATGAAGGTTACAATCTCGTCTACGTGATAATCGGCGACGGTAAACGAAGAGATATCATCGAGAAAAAGGCAAACGAGATGGGTATACAAGATTTCGTTTATCTCATGGGCCGTAAAAGTCATAAAGACGCAATGGAGTTGTTAATGGCTTCAGACCTCGCTTTTCACACCCTGCAAAAATCGGACCCTCAGGCCAGGCATGCCATTNNTGCCATTGCCACCAAAGTTTACGAGTACCTCGGTTGCAAGCTGCCGATACTTGTCGTAGCAGACAAGGGCTCAGCCGTATCGGAACTCGTGAACGAAAATGGGTTTGGCTTATCTGTGAGCTGGGATGAGCTGGACAGGATTGAATTTTCATTGAGGGATATCCTGGACCATCCCGAGGTCTACAGGAACAACTTGGAGAAACGCTACCAGGACTTCCTGGATAGTTTCGACCGAAGTAAAGGAATTGATCGGCTGTACGATAACGTAAAAGCGCTGAGACTGCAATAAGCTAGGACGAGATTAACGACAAGTCCGGAAAGAGGCTAAGAGAGAAAAGACGAGCGCACTGCTCTGTAGATGTAACCCAAACCTACCGCAGATGTCAGCACCAGAAGAACTGTCAACTGGCAGTATTTCGTAAGAGAGCCACTCATTGCCCTATTGGCGATGCCGTTTTGCAGAGAGTTCAAGAACTTCCCTTCCTCCGCCAAGGAGTACCCCCTCTCCTTCATAACCCTCTTTGAGTAACCCTGCCAGAATGCCCTACCTAAGAGGAACCGCCACCTTAATCGCTCTGGGAAAACCTTGTGATGAACGATGGCTTTATTATTATAGATTACACCCCTTCCAAATTTGTCCCTCATTCTATCACAGATTTCGGTCTCTTCGCCTTGTAGTTGCCCTTTCGCCTTCACTCCCATTTCACCTCTAAAGCCGCCCAGGGCTTTCAACACATCGGATCTAAAGCTGAGGTTTGAGCCGAAGGTATTCCTTACTTCTTTAACTTCTTCAGGGAAACCTTTGTGGGTTGCTCCTATCAGCCAGTAGAACTCCTCGGGAAGGCATTTGGGCTCACCCGTAAGCCACAGGGGCAATATGCAGCCTCCTGCGGCAATGGCGTCCATTTCCTGGTACATCTTTACAAGCTCTTCGACCCAATTCGCATCAGCAATGGCATCATCATCAAAGAAAGCTATAATGTCTCCTTTGGCCCTGGACACTCCACGGTTTCTGCTTTCAGATAAGCCCAAATTTTTCTCGTTGAGCATAACCTTGATTCTCGAGTCGTTGGCTTGATTTTTTATCTTTTCGTGCAGCTCCAGGTTGCCGTCGATGACCATTATGATCTCAATTTTAGCATAAGATTGAGCTTTAAGGCTAGTTATAGCGTCTATGAGATCCTGATACCTATCGGTTCGGTGTGCACAAACAACAACGGACACTAGAGGGTTCAACATTGCGGCATCTCGGATCGCTGATATGATTGCGTTCTTCTCTGTTTATTCGCTTATTAATCTAGCTTGCCACACTGCTCAACCTAGATTAATTGCCGGTTCCATTCTGAACTTGGACGTATATTTACTTAGTAATTGCATCTTCTGAAAATTGTTTTTGATAAAAGAAATCTACTATCTATAAATACGTCGTCAGTAAAGTACTTTGCTAATAAAGAATCCATCTTCTCCGCCTAGTTAGTAGCGCCACATCATTGTAATATGTTTAAATAATGTGGTACTACATATCTGCAGTGTCTTCTCCATCTCAGGCAGTGCTTCATGCCTCGATCGATGTGACCCTGATCGATCGTCAAAGTCGTGGCTTTAGATTGATGATAACCACGAATCATTAAGAAAATCGTCGTCGGTCTGAGAGCCAGGCAATGGTGGCGCTTTCGGCTCAGTGCCCCATGAGTCGAAGTCATTAGAGTTTCTGGGTGCGCTCAGATTTGCCGAGCTGTTGGTCGCATTTAGCGAGGTGTTGTTGAGATTGTTCGTAGGGCTATTGGTCAGACTCTTAAGCATTGCTATCCCTGCAGATCCGTTTAGCTGAATTGGTGTCTGGCTGTAAGTCAGTACCGCCATTATCAATAGAAGGAACGAGATAATTATCATTCGTCCTATGCCATTCATCGAGGAGATTTACACCTCTGCGCTTAAGTGCGCTTCGCCATAATTAGGAGCCCAGTTTTTTGAAGGTCAAGAATTGTGTTGGAGAGGCAGGCGTCTGAGAGCTGGTGAAGTCATCAGCTATTTCTCAATCCTACAATGAGCTTGCCCTTCATCTTTTAGCTTGACCTTTCCGGCCTGTTCTAGCTCCTGCAGTACTACATCAAGCTTGTTTAGCCTTATCTGGAGGCTGTAAGCTAAATCACTTTTGTCCATCGAACTGCCATGTACTGCGTAGAGTAAATTACCGGTAAATACAGAGGCCAATACAAACTACTTAGACGCATATGACTATTACTACAATTATTTTTAGTCCGATTATTCCCAGCCTATAATTTAGCCGCCGCACATTTAATTAAGTTTAAATAGTTTAAAATACTATTATCTATTGGAGCCTCGAGTTCTATTCCCTATTCCCTTCAAAAAGGCTCCCTTCAACCTTATCATTTACCCCAGATAAGTCCTAGGATATTACTAAGAGGCTATTACTAGAACCACTATTCATAAACTATAATTGATCCATGCACATTTAATTAAACTTTAATAGTTTAAAATACTTATAATTAATTAGAACCTCCAAAAAATTCTGCTCCAAGATTTTGGCTCTCGTGGGCTCCTCCCATACTCCCACATATTCGGAGCAAGTTTTAGAACTCCCCGAGTGTAAACTGGTCCTGGAGCTTGATCTCCTTCTGTTTGTGGTCTATCAAGAGCATATCCATCAGCAGGAAGCCGTTCCCGATCGATTTAGCCCTGGCGTGGTTGTTGAAATAAATCCTGACCCTCATTGTCTTTTGCTCTACATCTTTAATCTGTGGCACCCAGAGATTTAGCTCATCTCTGCTGTAGAGATAATCGTACCTATCCAGTCTGTGGTCGTCCTCTTTCTCGTCCCTGTACCAGATGTCGTAGTTCCGCCCATGAAACCGTAAATAAGAGTGATTCGCGGTCTGCCCCGAGCCCAAGTGAAGTCCAGGGCCATCGATTAGGACGATGGCGACGTTTCGTTCTCTTAAGACCTCCAATGCTGCCGGGTCTATCTCTTTCCTGCTCTCGTCCAGCCAGCTATTGTGCCTGAACTCCACCGCATAGTCGAACTCCTGATGGGAAACTGCATCCAGAACGCCTTTCAACTGTCTAAAGCCGAGCCCTAGTTTTTGAAGTAGGACGAGAGCTGAAACAGCACGCCGCCGAGGAGCCCAGCCTCGGCCAGGGGCTTGACACAGATCTTTTCAAAAGAGGTGTGGCCCAGAAGATTGCTTTCTCCTTGTCACGCTCAACCAGTGCCTTGTGGGTGACGAGCTGTGGCACCTTAAGGGAATACTCAAAACCCTTTTTGTCCTTGCCCTTCTTTATCCAGGCGTTAACCTGGGACTCGCCCGGGGGCCTGTAAAAAGTGCTATTTATCTCGACGGTACTGAAGTACTGGGCATAGTAATCAAACCAAGCTCCTTTCTTGTTCGCGAGTTCTATAGGGTAGAAGCCCCCAACCCAATCATCGTAAGACCAGCCGCTACAGCCCACCAGGATAGTCATACAATACTATTATTGAGTTGTGACAGGATATAGATATCTGGATACACTAAGCTTTATTTTGTCGCACATCCCATTCTAAAAGGGGTTGAAGTCGATGGTTGAGCTACAGATCTCCGATCAAGAAGCCGCTTTGGTTCTGTCCGCCTTAGGCTATTTCGATGAAGAGGTTCTACCGCATTTAGTGCCTCGTATTGAACTCTACAAGCTGATCAAATACATCCAGGAAGCGTTTGGATTTGAGGTGTACGAGGGGTATGTGCCGACCGCCTCAGAGCGATTCACCGGAGAAGTCCGAACGCTCACCCTTTCGCTCGATGCTGCCGATTATATAGAGCGTGCGCTTTGGTCTGCCATCAGCCTAGGTTCATGCGAGGAGCAATTGGACTCGGAGTTCGCCGGAGGCTTTATTCGGGAGGTGAAAGGCCTTTGCTCTTTAGAGTTCAAATTGAGGGAAATCCTTGGTCCTCGTTGTTTTGAGCCATTGCCCCAGAACAAGATGGCTTGGGAAGATGTATTCGGATTATCCTGAAGGCGTTCAAGATGAACCAGCTTCCTTGGCGACCCTGAGATTATCGCGATCATCTCTGATCTCCTCCTTTCGATCGTTATCCGTTAGCTCAAGAATATTTCAGATGCATGATTCCGATCAAACCGATGCTGGCCGTTTCAGGAAAGGCTTTCTACAGCAAAGGATGGATATTCGAACCAAAAATTGACGGAGCTAGATGCATAGCTTACATTTCCAATAATACTGTGGCGCTTAAGAACAGAAGGATGAGATCGATCACCTATCGTTATCCTGAG
>PMNG01000077.1 GCA_003162615.1 Methanothrix sp. | reverse complement strand
CAGATCGTCGCAAGGGCACCAACAGCTCCTACGAGTCCCATGCTAAATGCGTCCATTCTCTTTTCACCTCCTTCTCTCGCCAAGAGATACCAGAGATAGATCAACATATAAAGCGACGATCAACGAATATTAGGCTTTCGGTTAAGACAATCGACGTGTTGTCTCAAACTTATAAACTGTAGCGAAATACATCAATTCATCGAGGTCACGTAGCACAATTGCGCGATGTATCTTGTAATTGGGTTCGCAAAACAAAACTCGTTGGAATGTCTCTAGTCAACGAGACTTAAGGAAATGGCTCTGAGATCATGAAAAAGGGTGAGTCTATCCTTGATCTCCTAGTTCTCTAGCCTTAGCAAAGGCAATTTCTGCTTCTGAATCACGGCCTAATGACTTAAGAGCATAGCCTTTGTTTTGCCAGTCGACTGTCGCTTCTGATGGTCCCAGTTCAATGGCCTTATCATACGCCTTGATTGCTTCGTCATACTTGCCGAGATGATTAAGTGCAATCCCTATACGATTCCAGGCCACAGCCAAATACACCTCGGATATTGGTAATCGGATCGTCTCTTCATAACATGCGATGGCTTGGTCGTATAGGCCCTTATCAAGTAATATGTCACCCCTGTCGATTGATAAGCTATATTCTGTTATTGGATATTCACGTTGTATCTCTATATCCTCAATTGATTCATCCAACTCGTTTCGAGAAATTTCAGCATTGTCTTTTCTATTTTGTTGCAAATTAAAAGATCTGTCCTCAATGGCAGCTTCATTAGAGGTGATATATTCACCATCTACCCGAGGCCTTAGTCTGAATACAAAATCATATCGGATGTATCCGATTCCGCCGCATGAACTGCATTTTTGACCTATTAGTTCCCATATCACTGCCTTAAATAGTGATGAACTTGTGACTTCTTCTTTCCTTTTGCACCTTGGGCACTCTATTATCGTCATACTTATCAGGCCTATCGCATAAACGGATGAGAGTGCCAGTATTGCTATTGCTGGCCATCTCATCCACATGGCAGATGGTGTTGGTAAGCGAAGGAACTAATATGGAGGACCAATGGGGCCGACGGTCTGACGTATAACGTCCCTTCGCTTGAAACTTGGACATTGTACCAAGAAGTATTTCATCATCACGGTTGATGGCTTAGTTCTTTGAAGGATACAAAAAAACGAATAGAGGATGTGTAGGGGTCCACGATGCAAGAGACACAATATTAACCCTCGCCTAGAACATCGCCTTCATGAAGTTTCAGACTCTCGATTTAAACCTCTGTGCCGCAAAATCTAAAGCATTGGATATCAAGATAGTAGGGGAAGGGACTAAGGAGGACCAGATGGCTGACGGTCTTAAGAGAAACGTCCCTTCACCTGGAATACGTGCGTACTACAAGGAAGTATTTAGGGCGAACGCCTGTTACATTTCACAGTGAGACGAAGATTACGGAACGAAGAGATCGAAATAAATTAGCGAGACAAAGCTGGCAGAAACGTGCGGTGAAAGAAAAGTGAAACACATTCAACAGGACCTGTACAGTAGAGTTTTGCAGGAGTTGGCATCTTATGATGGTTCTATAGAAACCGGAATGTTATGCCGTCGACTGGGGATGAGGCAATCAGCGTTAGATCCTGTTCTTTCAGATTTAGAACATGAAGGCCGCATTGTTCGATCCTGCGCCAGAACGGGGAGACAAGAATCGCAAGGATCCAGAAAGCTGTTGATCTCGTTGAAGAGATAAACGTGTCCTGTCCTTATCTTTTATGGATGCATCAATTTTCGTGTACTTCAGGCCTAAGGATAACCTCTTTCAGCCTTAAGAGTCAAATCATTAACAATCAAATTTATTATTGTATGATAAATTCATAAATAACTATTTGATAAACATGGGTGATAAGACAAACGCGGAAGCGTCTAATTATGGATGAAATGATCGTGGACTCGGTCTCAGCGGTCATTTTGGTTCTATGGCTGGCTGTAATGCGAATTATAATCCGAGGCGGCGATTCACGTAGATAATGCTTCGGATAAATGATGCACTCATCACAAACCCATTGAAATTACTGTCTTGCGCACGCGGTCTTTTTGATTGCCTCAGGGCCGCCATTATGTTATGAATTAGATTTAGCTAAGTGCCGACTCAGAAAGCCTTAGGCCAGCTAGATCACTATCCGTCGTGACTAGAACGGGTCGGATTTCAACTACATCCCCTGTCGTGCGAATCTCATCAACAATTTTGTCCAGATCCCCACGCCTGTAAGCGTCCATAATCAGGAAAAAGTTGTACTCACCGAAGATCCTGTAGATCTCTTTTACCCCTTTTATTGATTGGATCGTCTGATAAGCAATGCTGTCTTGACTATGCTTGACTTTTATCATGGTCATTCCAAATACCATTCAATTCCCCCACTATGAATACCATTTTTGTTCCTATGTTGATACTTGTGCTTGAGAGTACTAGGTGCCAAACTTGGGAGAGTTAATATCAACGGCAATCTATATAAATTTTTTGAGACAATAACCCTGATTTTGATAATTCTAATTAAACTATATAAAAAATTTTTTGGGTTGTTCTAAGTCGGTGGTTTCTGCGTTTTAATGAACAATGTTCAACTTCGACCGACAAGTTAAATATGATGAACTGTAAATATTATCTAAGATATCTAAAGGGGAAAAGCTTATATGTGCTCAAGTTATTTCATTACGGTCCTAATTATTCAGGAGGTTTAATCAGTTTTGAGCGATGCAACAGGCTATGACGCGAGCCAGATTCAGGTCCTGGAAGGTCTAGAGGCTGTTAGGCGCAGGCCTTCCATGTACATCGGGTCTACGGATACCTTGGGCCTTCATCATCTTGTGTACGAGGTGGTAGACAACAGTATAGACGAGGCCATGGCCGGCTACTGCACCGAAATTAACGTCAGCATCCGCCAGGATGGCAGCGTCTCGGTCAGAGATAACGGCCGGGGAATCCCTGTGGACATCCATCCCCAGTACAACCGCCCAGCCCTGGAGATCGTCATGACTATGCTGCACGCAGGTGGCAAGTTCGATCACGAGTCCTACAGCTTCTCCGGCGGGCTGCACGGCGTCGGGGTCTCCGTTGTCAACGCCCTCTCGGAATGGATGGAAGTTGAGGTCAGAAGGAACCGCCGAATTTACTGGCAGAGGTACGAACACGGCAACGTTGCCTCTGAAGTCGAGGTCAGGGGAGAGTCGGAACACACGGGCACCACAGTTACCTTCAAGCCCGATGCAACGATCTTCGAGGAAACCGAGTACAACTTCGATACGCTCTCTTCCAGGTTGAGGGAGCTGGCCTTTCTCAACCGCGGCTTGAAGATCACCATAAAGGACGAACGAACCGACAAAGAGAACGACTTCCGATACGAGGGCGGCATAGTATCCTTTGTGGAATACCTCAATACCAACAAAGAAGCGCTGCACAAACCCCCTGTCTACATCTCCCGCAGCAAGAACGGAACACAGGTCGAAGTGGCGCTGCAGTACAACAACTCCTATAACGAGAACATCTTCTCCTACGCCAACAATATCAACACCCGTGAGGGTGGCACTCATCTCATGGGCTTTCGAGCGGCACTGACAAAGACAGTAAACGAGTATGCTCGAGTCAACAAACTCCTCAAGAACGAGGCCAAACTGGGAGGCGAAGATCTGAGAGAGGGGCTTGTAGCCGTCATCAGCGTCAAGCTCCCCGATCCGCAGTTTGAGGGTCAGACCAAGACGAGGTTGGGGAACAGCGCTATACGGGGCATAATCGAGTCCCTGGTCTCTGAAGGCCTGGCTGAGTATTTCGAGGAAAACCGCCAGGCGGCCATGACCATTGTGGAAAAGGCGGCGGAAGCTTTGCGCGCACGCGAGGCCGCCCGAAAAGCCAAAGAGCTGACTCGAAGAAAGAACGCCCTGGGATCTGGGGGCTTGCCTGGTAAGCTCGCTGACTGCTCAGACAACGACCCCTCAAAATGCGAGATCTACATCGTGGAGGGCGAATCAGCAGGCGGCTCGGCTAAGCAGGGAAGGAACAGGCACTTCCAGGCCATACTGCCGCTGCGTGGAAAGATCCTGAACGTCGAGCGCGCCAGGCTGGACAAGATCCTGAAGAACAACGAGATCAGGAACATGATCGTGGCCCTGGGAACTGGGATTGGAGACGAGTTCGATATCGTGAAGGCAAGGTACCACAAGGTTGTAATAATGACAGATGCCGATGTGGACGGCTCGCACATTCGGACCCTAATCTTGACCTTCTTTTACAGGTACATGAAGCCCCTAATCGACGCGGGCTACATCTACATCGCTCAACCTCCTCTCTATCAGGTCAAGAAGGGTAAGCAGGTCAACTACGCCTATTCTGACGATGAACTCAACCAGATGGTAAAATCCCTGGCAAAGCCGACAATCCAGAGGTACAAGGGCCTGGGAGAGATGAACCCTGAACAGCTTTGGGAGACGACGATGAACCCTGAGAAGAGGACCATGCTGAAGGTCACCCTCGAGGACGCAGTTGAAGCAGATCGCATATTCACCATTCTCATGGGCGATCAGGTGGAGCCGAGAAGGGAGTTCATCGAAGCTCACGCCAGGGATGTAAAGAACCTTGATGTTTGAGGTGGCTTTTGACGGAAGTACAGGTTAACATCACTGAGGAGATGAAGTCCTCCTTTATCGATTACGCAATGAGCGTTATCGTGAGCAGGGCCTTGCCCGATGTCAGAGACGGTCTGAAGCCCGTTCACAGGCGGATTCTCTACGCCATGTACGAACAGGGTATGACCCACGATCAGCCCTACAAGAAGTCGGCTCGCGTGGTCGGAGACGTGATGGGTAAATATCACCCTCACGGTGACGCCGCCATCTACGAGACCATGGTCCGGATGGCTCAAACTTTCTCCATGCGCTATCCGCTTATAGACGGTCAGGGCAACTTCGGGTCCATCGATGGAGACCCGGCTGCTGCCATGCGTTACACTGAGGTTCGTCTCTCAAAGATTGCAGGCGAGATGCTTCTAGACATCGAGAAGGACACCGTTGATTTCGTACCCAACTATGACGGATCTCTCAAGGAGCCCACGGTTCTTCCGGCCAAACTGCCCAACCTGCTGCTCAATGGTTCCACGGGCATAGCTGTAGGCATGGCCACAAACATTCCTCCTCACAATCTTAAGGAGCTTGCCAGAGCAATCGTCCACCTCATAGACGCACCAGATGCGACATTGGGCGACCTGATGACTCACCTGCCCGGTCCGGATTTTCCCACGGGCGGCTACATTGTGGGCCGGGCGGGGATAGAGGCCGCCTACATGACAGGCCGGGGCAGCATACTGATGCAGGCCAAGTCTGAGATCGAGGAAGGACCCAGGAGCACCAAGATAATCTTCACTGAGCTTCCCTACCAGGTGAACAAGGCCAAGATGATCGAGGACATGGCCGAGATGATCAAGGCTGGCAGGCTGGAGGGCATATCCGATCTTAGGGACGAGTCGGATAAGGATGGCATACGCTTTGTTGTAGAGGTCAAGACCGGTTTTAACGTCCATGTGGTCTTAAACCAGCTACACAAGCATACTCCACTCCAGACGAGCTTTGGCATAAACAACCTGGTCCTGGTTGACGGCGAGCCCAAGACCCTCTCCCTGAAGCAGACCCTTGAGCATTACATCTACTACCGCTCGCAGGTGATAGAGCGAAGGACAAGGTTTGATCTGTTGCAGGCCGAGAAGCGTGCCCACATCTTAGCAGGGTTGCTCATTGCGCTCAAGAACATCGACGAAGTGATCAGGCTCATAAAAGCAGCACCTTCCCCTGTCGAGGCAAAGGATTCCCTGATGCAGGCCTTCGCCCTGAGCGAGGAGCAAGCCAAGGCCATACTGGACATGAGGCTGCAGCGCCTGACTGGTCTAGAGCAGGAGAAGATTGTATCTGAGGCGGCGGAGCTTGAAAATACCATCGCCCGGCTCAAGAAGATCCTCTCCAGCAACCTGGAGATCCTCAACATAATCAAAGAAGAGCTGAAGGAGCTATGCGAGACCTATGGGGACGAGCGCAGGACTCAGATCATCGANNGTTTACAGGATGCAGAGGCGCGGCGGCCGCGGAGTCATCGGCGCTGAGACCAAGAGCGAGGAGTTCGTTACCGACGTCTTTACAGCATCCACCAAGGACTATCTGCTCTTCTTCACCGACAAAGGCAAAGCCCACTGGCTGAAGGTCTACGAAGTACCTGCCATGGGCAAGGCGTCCCGCGGAAAATCCATCGTCAACATGCTACAACTCGAACAGGACGAGAAGATGACTGGTGCGATACCTGTCAAGAGCTTTGACGCCGATGGCTTCATTGTCCTTGTGACCAAGAGCGGGAGCATCGTAAGGATGCCCATCCGAGCTTTCAGCAATCCAAGAAAGGGTGGGATCAAGGCCGTCAACCTGAAAGGTGATAGCCTCGTTGCTGCAAGGCTCACCGACGGCAATCAGGAGCTACTCGTGGCCACCAAATACGGAAAAGCCATCAGGTTCCAGGAGAACAACGTCCGGGCCAGCAACCGCGGCACCATGGGGGTTAAGGCCATCACCCTCGAGTTCAACGACGAGCTGATCAGCATGGACGTTGTCAAAACAGGCTCAACCCTCTTGACCATCACCACGCAAGGGTATGGCAAGAGGACGGAACTGGGCGAGTATCCGTTGCAGAGGCGTGGCGGCAAAGGTGTGAAGAACATCGAGGCCAGGAAAGGAGGCGTCTGCTGCACAACCACCGTATCAGAGGATGACGAGCTTCTGGTGACGACAAAAGACGGCGTTGTGATCCGCATACCCACCAGTGAAATAAGGATACAGGGCAGGTCCACCCAGGGAGTCAGGATCATGAACGTCAAGGCTGGTGATGAGGTGGCTGCAGCGGCGAGGATTACTTAGAGCAAGTGGCTCTAAGTTTCCAGTCTTTATCAATGCAAATGTGATTTTTTAGGATCAACTAGGGTTATGTTAAATGCACCAGGTATTGTTCTACTCAATGGGCGGCAACACCCGGAAGCTGGCCGACGCAATTGCAAGAGTGCTTGGTGTTAAGGCCGCTGAAATTAAAACCGCCTCCATCGATCCAGCAGCAGACATTATCTTTCTAGGGTCTGGGTGCTACGGGAGCAATCCAGGCGAAGAAATGACGAAGTTCATCGAGAAAAACGATTTCAGCAGCCGGAAAGTTGCCTTATTTGGCACATCCGGTGGGAACGCTGGGCTGGAGGTTGACTTAATGGCCGCTGCCTTAAAGCATAAAGGAGCTACAATTCTAGGAAGTTATCACTGCAAAGGCAAAGCTTTCCTGTTGTTCAGCACAGGCCACCCTAACCAGGAAGACCTGGACAGCGCGAGAAAGTTCGCTAGAGAGATGTCGATGCTTGGTTGATTCATACTAAATCATCGTGTTGCAAAAATAAATGGGGGTGAGGAAGATCGCACTCCTTGCCCCGAATCGTGTAGGGCCTCGTGCAATCTTCGGATTTTCTGCGAAGCTTAGGTTGCACGTCGCCTTATTAATATACGATCCACGAGCGGGGCGAAAGTGAATGTTACAAATATCATATCATATCATATCTCTGCAATTAAAATCGTCGCAACAAGAACTCACTCAAAATCCTACTCAATGCTCAGTCGGCATTGAATATTGCACTAAAGAGCCATCTCACGACAGAACGCCAGACCATCCCCAGTTAGTTCATAGGTCATCTCACCGCGTGTAGGATGCATCCTCACGTATCCGTCACGGATCAATTCACGTAGTGCTTTCTTAATCAAGCGCCCCTGATTCGGGAATCTTCTGGCAAATGCTCTTTCAGGCACATGTGAGGATTTACTCATCTTCGTGGCCTTGCATATGCTAACCAACACGGTAGCTTCGAACCCATCCCTGGAGATCATTTGATAAAAAGATATCTTAAAATGATATAAACATTTTGATTATCGATAAAAGATATCTTCCTATTTCAGAAGATATCTCGCAATGTTTAAATAAATGATCGACATAGGAATAGGACGATGTTTTCGAAGACCATCCAAGCAGTCCGAAAAAGAGAAGCACTAGCAGAGGATGTTGACTGGGATTTGTATAAGTGGATTGAAGGGCATCCAGGCTTGAGCATATACGAGCTGGCGAAGTCTATCGGCTGGTCGCATGGTAAAGTCTATTCCTCCGTGAAACGCCTAGAGGAGGATGGATTAGTAAAGGTTGATAAGGCAATCAGAAACGGGAGATCCGTCTCGATTGTGACCTACCGAAAGTGGCAAGAGTTTTTCACGAAAGAAGAGCTAGAAGGGATGCAGCAGCCTGGATACTTTGATGAAATCGAGACTATCCTGAAGAAAGCACAGCAAGATTGAGGCTGGTAGGACGAGAGGAGCGAACGTGTAGTGCTTTGGTTATAGTTTATATCTCTGGAATTTTAGAACTCTTCTCTCTATTACAATCAAGGCAGGTCACTCGTATATTACTTTCTTCGGTACTGCCTCCTTTCGACAGAGGTATTTTATGATCGAATTCAATCTCATTATCTAATAGATGTTTTCCACAAATCTGACGAGTATAATTATCTCTTCTTACAACACGCAGCATTACGACACGAGGGATGTATCTCGAAATTCTTCTCGACTCGGTTGTTTCTGTGAATGGTTCATTTACAAAGAAAATGGGGCACATGTGTCCGAAAATAGTACAACTTTTTTCAATATCCTCCCTTTTGTGTTCTTCAGGATATTCATCGGGATCAAAATTTCTCACTTCTTCCTCGAACTCCTGTTTTCTCCAACCAGTATAAGCTCCATTCCGAAGTTGCGTTTTTAGAAATTCATCATGTTCAATGGCGTCTTTTCTTGTTGGACCAAGCAAAGGAAAATCTTCAACCAATGGTCCATAAGGGCAATATTTTAATTCCCAACACGGTTTGCAAACATGTTTAGTTCGTTTTTCCCATTCTTTTCTAAATTTAATTTCTTCAACTGATGGTTCATGTTTTTCAGCGTATTCCATTGCTTCCTTTATCAATTTTTCCTCAAAATCAACTCCTTTATTGGCCATGACATAAGAATATAAATTTCTTATATAAATTTGTTGGGTCTACTTGATTGCAGGATTTAGCAACACATAATAAGCTCCAAAGCTTATGCGGTTCTATTCAGAGTTTGTGTATTTATTGATATGCTGGAATCTCATCCTTAGCACGTAGCTCGATAGTAGCTGAGTTTTAACTAATTTTTTCCCAACAAAACAGCCTAAAAACAGAAAAAGAATAATTGGGTCGTGTATGTCATTTATTGA
>PMNG01000121.1:9977-10889 GCA_003162615.1 Methanothrix sp. | reverse complement strand
CAGAAATTTCGGCACACTACCATTGCAAAAAAATTGGAGGTCTTTAAGCATACAAATAAAGCAGTTGATGCGATCTTAGACCTCTCACTGTTTGTCCCAAAAGATAAAGCAGAGTTTGGACAATTTATAGATAATTTATATACTATTTTCTATGAAGGGGCGGGAGATGACAAGTTACGCTTTTTGCAAGAAAACGGAGGCGTTTTAGAAGGATCCGAATGTGAATTCATTTGGTGCATAAAGCAACTAAGAAACAAGTGGCTGCGTCACGATCCTGATCATGGTAATGAGAAAAAAATCATTAAATCTAGTCAATCGCTACGCGATGCATTTGAGTGGCTTGGATTAAATCAAATGCCCACTGAACCGGATGATTTTGTATATATGTATTCCAAACTTAGCAAAGAAGCAAGGAGATTTTTGGAATGTTTGCTCGAAAAAGTAAAAGAAATATCGTAAATAATAAATACCCATTAAAATTACATACCCTAGCGCAATAGCTATATCTGTTACTATGATGTAGCCTCGATCATACTCACTGTTGCAGATAATGGGCTAGCATATTTGATCGCACCCTTCCGGGATGGTACCCCTGGACCTCCTCCAGCGAGATGTGTTCTATGGACATCTAAGGCTAAGTGTTCTTACCTGTAATAAAAACATCTTTTGATANNTGATACATTCAGAATGCGTTGTTCCTATCCTGGATCTCCGGGACTTGATACATTGCGGAATGTCATGAAATCTAACATTATCGATGGCTTCAAAAGCAATGAATGTGATATTTTAGTTTGCATTAAGAAACACATCCTTTACATCAAAAGGTGAATCCATGTCCAGTTCATCACCCAGCGTCGAGAAGCGCCCCTCTCTTGAGGAGATCAAGTCAACCCTCCGAAGGATAATGCCCGA
>PMNG01000121.1:0-9883 GCA_003162615.1 Methanothrix sp. | reverse complement strand
AGAGAATAACAATCGGCGTAGACTTTGAGACTTTTTGTAGCAACGAAGAGAAAGCCCTCTCTGCCGTTCAAGTTCTGGAGGTCATCGGGGAAGCATCAAAAGGTTTACCCAAATCCCTCAAAAATAGATATCCTGAAGTCCCATGGAGCGAGATGGCCGCAACCCGAGACAAGCTCATCCATGCTTATCATTTGGTTGATTTGGAAGTAGTCTGGCGCACCCTTAAGGAGGATATCACGCCGCTCAAGAAATCCATGACGAGAATCCTAGATGATATCGGGAAAGAGGGTTTCAAGCCATAGAAGGAAGACACTCATAAAGAACACTAGTGGAAAAAGCTCTCGATAAGGTCCAGCGATGTGGCCTCCATCCCGCACTGCTGCAGATGATGAGCCAGCAGGTTCGACCGCTCTCCACCAGGATGATAGACCAGCACCTCCTGCGGTGAGACATGTTCGATCATCCTCATCAGCCCGCGGAAATCCAGGTGGTCACTGATCCTGATGGTCTGATAGGACACATCTCTCCTGCCTGTGAGCATGTACTTGTTATTACCCCGAACCTGGTTCAGGTTCCAAGGAGTGACCACGTTGGTGCAGTCTTTCTGGACATCGACATAAGGCCCGGAGTCGGCCATGAGCTCTCTGGTCAAGGCAAGGCTTTCAGAGTCCATGCCTATCTCGCCCTTGTATCCCATGCCCCGAATCAATGCAACGGCACGCTGGGCCTTGCCAAAGGCGTAAGCCCCGAAGGATGCGCCTGACTCCAGAGCCTCGAAGAAGCCTGCCAGATCATCATCGAAGATGCAAGACGGGTCCCAGGGATCGCCGTAATTGGCCTCAGAGATCAGAAAATCGCAACGCGGCAGAGCGCCATAATCCTTGACGTCACCAGTGACCAGAATCCTTGTCCCGACTTCCGTCTGCCAAGAGAATGCTGCAGAGCCTATGGTGTGCCCCGTAGGATGGGTCTTGACCTCCACGTCTCCTATCATTATGCTCTCTCCAACGGAGAACGTCCGACCGTGATATTTGCGACCGTAGCGTATCTCCAGTGCCCGGGCGGTCTCCACCGAGGCCACCGCCATTGGCGAAAGCATTGCCGACTTGCCGTAATGATCGCTGTGAGCGTGCGTTATAAGGTAAGCATCGGGCTGAACGCAGGCCTTGGGCGACCGGCTGGTGTCTATGGAAAAAAGATGAGAGTCGAACTTTATGGACAGATGCGGCGCAGGTTTGCCGTGGCTGTTAAGCCTTCTCACAGGCTCCACGCCCAGGTCCATTAGTTACACCTTACTTCAGGGCAGCGTCCAGCGCTGCCGTCAACTCTTCTTTCGATGTTACGCCCATCCACTTGTTGAGCTCTTTGCCATCCTTTTCCAGGATCAGCGTCGGCACGACGAAGACCCCGTACTTCGAAGCCAGATCGTTCTCCTTGTCCACGTTTATCTTCTTGATTTCGGCTTTTCCCTCGAAGGCGGCCTTTATCTCATCCAAAATCGGCCCCTGCATCCGGCAGGGTCCGCACCAATCAGCATAAAAGTCCATCAGAATCGGTTTAGCCATTTCGTACCCTCCTTTTAGAGCTGTTCCACCTATCTATCCGAAGAATCTAACTGTTCATTCTATATCAAACTATATCGAACTTCACTCCGATCTTGAATATTCTGGCCGTGGGCAGCACCAGGAGCTTTCGGCCGGTCCTTGATCTTATCTCGGTCAGTATCTCCTGAATCCTATCTTCCTTAGCGGATATCGTAAACCACATGTTGTAGCCGGTGTCGTTCGGTCGCAGATAGTTGTGAGAAACCTCTTCGTACTGGTCCACAACATCCGCCACTTCTTGGGCCTCTCCTTCCGAGACCTTTACTGCCACGAGGACACCGGTTAGGCCCAGCTTCCTTATGTCCAGGATGGGACCAAGCCGACGCACCAGCCCGTCCCTCTGAAGCTTCTCCAGCCTGCTTATTACCTCATATTCACCTAGACCAAGCTTCTCACCTAAAGCCCGGAAGGGCCTGCTGACCAGAGGAAACTCCTCCTGTACCGCTGCCAGAATCTTCAGGTCTGCATCGTCCATCAGGCCACCTCGTAGTTGCACGTGGAGTCGGATTCCAGGTAGTCGCCATTCTTGGCAAAAGCCCTTGCCCTGCATCCTCCGCAGGCAGTGCGATAGCTGCATTCCCCACACTTGCCCTTGAGCTTCCGCTCCCTTAGCGCTTTAAAAACAATGGAGTTCTCCCATATCTCCCTAAAACGCTGCTCTCTGACGTTCCCGGCAAGCATCGGCAGGTAACCGCACGGATAGACCTCTCCGCGTCTGGAGATGAACACGAAGCTTGTCCCGGCCAAACAGCCTCCGCTCCGCCTGCCGCTACCGGGCCGTGCTATTCTTGCAAACTGAGGGGCGCAGGTGACCTGCACCTCGATGGTTCTCCTGGATCGCTCGAGGTCTATCAGGCGAAGCAGCTCTTCTTGCATTTCAGGGGAAATAAGGTCCTCTTCTGCGCCTCTTCCAGTGGGAACCAGGAAGAAAAAGTGGAGGGCCTTTGCACCTAGACTATTCGCCAGATCAAAGATGGGCAGTAAGTCCTTTGCATTTCTTTTCGTAATGGTGAAGTTGATCTGAAAATCAACCCTGCCGCGAAGGTTTTCAATTCCTCTCATAGCCAGGAGATAGCAACCCATGCCCCGAACAGCATCGTGATCCTCTGGGGTCGACCCGTCAAGGCTAATGCTAACCCTGCTCACACCGGAGGACACAATCTTGTCCACAACCTCAGGGGTGAGAAGGGTTCCGTTTGTGGCCAGGGAGACGCGCAAACCCTTGGAGACTGCATGCCGGGCCAGGAGAAAAATATCAGGCCGGAGCAGGGGCTCGCCTCCGCTGAGAATCAGCAAGGGCTTGAGAGACGCAACCTCATCTATGAGGGCCAGGGCCTCCTTTGTGCCAAGCTCGTCCGGATCGGGCTCTGCCGTTGCCCTAGCTCGGCAATAGTTGCACTTCAAGTTGCAGGCAGACGTAGTCTCCCAGGCTACGATCAGCATTAAAGCATGCCTTTCTTGTGCAGCAGCTCAGCGTTAAGGATGCTAGCGCCTGCCGCCCCGCGAACGGTGTTGTGGCCCATAGCTATGAACCTGATACCGGACCTGATCCTTCCCACAGAGACGGACATGCCATTGCCCCTGTTGCGATCAAGACGGGGCTGAGGCCTATCCACCTCATCCTTGACTATTAGGGCCTTCTTGGGCGATGTTGGCAGGTCTCTCAGGCCAGGGTCGAAGTCGAGCATTGCCTGTCGAACCTCCTTTGGAGTGGGGTTATCCCTCATTGTTACCCAGACAGCCTCTGTGTGTCCATCCATTACCGGCACCCTGTGACAGCTTGCGCTGACGCTGAAATCCGCAGGCACAATCTTCGCTCCATCAAAGGCCCCCAGGATCTTCTGGGGCTCCATCTCCACTTTCTCCTCCTCGCCCCCGATGTATGGGATGACGTTGCCGAGGATTGCCATGGAGGGGACACCCTCGTAGCCTGCTCCGCTCACAGCCTGCATCGATGCAACATGAACGGTCTGGATCCCGAACTTCATGAGCGGTTTCAGGGCCAGAGTGAACATAATCGTCGTGCAGTTGGGGTTGGTTGTGAGGTAGCCGTCCCAGCCCCTCTTCTCTTGCTGCACTTTTATCAGATCCAGGTGCTCGTAGTTGCACTCGGGGATGAGCAGCGGCACGTCAGATACCATACGGTACGAGCTGGTGTTGCTTGCCACGGCAAAGCCTGCGGCTGCGAATTCAGGCTCGGCAGTCTTGGCCTCATCCGCCGGAAGCGCTGAGAAGACTATGTCCGCATCGACTTCTTTCGGGTCCACGTTCACTACCGTCATCTCGGCTACGTCTGCGGGTAGCTCGCTCTCCAGCCGCCACCTGGCTGCTTCTTTGTACTTCTTGCCTGCACTCCTCTCAGAAGCAGCTATGCTGGTTATCTCGAACCATGGATGGTTTTGTAATCCCTCGATGAAACGCTGTCCTACTGCGCCAGTGGCGCCTAAGACGCCCGCTTTGATCTTGGCCATCAATCATCACCTAAACTGGTTTGGCCTTACTTGCAGGGGTGTATATATTTCTTCTCTGGATGCCCTAACTGATAACAGCCGAGAAACGGAAAAAGACCGGGAAGAACCTGAAAAAATGAAGGAAAGAATCCTGTTTACCGACAGCTGCACGTTCTACCTTGTATGCTATACTCATCGGCAAACTCGTTGTTAACACCCACTACTTCTTCGTTGAACTCCTTTAGGTGATCCGGGACAGGGCCCAGGGCGTCGGCCTTGATTTGGGAGTCCACGAGGGTTCCGTGCGGCACGAACTTTCCATCAGTCAGCTTTACTCCAATGACAATCGCACCATGGCCAACGAAGCATTTCTTACCTAAGTCGGAAGCATGAACTACAGAATTAAAGCCGACGAAGCTCTCGTCTCCGATCTTCAAAGGTCCGTGAATGATGGCTCCGTGGGCAATAGAGATGCGCTTCCCAAGCTCGATTGAGCTGCCCTTGAGCCCGTGGAACACGGCACAGTCCTGAATGTTGCATTCGTCGCCGATAATAATAGGCGTAGCCTCATCTGCCCGGATGGATGCCCCCGGCGCAATATAGACCTGGCTGCCAATACGGACATCTCCAATAACCGTAGCAGCATCGTCCACATAAGCTGTAGCCGAGACCGTAGGCATCCGCTCCTCACTGTTCCAGGAAGTCTTTGGATTACTCTTCAGCATCTGTACCACCTTCTTATGGATTTGACATTCTGGTGACATCCTCCCTAAACCTAAAGGGTCAGGGCTTCCTACTTCATAGGCCTGCCTTTGCAGTACCTTCATAGGCTCTACCCCTCAGTCCGAGGGTGCGAATATTGACACTGGCATTGATATCCCTGTCCATTTCTAGCCCACAGTTAGTGCATAGGTGGACTCGATCTGCCAGCGCTTTAGGAACCATCGCGCCACACTGGGAACATTTTTGAGATGTGTATCTTGCATCTACCAGTTCTACAATCTTGCCAGCCTTTGCAGCTTTGCTTTGAGTGAACTGGATCAACTTGCCCCATGCGTGATCTTGAATATGCTTTGCTAGATTGTGGTTCTTAAGCATTCCACTGATGTTAAGATTCTCAAATACTATCAGGTCTGCTGTATCCACGAGCTCCCTAGACACCAGATGCAGGAAGTTATCTCTGTGGTCCTGGATTTTCTGGCTGATCTTTGCTACCTCAAGCTTAGCCTTCCTTCTATTTGCAGATCCCTTCTTCTTCCTGGAGAGGTTCCTTTGGGCCACTGCCAGTTTATGTTCTGCCCGGATGTAGTATCTAGGATACTGGATAGTCACGCCAGTGGATAGGGCTACAAGGCTCTTGATACCCACATCCACGCCCAAAGTGGTCTTAACCTCAACCTGCGGCACATCCTCAACCTCAGATACGAGGGTCGCGTACCAATGACCTAAATGGTCCCTCTTGATTATACAGGTCTTGATCTTACCTTCAACTTCCCTATGCTTGAAGATCCTGATAGAACCGATCTTAGAAAGGGTTAGCTTTGATCCTTCCAGGGCAAAACCAACTTGTGGATATGTGAAAGACTTGTAACACCCTTTGCCCTTGAATCTGGGATATCCTGGATCCTCGCCCGACTTAATCCTTCTGAAGAAGGCTTTGAAGGCTTTATCGAGCCTTCTAAGTACATCCTGGGAAATCTGTGAGAATACTGCTTTTAGGTATGGTTTATCCTTCTTCTCAAGCGTTAAGATGGCAGCCTGATCTTCGTAAGTTCGGCTAATACCATCCAGTTCATAGGAGTTCTTGCGGTCAGCTAGAGCAGTATTATAGAGATGCCTACAGGTTTCGAGAATTACGTCTAACATAGCCTCTTGTTGGTTGTTGGGGTATATCCTGAACTTGTAGGCGGTCTTCACTCAGTTATATATAATACATAAGTCTATTTAAGACTTATGCTAACTACAATACAGGTAAGATCGGAGACAAGGGACCGACTAAAGAAACGGGGTTTGAAGGGAGAATCCTATGATAAAGTCATTATAAAGCTGTTGGACGCCACAGAATCAACAAGACTGCAATATATCCCGCCCCTTAAAAGGGGCAGTTGAGTCCCGACGTTATAAAAAGAGATTACCATCAAAGATTATATTCATCTTCGGTATTATCTCGATCAATGGCGAATTATGCGGAGCCTTTTCAATGGAAACAATGAAAAATCAATGCCTATAGACGTACTGTTCAGAGAATTAGGGCAAACAATATAGCGATATAGTCAATATTATAATGTATAATTGGTATATTTTGCCGCTAATCTTAAATAGGTAGGAAATAGGAAGCGTTACCTAATTATCCTCAGTGGTAATTTGAGGGAACAAGGAGGGATTTGAGAAGTTTGGACCTATGTGCACTTATGAGGAGTATTGAGATTTATATTAATTCTGCGTATTGAATAGGAACGAAGTAATATTGCTTTGAGGAAGGGTTAAACTTATGGCTGAAGAAATGAAGGAATCAGGAAGTCGATGGATTCTTGTTATCGACGGCCTGATAATGATGCTCTGTCTAGGCGCTATCTATGCGTACAGCTTATTCTCAGTGGCTTTGAAAGCGTATTATACTGATCCGGCGTCTAAGGGCGGCCTTGGATTGACGGTTTCTGCTCTTGATATGCAACTGCCTTTCATAGTGTTTCTGGCATTCTTTGCCATTACCATGCCATTGATGGGCAAGTACATAGAGCAGTATGGGCCAAAGAAAGTATGTACTGTTGGAGGAGTTCTTGTCGGCCTAGGATGGTTCCTGGCATCGTTTGCATCTTCCCCTCTGATGCTCGATGTATTATATGGTGTGATTGGTGGCATTGGGGTTGGAGTGGCCTACAACTGTCCTATCACTGTCTCTGGCAGATGGTTCCCCGACAGGCGCGGCCTGGCTGTTGGTCTCACAGTGCTGGGCTTTGGGTTCTCCTCGGCCTTAATTGGACCGATATCCCTGTACTTGAGAACAAGCTACGGAATATTAACCGCAATGAAGATCTTTGGAATAGCCTTTTTGATCATAATTGTAGCGTTAGCTCAGTTGCTGAAGTTCCCGCCTGCTGGATGGAAGCCTACCGGCTGGACGCCTCCTGCACCAAAGCCCGGCGCAGCTGTAGCGTGTGACTTCATCCGGGCTCAAATGCTTAAATCCCCAAGCTGTTGGGGTCTATGGCTATGCTACGTCATAGGAGCTACGGCGGGGCTCATGGCAATTGGAATTGCCGGACCTGTTGGGACAGAGGTAGCAAAGAATGCAGGCATTACGGGTGCCGCAGCCACCGCTCTGACAACAAGCCTTGTCATCCCATTTGCCGTGGCCAACGGTTTTGGAAGGCCAATCTTTGGGTCCCTGGTGGATAAGTTAGGTGCCAGGAATACAGCCATAGTGTCGTTCGTGCTGATCTTCATAGCCTCCATAATGATGGGCGGATACATTGGATCGCCATCAATCGCGATATACACCATCGCCTTCATACTGCTCTGGGGATGCCTGGGCGGGTGGCTGGCCATTGCTCCATCCTGTACGGGGGCATACTTCGGGATGAAGGACTATGCGTGTAACTATGGGTTCATCTTCACGGCCTATGGCCTGGGTGCCATAATTGGAAACGTGATGTCCTCAAGGATCGTGGATATCACCGGCAGCTACTTCGGAGCGTTCCCAATTGTAGCAGTCATGTCCATACTCGGCATTATCATCGCCTTCGTGCTGCTGAAGCATCCTGAGCCGCCAAAAGCTTAATTTATCTTTTTTTATTTTTTATAACTTGGCAAATTGACTTGATTTCGATCGGTATTTTACAGGAACTTATGCTGTGTCGGATGACTTTTCAGAATTTCTGCTTCAGCTATCGATTCTTTGCTAATTCCCAATCCTGCTCCGGATGGCCCTCTAATTGCGGATGGACTTTATCCAACAAAGCATGAACTTATCCAACCCTCATGAGCCTTGGCTCATGCACAAGGATGAGAGCCTGATTGGTTCCTTTTGCCTATTTCAGTCCGATGTAGTGGAGATCTGCAATGGTCTTGTTTAGAAACTGAGATGCATCGCAGGGATCATTGCTCCTCTGCAAAGATATTTGGAAATCGGCTTTCTCAAACATCGTCGCTTTAGTACAACATAACTTATTCCAATGTGATATTGAACTTTCGGTGCTCAAAATCAAAGCATTGATGTAATAGAATTAGTGATCTTGACCTTCCGACAGCAATAAGTAGTTTCGAATCCTATAAATTGTTCAGAGTCAGAGGAATATAAAATGATCGAAAAATTAGCTGAAAGTTCGGGAAATGTCGTTGGCTATAAAGCAATTGGAGTAATAACGGCTTCCGACTACCTGAAGCTGGAGCCTGAAGTTAGAGATTTAGTAGAAAAGAAAGGAAACATATGCATGTTGATTGATCTGACCGATTTCGAATGGGAAAAATTGGAGACCTGGTTACAGGATCTGGAATTTGGATATGAGTTTCGTAAAAAGATCCAAAAACTGGCAATAGTCGGCAATAGGACATGGGAGAAGTGGATATCACACCTGGCCAGACCCTTCTATGCTCGTAACGTAAAATTCTACCACTCTGACAATATCGACAAGGCTTGGGCCTGGCTTCGGGAGTGATTCGTGGAGTGGAAAGAAAAAATGGGTGCGGATTTCATATTTTTTACATAGTGCGGAATTATTTGGGTCACATAAGCAGGGACCTGCCTTGATAAAAGCCGAATCAAAAAAGTTGGACAATCTACCGCAAGAGCTGAAGGGTCTAAGGGATCTTGCTTTCAATCTCTGGTGGAGCTGGCATCCTGTACAGATAATATTTGCAGGAAAGGCCCATCCTGCGGACGATGCGGGAAAGAGGATTCTGCAGAAAGTTTTCAACTTAGCCCATGATCCAGAATTAGGTGGGAGGATCGCCGTTGTGGAGGATTATGATGAGCTGCTGGCACAGTACATGGTACATGGCGTCGATATCTGGCTCAATAATCCCATTCCGCCAATGGAGGCGTCAGGTACCAGCGGCATGAAAGCATGCCNNCATCAGGTACCAGTGGAATGAAAGCGTGCATTAACGGCGTTCCACAGCTCAGCATCCTAGACGGATGGTGGATAGAGGGGTATAACGGTAGAAACGGCTGGGCATTCCAAGGTGCAGATGGCCAGGAAAGAGATGCAAAGGACGCCAAGGCCATCTATGATATTCTGGAGAACGAGGTAGTTCCACTCTATTATAAAAGAGACGGCCAAGGTCTGCCCCATTCATGGGTCCAGGTCATGAAAGAGGCTATGAAGAGCGTGGGTCCGAGGTTCTCTGCCTGGAGAATGGTCAAGGAGTATGTCACCTCCTATTATCAGAAGGCTTTGGAGTATGCCTGAACATATGCCCAAATCTACTGAAATAGAAGTCCAGTCTCGGAGGATGAGAATCCAGCGTGTTGCTTTACTTTACTGCCTGCCGTTCTTGCAGGTGTATTATAGGTTTCAAAGTCATCGGCGTTATCTCATCACACATTTTCTTTAGCATTTCAAAGAACGCTTTAACTTAGGTGAGGTGCCGCCATGCCTCAATATCGATCGGCAAGGTTATCCCAAAGCTATGCAGCCTAAAATATCTGTGCCTGGTAGGGATAATAGATCCACATATACAAGTTATTTAAAAGTATATATTCACAAAATGTGCCATGTTTTGCTTTATAATAACATCACTATTTGCCTAATACCGAGTCACCTTATAGTAATAAGTACGACTTAACGATAGTGAACTGCGGCCAGTTCACAAAAAAAGATAAGAGGA
>PMNG01000163.1:327-14666 GCA_003162615.1 Methanothrix sp. | reverse complement strand
GACAGACGATCGCATGAACAAACGACATACTCCGCCACGGGACCTTCCAACATCTCAAGTCTTCAAGATTCAGAGCTTCCGAGCGGACGAGCGGTCATCATTGTCGTAGCCGACGGCATCCCAGTAGTCGCTGATACCGAGACCATTCGAACCGACGTCGCTAACGTAGACACAGTTGCCGTCCGAATCCACAGAAGATGTACGGGCATATTTTCGTTCGACCAGCCGCTCACCAGTGGCCAAGAGGTGGCCAATAATCGTGTAGACCAGCACTTGAGCTGTGGGCACTATGTCGTCCTTGCCAAAGAGTGCCTGCTGTTCTTGCCAGTTCTCCGAGGTCGAGTTGTCCACTGGGGTCTTACGAACGATTTGCCAGTTGACTTCGCCATGCTCCTTGGCAAAGGACTGTTCGTTATACCAGGCGGTCTCGTGGTTGTAGAATAGCTTTCTATCAACTTTGGCACGAATTTCCAAGATCGATAGTGGGAAAACCGCTACGAGGATATGAGAATCCTTCGATTGTTGGAGCACTGTCTCGGGGAACGGAATTTCTGAAAGAGCGGCAAGTTGCTGGCTGGTCGGATTAACCCCGAAGTGCTTGATGGCTTCCTCTATTCCGAAGAAGTTCTTTCCCATGATTTCGCGGGCGCACTTCTGGCTGGTTGTCAGTCGGTAGCTCTGAATCAATCCAACTACCTTGGCAAGGTCGTTGCCCTTTGAGTCAACGACCCTTCGGGCAAGTCTATTCCGTAAATTAAGTGGCAAATGTATTCTCCCTTTTTGACCAACGTTAACAATTGCTGTTTCTTCTTGTTCCATTCTTAAATGACCGTGCCGGAGGCAAGCACATCCGTAGGTCCAGATTTTGACACAGCCCCTGAGCAAGGACCCCAATAAACCCAGCCTTTAAATATTGAACTTCTCGCCGAAATATCTATCCCTTACAAGTTTTGCCTTCTCCTGAGCCCATTTTTCCACGCCCATTTTTTTTATCAATGCCAGATTGAACACCTTCATGTTATGTGGAAGGATCGCCGCCTTATCCGCAAACGGCTGCAGGTTATCGCATGGGAAATCAGAGCAGTCAGCGCACGTCTCAAAACCTTTCGAACTAACACACAGAAATACCTTGCATCGATTCGGCGTAGATCCATATTCAGACTTAGGCAAAAACCCCGACGCTTGAAGAAAGCGGCAGCCGTTATCCTTTCGGCATCCTGCGCACGCAGCTTCCTCATAGGGAATGCCTAATGATGCTACCTGTTTTCTGAACTCTTCATTATCGTTTGCCAAATATGCGATACAATTAAAGCAATCCAAACCGCACGGCGCGGTCAATTCTCTCAAATCCATAAGGTTTACCCCCTAAGCCAATATATCTTATTCGATCTCCTATACTCTGAAACCATTCCGATTTTCAAAATTCGCAACATCTTTTCGGATGTGGGAATTTCAGTTATTTCATTTTATCACCCAAACTGAGCATGGTGCCTAAAGCCATCGATCCTGCAGATTCCATGTCTCCATATTGTTCGCTGTTCTCTGCTTATGCCGCTATTGTCTTGAGTACACATATATCTTTCGGTATTATGCTAAAATTTTTCTATTTATAATCACTTTATGCTGGTATAAAATTAAATATAGCCACAAATTCATGGTTCCAACGAGTTTATGGTCAGCTTGATTTCTTCAAAATACCCATTCATAGTTTCACATGATCTTCTGATAATGGCTATTTGGCGAATTGGATAAGTTTAAAAGCTCATCAATTGCTTAAAGGCATTATTATGTACGAGATCATCAGGACCTTCTCGCCAATATTTAGAGGCCTCAGCTTTGAAAACCCAAGGGCTGCTGCAATATATTATGTTAGCTTAATAATAAATTTTCCTACAAGCCTCCAGGGCATTTTAAAAGAGGCACAGGCAATTTATGGAAATGATATCAACAGGCAAGCGTTGCATGCTGGAAGAAATGAACTACAAAAGAGGGGCATCATTGGAAGGACTTATTTTACAGAAGATTCTGATGTAGACTTTGACCGCGAAACATATTTGCCAGCAAACCCAGATATAATCTGGCAAGAGAACCGGGAGCGGGCACGTACGTATTGGAAACAGCCAGAAGAGATGGCGTTTAGAACGGTCAAAGTGAAGGAGTTATACGAGCATTATCGAAGGAACTTCAAAAAATATGGGCTTGGGATAGAAACGGGGAGCATTACAGGATTATTCAATGTATATTGGATGATTCGTGAAGGAATTAATAATCTTTGTTATGGTTGTAGAGATACTAAAAAAATAGATATAATGGCGAATAGTCTCGAATCATATATGGTTCCAGATTATTTTGAATACACTCATGAAGCATTCAAAAGAGGATTGACAGAGCGACTTCTTTTTGATGATAATACCAAAATCCTTTTTGATAAAAATACAAAACGCAAGATATTAAAAGATGAAGGGCTGATGCTTAAAGAATATGGGGCTGTAATTGAACAAAGGTATAAAAAATTCATCGAACTCGGCAAGGATTTCCGCGACCAGATTGAGGTCAGATATACATCAGTTGCTTACATTACAAACTGGCAATCGATATGGTACAACAATGAAGGACCCTTTTGGGCCTGTGATTTCAGGAAATTACTTAGCCTTGATCCAAAGGAACCTCCGTATTATCTGGGCACGATTTACCTTCAGAGGGATTTGATCGATCATATAAAAGAACATTTTGAGGCTGCGTGGGCGAACAGCATTGAGTGGAATGAAGTATGATGGCACTATGTCTGCCCATTATTTCTTCACCACAGGTATGCCTATAACAGCATTTGCAATCTTAGCATTTCCGCATAGTTTCTCGGCCTCAAAATTGTATAAGCTTGTGAACCAATTTATATCTTCGACTCCACATCAAAATCGCTGATGAACTTGAGCCCTGTATCAAGCATTGCCACCTTACTGTATTCTAAATCGATTAGCGCATCCCCAAATCCTTTTGATCTCAGATAGTCTGGGATGAGAATCGAGATAAGGTAAAATACGTATTGGGACACAGGCTCTGAAGAGATGACTTTTCGAACGCCAATGTGTAGGGCTCACGTTGTCACCATGGATGAACTATGAGGATTATCATCTAAAGTGTGATCGCTTTTTTGTTTCCTTCCCATCTAGGCTAGCTCGGTTTGCTCGCGCCTCCTTTGCTATTCATTCCTGACCTCGCCAAAGCTTTATAGAATATATGCGCTTTACCGTTTTCGACCATGTCCGACATCGAGTTCTTCAGTACCAACGGCCATCCGGAACGAGTGAACTTCCGGCAGGCATTGCTTGTGGGCCAGGCCCCTGACAAGGGCCTCTACATGCCAGAACGAATCCCGGTTATTCCCTTGAGCAAGATCTCGCAGTTCTCAAAGATGAGCTATCCAAAGATTGCTTACCAGGTAGTCAAACCTTATCTGGGCGACCTAGTTGCAGATGAAGCCTTTCGCGCCATGCTTCAAGACGCCTACAACTTTGACGTTCCTGTTGAGAAGGTCTACGATGGCAAGTACATCCTGCGCCTTGACAGAGGTCCTACCTGCTCCTTCAAGGACTTCGCAGCCCGGCTCATGGGAAGGCTGATGCAGTACTTCCTGAAGAAGGACGGAAGAAGTGTCCTCATTCTTACAGCAACCTCCGGCGATACAGGCTCGGCTGTAGCCCACGCCTTCTATGGCCTGGAGAACATATCGGTAGTAGTGCTATTCCCTGAAAAGGAGGTCACACATAGGCAGCGTCGCCAGATGACCACCTTGGGAAAGAACGTTTCCCCTTTAGCTGTAGATGGCAAATTCGATGACTGCCAGGCGCTGGTCAAGCAGGCATTCGCAGATTCCGACCTGAAAGGCCTGAATCTTTCATCAGCCAACTCCATAAACATAGGAAGGCTGCTCCCCCAAGCCGTCTACTACTTCTATGCCTACTCCCGGACGGCCACGGAAGGAAACACAATCGTCTTCTCCGTACCGAGCGGAAACTTCGGCGACCTAATGGGCGGGCTGATAGCCATGAAGATGGGGTTGCCCGTCCATAAGTTCATCGTGGCCACGAACGAGAACGACGAGTTCCCCAACTTCATGAAAACAGGTGACTACGAGCCCATCCGGCCAAGCGAGAACTGCATCTCCAACGCTATGAACGTGGGCCACCCAAGCAATTTAGCCAGGCTCTTTTGTCTGTACGGCGGCCAGATGGACGAGACCGGCCATGTGAACAGACAGCCCGACCTGCAGGCCATGAGAGAAAACCTATTCGCCGTCTCTATCTCCGACGAGGAGACCAGGAGGACGATAAAGGATTCCTATAACCAGTACAAGGTCCTCCTGGAGCCTCACGGCGCTGTAGGCTGGGCCGGTCTCGCCAGATACCTGAAAGAAGTTGGAGATTGGAGCCCCTGCGTCTCCCTGGAGACCGCTGACCCAGCCAAGTTCCCCGAGGAGATTGTCAGGCTAACTGGAGTCAACCCGCCGCTGCCCAAGGCCATGGCTCAGCTTGATCAGCTAGAGGAGCATTTCGATAAAATCAACATGAATTACGCATCTCTTAAGGATTACCTTGGGCGTTTTGCCAAATCTCAGGAGCAGTGAAGTTCGATATGTTGCCAAATTGCGAAGGCATTTTCTTCGACGACATAGGCAGCTATCCCCTGCCCAATGGAATCCGGCTCGATGGCCTTTCTCGTGAGCAGTACCTAAGAATGGTGAAAGATACCCTGGCCCAGAAAATAGCTGCAGGAGTGGAAGTGCCGACCTATCCACAGTTCAGGGATATGATCAGGATGTTCTTGGACCCCATTGAGAAACCTGAAAACCAGGAGAGCCCCTACCTAATTAAAAAAGAAAATGCGGAAATAGTTGAGCTTCAGGCCGTCCCGCTCGGCGGTAGGGTTCGCGTTTGCGTTACCGGTCCGGTAGAGCTTTACCTTACAGCCTTTGGTGCCACGAATTACACTGATATACTCTATAACTTAGCGAGGAGCGTAGCCAGATTTCTTGAGCGAGCTTTGGAATCTGGAAAAGTAGCAGTTGCCTCCTTAGACGAGCCGTCCTTGGGCCTAAGCTCCACAATAGTCTTCGAGGAGGGGGAGATCCTCAAGGCATTGGAGATAGCAAGCGGCCCCTGCAAAGGGATTGACTGCGAGGTTCACCTCCACTCGCCCCTATATGCTGAGCCCTGTGCCCGGGTTCCAGGACTGCGCATAATAGGTGTCGAGTCTGCGGCCCATCCAGACTACCTGAAGCTGATCGACAGGAAGCTCCTGGAGGAGACGAATACCTACCTTCGGGTTGGCATTGCCAGGACAGACATTCTATCCATGGCAGCGAGCCTGAACGATCGGCTGGGCATCAACCTTTGGGATGATCCTGCTAGGCTGGAGAGAGAAATCTTGGCGATGGAGTCGGTTGAAGTTATCAGTAGGAGGCTGGAGGCGGCGCGCAAATCCTTTGGCGATAGGCTGAGGGCTGTAGGTCCTGACTGCGGCCTCGGATCCTGGCCCAGCCAGTCAATGGCTGGCTTGCTCCTAACCAATTGTGCAGCCGCTGTAATATCCTCGCGCAAAGGAGAAGGCGAATAGCAAAGATTTGCATAATCATGGTGGCAGGAAAAGAGTCAGTCGAAAGCGATAACAACGACAAGTTGCAAAGAATTGGTACTCATTAACCACTAGGATTTATCGATTCACGTCAAGCGTTGAATCGGACCCGGACAAACAGTTCATAGGAAAAGAGATAGCAGGTCAGAGCAACTTGGTTGCCGGCTTGCTCTCGTCTTGTTAGCCGAATTTGCGAGTCAATGCTCGACTGAAAGGAACTCAACGAATATCCAACTTAGTTCTGCCCATGACGTTGAGGAAAGGAACCTCTTTTCCCTGCTCAAGCTTTGGCTTGTCTTCCGCGTTGATGGGGACATCGAGGGTCTCGTAAGTTCCCATGTCCATAAGCTGGACGGACTTCTCGCTTACCGAGAGAACCTGACCGGTCCTGCGCTCCACTGTCGGGACGTATGTCTTTGCGGTAACAGGGTTGACCACCGATCTCTTTTGGCCGTCGAAGATGCCGATGGCATCAACCCTGGCCTTGGCTGAACCATGCTTCCCTGGCTTTGAGTGGGATATTGCCTTGATTATGCAGGGTTCATCGTCTATGATAACGTATCTTCCTTCCTTTAGCTCCCTGACCTCAACCTGCTCTTTCATTTATTTCATCACTCCTAGCGTCGAATGCAACTCTCCTATTTAAAGGATACCTCTCATCCGCTTCAACGCCTCTTCAAGGTTCTTCCTGGATGAAGCATAGGAGAGTCTGATGTGCTCTTTGCCTTCTGGACCGAAAGCCGATCCTGGAACTGCGATGACACCGGCTTTGGCTAGGCTAGACGCCGCGGAGTCGCCGTCTCCCACTTTTGGAAACAGGTAAAAAGCACCTTGAGGTTTGACCAGGTCCACTCCTAACTCCAGGATGCCCTTTACCAGCATGTCTCTCCGAAGCTTGAACTCGTCCCTCATCGTAGCCACGCATTCCTGAGGACCTGCAATGGCAGCCAGCGCCGCCTTCTGGGATATGGAACAGGCACATGCCTGGATGTACTGATGAACCTTGAGAAGCTGCTCATGCGCTCCGCCTTTAGCCGCCAGATAGCCCAGTCTCCATCCCGTCATGGCGTAGGTTTTAGAGACTGCGTTAACCGTGATGACATTGTCCGAGAATCTGGCAGGGCTTATGTGCTCTCCGTCGTAGATGAAATGCTCGTAGACCTCATCGGAAATGACGGCGATATCGCTGTCGTCGGCGATCTCCGCGATTCCGCGCAGCTCCTCCTCGGTCTGGACGGCACCTGTTGGGTTGCTGGGAGAGTTGATTATTATGGCTTTCGTCCGTTCGGTGATCATTTCGTTCACGGCATCGGGCGTAAGCCTAAGCTGGTCGTTTAGAGGCACGCCAACTGGTTTGCCCCCCACCAGTTTGGTCAGGGCTGAGTAAGACAGAAAGCTAGGGTCACCCACAAGAACCTCGTCTCCCCTCTCTACGAGGGCAGCAATGGCCAGAAAGAGGGCCTCACTCGCTCCGCTGGTGACCATAATCTCTTCAGGTGAGTATCTTAGCTGGTTATCCCGCAGAAACTTCTGGCTGATGGCCAGGAGAAGATCAGGGAAACCGCAGTTGGGGGTGTAACCCGTAAACCCGTCTCGGATGGCCTTAATTGCCGCCTCTTTGATGTGCGCCGGAGTATCGAAGTCCGGCTGGCCTAATCCAAGGTTAATCGCGTTGGGCCCTGCGCCTTCAAAGCATTTTCTTATCCCGGATATATCCATCTCGCTTATATGGCTTGCAAACTTCATGATCTCCCACCTAGCTAATATCTAAAACTGACTGTCTATGACGGGGCAGCATTTGACTTGGGTCTTCTGGCTAGACATCCTTATAAGTTATGTTGGAAAAGGAAAAGCAATTCAGCTTGGAAAGCTCTTGGTGCAACATGTTCATCCTGGTTCTTCCACCTTTCCAGGAGATGGTCATCCTGGCTTCTCCTAGCTCCAGGTCGTGGCAGATGGTCCCTATGAGCTTATCGAGTGCCCTAGGATCAGAGAAGGGAACCAGAAAAACCGCCCTGTATTTATCATTCCTCCTGGCGTAAGAAGTCAGTATGTATCCACAGCTCTCGAACCCACTTATCTCCTCGAAACTGCATATGACCTCCCTCTCGTGCTCTGCGGTAGAGTCTACATTTGAGATGGTTAGAATGATTTTGGAAACCAGAGACTTCTCCGCGTTTCGGCCGAACCAGAGGTTTATGGTCCCCTGGTTGAGGAGGGCGGATGCTGTTGCTCCGCTCATCTCTACTGAGAGGAAATCCTGGCGGGGACTGACATCCATTAATCCTAGGATAATAGGAGAGTTGATATAACCATTTCGAAGACTTCCGTAGAGTTGAACTGCAGTCCGGTAAAAGCCGGAGCAGAATCGGAGGAATACAACTGGAAGAGACTTTAGAAGCCATACGCCGAGGGTTTGAACAGGAGCCGTATGCGAAGATGATGGGTTTGAAGCTGGTTGAGGTTGGCCCAGGAATTGCGCTTGTGGAGTTGAAGTTGTCGGAGAATACAAAGAACATCTTCGGAGCCACCCACGGAGCGGCAGTATTTTCCCTCATCGACGGTGCTTTCGAGGTTGCAGCGAACTCTCATGGGACCGTTGCTGTAGCCCTGAACGTGAATGTCTCCTACATCAATCCATCGACTCCTGGTGACACACTCCGAGCCGAGGCCAGAGAGGTTTCCAGATCCAGGAGAATTTCCAGCTATCACATCGAGGTGAAGAACGATAAGGGAGACCTTATAGCTACCTGCCAGGCCATGGCTTACAGAAAGAAGGACCCACTTCCCTTTCTGTGAGTAGTCAAGTTAACTCCCGGACTGCAAATTTCCTTGTCAGCCTTGTCAGAACTGAATAGTATTATATGGCATCCCAGCTTTGCCCTGCCCTGGACGTGAGGCGCGAATGAGGCTAAGGTCGTGTTTGAAGAGGTATAAGGACGATACACATAGGGCTCTCGCTCCCGAAGAGACGCTATCGCGCATAGATTCCAAGATGCCAGCAGCGGGCATAACCAGAGTAGCGGACATCACTAATCTGGATCGGGTAGGAATACCGGTATTTTCGTCGATAAGGCCTATGGCCGAAAAGGGAGCGATATCCGTATACAACGGAAAAGGCGCAACAGCGACTGAGGCCAAGGTCTCGGCCATGATGGAAGGGATCGAGAGGTATTCGGGAGAGTTGAAAGACAGGGAGCTTTTAATCTCCAGATTCTCAGAATTAAAGAAAGAGCAGATCGCCCTCGATCCATCAGATCTCATCCTGCCTGAGGGGTCTGACCCGGACAGCGAGATCCCGTGGGTCACTGGGTACGATATTATGAACGACGAGGATATCCTGGTGCCCGCAAATGCAGTCTTTCACCCTCTGGCCCACAGCTACAAGCTGTTGTTTCGTACCAACACCAGCGGCCTTGCCTCCGGAAACGAAGTGGAAGAGGCCATATTCCACGGTCTGTCCGAGGTGATCGAGAGGGACGCCTGGTCCTTGGTGGAGGCCAGCCGCAACACGGGACCCATAATCCAGAACGTAGGACACGGCTTGGCCGGAGACCTTATGGACAAGTTCTCCCGAGCCGAGGTGGCAGTCTATCTCAAGGATATAACAAGCGACATCGGCATTCCCACATGTGCGGCAGTCTCGGACGATACTAAACTGAGAGATCCCACTCTTCTGACAACAGGCATGGGAACCCATACCTGTGCCGGTGTTGCAGTGCTGCGCGCCCTGACCGAGGTAGCACAGTCCAGGCTCACCCAGATTCACGGAGCAAGAGAGGATACGACCGTCGCCGATTTTCGGAAACAGATCGGCTACGATAGGACCAAGAGGCTCAACAAGCACTGGTTCGACGTCTCCAGGACCAGGGACTTAGCCGAAATGAAATCCTACGATACTGACGACTTCCTGGAGGATATAAGAAATATGACCGGCCACCTGGAGGAAGCCGGACTCGAGCGGGCAATAGTCGTCGATCTCACCAGGGAGGAGATAGGGGTTCCCGTCGTTCGGGTAATAGTTCCGGGACTGGAGATCTCCGCTGTGGATTCCGAGAGGGTTGGAGGGCGAGTTAAGAATGCCAAACGTCGTCGTGTTCCTGGGCCCAAGCCTTCCTGAAGCCGAGGCCCGCGAAATTTTGGATGCCGATTATCGGCCCCCGGCCAAGCGAGGAGATCTCTTCAAGGCGGCCAAGGACGGAGCCGAGATCATCTGTCTAATAGACGGGGTATTCTTCCAGGAGTGTTCAGTGGCCCACAAAGAGGTCTTGTACGCCCTGGACAGTGGCGTGAAGGTCATTGGGGCATCCAGCATGGGAGCCCTGAGGGCCTCGGAGCTTGATGTTTACGGCATGGAAGGCGTGGGCGAGATATACGAGGCATACAAGCATAAAGAGCTGGTCTCTGATGACGAGGTTGCACTGATGTTCGACCCGTACACTTTTGAGCCCTTGTCTGAGCCATTGATTAATATTCGACACAACCTGAAAATAGCTTTGAAGGAAGGAGTGCTCGACGAAGAGTCGAGTCTGGCCCTGTTGCAGGAAGCTATGTCGCTCTACTTCCCTGAAAGAACCTACGACAGGATAATAAACGCCTGCAAGGGCCAGGTATCCGAGGATCTGCTGGAGCGTTTCAAGTCTTTTATCGATACCGAAAGAAGCGATCTCAAAAAAGAGGATGCTATCAGGGCGATAAGAAGGGCAAGAGAGCTGGCGGATGAAACTTGATTTCTAGACATTGGCCTGATTTGAGGAATCTTCGAAAGACCTGTATCGAGTTCAAATTTGTTAAATGCTAAATCCTGGCTATCTCTTCAAGTAAGTAGAGCAAGGTTTCTAATATTTGATTTGTTGAACTACTTCCAAGGTGAGCAGAATTATCGAGAGGGAATCATCGAAAGTGTTCATTGGAAGATAAGACTGCCGCAATGAAACTCCATGATGATTTAACGTCCGCAGGGTTCGATGTGTGGATTGATGAAAAATCTCTTCTTGGAGGTCAGGATTGGCGGGCTACCATCAAGAAAGCTATCAGGGATAGTCGATATTTTTTAGCAATTTTATCTAAAATTTCGATTCCAAAGAGAGGGTTTGTCCAAAAGGAACTGGCTCTTGCACTCGATATTCTTAACGAAGTACCAGAACCCAATATTTTCCTCATACCAGTTCGTATCGAGGAGTGCGAACCACCGCAAGAAGAACTTTGTAACCTGCATTGGGTAGATATGTTTCCGAATTGGAAAGATGGATTAGCAAAAATTCTCAAATCTATTGATGTTCAAGCTAAGAAACAAGTCGGTGACGACGCGAAAGTAAGTAATAAAACCATCGAGGAAACAAAGAAGACCAATCCAGGAGTAAAAAGCGAGCCGCGGGGCACGTACGTCCCTAATTTAGCTCCTCCCTCGGGATTAACTGGGATCACTATGCCTTTTAGTTTCTCCCCCGCAGAATTCAACTTGTGGCATACAAGAAGCTTATACAAGGAAAATGAGTGGGAAGATTTTATCCGCACCATGAATTATTTTAATCGCCAACACTTAGTAGAATTGCTTGATGAATTAATACATAGGCTTAAAACGCTATATAATATGGCTCCATCTCCATCTAATGATCCTTTCGGATTCCATGTTAAAGAGGAGCTATTTGACTATAGCATAGAATTCCTTATATCAAGAATAATTGTCAGCAAAAAGGATCTGAGCTCCTTTAGAGACTACGTAGCAGCTCACTTATTATTTTGATCCAGCTCCCTCCTTATCATTCCAAACAGTCATTTTAATCCTACCTTCCCTTGCCAGATCCTCAAAAGATGGGGTTCAGGATTGCATATTTTATCACTGTGCGTGCCCTCAATCTGCTACGCTCCATCCTGCAGCGTTGTTGGCGAATATACAGAGAATACGATCACGCGGTATGCCAATTGATTCGTTTTATTTCAAATTTCATTCCAACGAATCGAATATGTGGATTCATTAATAGATATCTTATTGTCGATTATATTTCCGGATACTTCAAATCTTATATCACTAACATTATTTTTATTATCTTTTTTAATATCAGCAACATTCTTAATATCTACCTCAAAAGTCAGATTAACCTCCAAAGAGCTTTCTTTTCTAATCAAGTAAAAGGCTTTCAATTTAATAGTCCAGGCATCTTCTTCTAGTTCTATTTCTTGCCCCAAATTATTATAATAATTAAACATTTTTAGTATGTCTTTACTTTTAATTAACTCATTTACTCTTTCGAAGTCAATACGACTATTTATCCAATCTCGATCTATGCCTTTAATGGGTTCGGAATACTTTTCCAGGAATTCAGGGAGAGATTCAAAATATTCAAGATCGATGCCGTATTTCCTTACATCTTCTAATAGCTCCGGTTTTAGCTGTTTATTGCCATCCGAGAAATGTTTGTCCGCGGATATGAAAGCAACGGGAGAACCATCAAATCTTTTCTTACAAAATCTGAGCATATTTAACCATATCATCGCATCTCTGAATTCTTCTCCATTCCTTGAACAGGGAGCTATCCGCTTAATCAATCGCATCAATACCTCATCGAGATCGGAGGCGTCTAGGGGAGCTAAAATTATTTTCCCGACTATTATTACAGGAAACGCAGATGGTTCTTTCGAAACTCCTCCATCTGGGGTGCCTATTGAAACACCATCGGGAAGTGATACTAAGCGTTCAAATTTTTCTAGACTAGTTTTTATCAATTTATCTTTATCAATTGGCGGGATTTTGACATCCCCCCACTTCTCTAGCTCTTTTGAATTCTTGATGATTTTTTCTATATGTTCGCTACACTTATTCACAATATGAGCACGTACCTCTTCTATAACTATTTCGTGCATATATATATACGAACTTGTTTTTTGTGTCAAATCAAGTAAGTTTTCCATATCACGTGAATTAAAAGCGTAATTTCCAATCAATATATTTGAATCGATTACTATAATCAGATGCTCACGACGAATACGAGGAATAGACCTTATTTCATCGGCCATTGTTGTCCTTATTCACTTGTTCCAATGCTTAGTCATTATTACTCTCCGATCTAGTATATCTAATTTGTTAAATAAATAATCATCCCCGGAACTTCAACAGCCTTCCTGGCTCAATAGTAGCGAAGGATGTTCTTCTCCTATAGCTGCTGAGGGTCATCTATTATCCGCAACCTACAACGAGAATACTTTTGATCCCTAGTACTGGCTGAGACGCATACATTCTGGGAGTCGCACAGACACTTCTTCTTTCTCCTCTCACCTCAATCCTTTAGCCTAAATCATTTGCCAGTATATGAGCGGTGCCAAAGCTAATAGCGTGATTCCCGTTATCACCCGGATGGCGACTCTGTGTTTGTTCCGGAAATGATCCACTTGCTTTGGGCTCATACCTAATGCGATGATTCCTCCCAGGAGCAGCACTGGAAGTGCTATTCCCAGGTTATAGATCATCAGATAAACTAGCCCTGAAGAGGCAAATCCCTGGCTGGAGATTATGCCGATGATAGCGATGTAGATCCCACCCACACAGGGGGCCCGCACAAGGGAGAAGAGCGCTCCTAAGAGGAAATAGTAGCTGAGCCTCCGGCTGGAAATGGCTCCAAGGAAGCCCCTTGTTCTCAGTTGATACCACGACGCTTGAGGTATTCATCCAAGCTGATAAAATCCTTCTTCTCCCGCTCAATGAGTGCATGAAGTTCCTCAGCGCTTGAATCATCCTCTTCTTCGAGAGCGGCAAAGTCCTTGTCTTCAAGGGGCTCTATTTTGGCTGCTCTGACTTTGCTTCTTGCTGCCATTGGGTAATAATCCTCTCTATTGGTATATCGCTTTATCTGTAATCTGATTTTCGTTTCTTCTGGAATATTTTCGCTATTTTTAGAACATCTCCCTCGACCTCATATTCTACTCTGAGCTTACCAACTCGTAGCCTGTACAATGTCTCACTTCCAGCCACGGGTACAATATCGGCCCTCGGCCTTGGTCGGCGAGGATCTGTCTTGAGCTCTTCAAGATGGACGTAGATCTTTTTCACAGCACTGAGCGGTAGCTTATCCAAGGCTTTCTGAGCGGTGTGGGAGAGCTGTAACGTGAACGCCATTTGCGATTCCTATTGATTCCCATTATCTGCATTTGTCTTTAGCTTTGTTATGATTTCGCACCTATAGACAATCCTGCTGAGCCCGACCTGCTTGCGATGTTACCACGTTTAAGCCCAGCACTGGCCGAGAGGCGTACATCCGGGGAGCCGTTCAGACACTTCTTTTCTCTACCCCTCATTCCTTTTAGCTCTAAATCATTTGCCAGTATATGAGTGGTGCCAGAGCCAATAGCGTGATTCCAGTTATCAACCGGATGGCAACTCTGTGTTTGTTCCGGAAATGATCCACTTGCTCTGGGCTCATGCCTAATGCGATGATTCCTCCCAGGAGAAGCACTGGAAGTGCTATGCCCAGGTTATAAATAATCAGATAAACTAGCCCTGACGAGGCAAATCCCTGGCTGGAGATNNGGACATATTTCTTAGTCCAATCCGTGCGGAAGAGAGACGTGCCTCCACTTTGCAGCCTACGGGCGTCCTCCATCTGCATCATCCCCAAAACTAATAGGACGGCTGCCAGAACAGAGCGAAACATAGCGGCAGTGGACTTTTCCTGCAGAACGCTAAACAGGCCCACTCCAAAAATAATGTAGAC
>PMNG01000163.1:0-249 GCA_003162615.1 Methanothrix sp. | reverse complement strand
TAGAATTACTGCGATGCAGTATCGCACGGCCTCTATTCTGATCTTCCTGGATGGGTGTATCATAGTAACTAACGATGATTTTAAAGATGATTCTAAAAGGAGGTCGGGCCTTGGATTATTTATCAGTATTGATGCAGATCAACGAATTTCGCCTTATGTATCCGATCTTATCCTACCAGGCACTAAGGGACTGATAAGATGGATCATAGGAAGCTGGCAACCAGGGTTACTAGTGCCCATTCATAGAAA
>PMNG01000061.1 GCA_003162615.1 Methanothrix sp. | reverse complement strand
TCTGGTGGGTCCTAGCGATAGTTCTGATCGGCTTATGTCTTTATTGGCTGAGGAAAGGGAAGGGAATTGACAGCAAGACAATAACAATCGCCGCGATGCTAACTGCTGCCTCATTCGCAATCTTTCAAGTGAACATGCCTCTATTCGGTGGCGTCCATATGAATCTCACTCCCCTAATAGGCATCCTCGGAGGTCCGGCGGTAGGTGGAGTGATTGTGCTAATAGTCAACGTCCTATCTGCTGCTATAGGGCATGGCGGATGGGGCATGATTGGCGCAAATGTTCTGGTCAATATGACTGAGGTCTCTGCGGGTTATGGCACCTATAAGTTGCTTAGTAAAACAAAAGTGAGCACCTTTGCACGGGCAGGCACTGCAGTGTTAATTGGCCTGTTCCTGGGAAATATAACCATGATCGCCATAATATTGATCTCCGGCGTTCAGGGCGTGACTCAGAGCCGCATCGATATGCTCTACGGGCTATCTCTTCTAGCAGGAGTCAACATGGGCGTGGCTGTGATAGAGGCCATAGTCACGGTTTATATCGTATCATATATCGAAAGAGTCAGACCAGATATGCTTCGGAGGTAGAGGACCATGTTTAAGACAAACGACAAAAAAGGTCTAATGATCTTTGGTGTGTTAATCCTTGTCTTTTTAGCCTTGAGCATAGCTGCGTACGTGATCTCGGGCAATATGGGCATTGAAGAGAGGTTTAACAATGCCGTGGGAATTCATGCCGATTCAAAAGAAGGTGGTCCATCAGGCGTATTCGGGTTTAACATTGAGGGCAACCTGGTATCCTATGTAATCATCGCTTCTGCTTTGATTATAATATGCGTAGTTCTATACACCAGGTCTAAGCCATGAGATCTGAAGGGACTCAAGAACCGAGATCTATTTATCTCTGCGGCTGGTGATTGGCCTGATTTATGTTCACCATCCGTAGGGAACAACATTACCCTCTAACTACCGTCATGCGATCAGGTGGAAAATGGATATGCGTCTACTAATATTTGCCTCAATATTTGCCTTTATGGCCGTTGTAATTCTAGCTTCATGCAGTCCCCAAGTCATACCTCTCGGCAGTCACAACATCTCTCTGGATTTCGGTGGGCAAAACATCACCATCATGCCAATGACATCAAATTACGAGGATTGTCTTGGTGTAGCTACATATTACACAAAAATGGTGGACAAGAACACGAACAGTTCGAGTTTTGCGTACCTATTCAGATATGATAGCCCGCGCCCTATCGGCGACTCCGAAAAGGAGTTGAAGAGCATCATGGATGTTATGTGCGACAAGATGTCCATTCAGCCATATAAAAATGGATATATTTCGACAGGGTCAGATCGTCTCGGAGGCCAAGCCCTCTGGGGCATCGTCGCACCTCTGAACGTCCGAAATAATAATTACACGACCTGCGTTGAGATTGTTGCCTCGTTCAAGAACGGAACATTGAATGAGCATATAGTGAGGACGGCCAAGTTGTAAGGCGTGGGATCTTATCATACGCACTCAGCGGCTTTCCGGACATTACTGTTGTTCGGCCTACTCGGTCACAGGAAAAAATTGGGATGCTACGACGATAGTGTACCGAAATCCCAAAGCCGGGTGACATAAACCGTGATTTATGATACCAACACAGGGCTAAAGCTAGCAGGCACCCATGAATACCCTTCTGAAGAGATCTATCTGACCCTTCAATCAACTAATACCGTGTGGTGTAGATGAAATCTTCTTGATCTACCAAATCCGTCATCTTCAAGCCAAGAGCCTGGCAAAAAGGTCTTGTAGTTTCTTGAGAGTATAACACACGTTAATGAATTTCAAGAGGTAGTTCGTATGGTAGAAGAAATAATGACTACGGATCAAGGTTATCCGATAACAAACGACGATAGCTCGCTCACAGTCGGCAATCGCGGTCCTACCCTTCTGCAAGACTTCCAGTTCATCGAGAAGATCGCCCACTTCGACAGGGAGCGCATTCCAGAGCGGGTCGTGCATGCCAAGGGCGCTGGGGCCTTAGGCTCCTTCCAGGTTTATAAGTCCATGGCCAACTACACCCGAGCCAAATTACTACAAGATCCGAACAAACAAACTCCCGTCTTTGTAAGGTTCTCCACGGTTGCAGGAGGCAGGGGTTCGGCGGACACGGTGAGGGACGTCAGAGGGTTCGCCGTGAAATTCTATACCGAGGAAGGCAACTACGATCTGGTGGGTAACGACATACCAGTGTTTTTCATCAGAGACGCCATGAAATTTCCAGATCTGGTTCATTCCATAAAAGCTGAGCCGCACAACAACATTCCCTCATCCTCCACAGGCCACAACAACTTCTGGGACTTCGTATCTCTAACTCCCGAGTCAACACATATGCTCACCTGGGTTTTCTCGGATCGAGGTACTCCAGCAAGCTACAGGATGATTGAAGGATTTGGGGTTAACACCTACAAATGGGTGAGCCAGGATGGCGGTGCGGTTTACGTCAAATATCACTGGAAGCCTAAGCTGGGTGTGCAGAACTTCGACCGCCAGACCGCTACTCGAATAGCTGGAGAGGACCCGGACTATCTTACTCGAGACCTATGGGAGGCTATAGCTAGAGGCGAGTTTGTCGAGTTCGAGCTGAACGTCCAGATGATGGATATTTCTGAGGAGATGAACCAGATCTTTGACCCCCTGGACCCCACTAAAACCTGGCCGGAGGATAAGTTTCCCTTGATGCCGGTGGGCAAAATGGTCCTCAATCGCAATCCGGACAACTTCTTCACCCAGGTAGAACAAGCAGCCTTCTGCCCCGCAAATCTTGTTCCAGGTATCGAGTTCTCTGATGACAAGCTGCTCCAGGGCAGGACCTTCTCTTACGTCGACACACAGCGTTACCGTCTGGGTGCCAACTTCCATGAACTGCCCACCAATAAACCGATCGCTCCTGTGACCAATAACCAGCGCGACGGAGCCATGCAGTGTCAGGTGTTCAAGGGCTCCGTCAACTTCGGATCGAGCAGCCAAGGTGGACCCAAAACTGTTCCGCAAGAGGGAAAACCATACAAGCCCTATATCCAGGGGAACATAGTCCGTGAGAAGATCAACAAGACGGACGACTTCACCCAGGCCGGAGAGAGATACCGCTCCCTCAACAGGACCGCCCATTATGTAATCCCCTCCACTTATGATTATCAGATTTGCTTTGGAGAAGATCCAGATATCGCCTAGAGTTTGAGAAATTACAGTGAACGCGCCTGAAATTAGCACGATGGCTGTCGGAAATGCAACCCAAGAGACTCTTCTTTCCAGCACGAATTTCGAGATGGCAAACAGAACAACTATGGCTGCTGTTATGGCGGCTGCTCCAAAGAAAGTTGGAAAGAGCCATGATTCATTCCAGAAAGGCAGGGTAAAAGCCAGGGTCAATCCAAAAGGCACTAGGATTGTCTTTACATTATTGCTTGAAGATTTTCCATTCTTGAGATCATGGGTAATTTGAATGACGAGATAGATCAGAAAGACGCCGAAGTATGCTGAAGACCCTAGCCATGTGTAGGCCTCTCCGATCATAGCGACACCTGCAGCTGCTGCGAAGAGGTATCTATTCTCCTTTCTGGAAAGGGCAAGAATCAGGAACATCACTGCCAGCATAAACCAGAGTTCTACCAACCAGTGGTGACCTGTCTCACCAAGCATGGATTTCTGCAGGTAGTAAGGAGCGAGAGCGGTCATGAAGGCTGACATCAGGGCAACCTTGCGGTCGAAGATTTCTTTGACCATGTAGTAGACTACTAAGATGGCTATCGATCCGAGAACGGTGGGCATGATAGCCGAGACCATTTCGATGCCATGCTGGGAATGCTGGCCGAGAGCTAAGGAGATAGCAGCCATAAGCTGGTCGAAAAGAGGCGGCCATGTGATGCTATATCCGTGGGGATAATCTAGGTAAGAATCAAACCAGAGGGTGTTTGGGAAATGGGCCACCGTGTACAGAATTCGGCGCATGTGGTAGAACTCGTCGAATCCCACGATCAGCACGTTTCCGCCCTG
>PMNG01000185.1 GCA_003162615.1 Methanothrix sp. | reverse complement strand
ATGTGCAATGTTCATTTCATGCGTGCTGTGCTCAAGAACATACCGAAGAAAGATAAAAAAGAGGTTGCTTACATGCTGAAGGATGCTCTTGAAGATGAAAGCAAGATGCAGGAAGTAGCCGTTATTCTTGATAAAAAGGGATACAAAAAGTCTGCAGACACTATTGATAGATTCCAATTCGATCTTTGGAATTACAAATCATTTCCACGACAGCACTGGAGAAGGATCCGAACTACTAACGGCCTGGAGAGAATCAACAAGGAGCTGAAAAGAAGAAGTCGCGTATCTGGGGCGTACTCGAATGATCAATCGCTCCTAAGAGTAGCAGGTTGTATAATGATGGATATCAATGAGGATTGGGTAACTGGTAAAAGGTATTTATCCTTGGAGGAGTGAATAGAATCGGGATACAAGGCCACTGCAAATTTACAGCAACTATAGCACGCTACCGAGCAATACGTTGGATTTCCTTGATAATTGTGTCTCGATTGATAGACATGTTACAGGGCCATTACCATCGATGAGAAAGACTCCATGAAACTTTTGCGGATTTCTCGCTTTTTGATCTTAAGAGAAAAAATGTAGGTTTAGAGCAGCCCCATATTCTCCAGCTGCTGGCGTACGATCTTCACGCCCTCTTCGCACTCTTCTGGAGACTTGCCGCCCGTGACCACGAGCTTTCCGGAGCTGAATATCAGGACTACAACCTTGGGCTGCTTGATCCTGTAAACCAGTCCGGGGAACTGCTCAGGCTCGTACTCGATGTTCTCCAGTCCCAGGCCTAGAGCAATGGCGTTTAGGTTCAAGTCTGTCTTGAGATCAGCGCTGGCCACAATATTCTGAACGTGGATCTCGGGGTTAAGGTCGATCTTGTCAAAGCCGATGGACTTCAGGGTCTTGGCCATGTTTGTTATCACGGTCCTGACATCCTCGACGTTCTTGGCCCCCGTGCACACTACCTTGCCGGAGGTGAAGATCAGAAAAGCTGCCCTGGGTGACTTGACCCTGTAAACGAGACCAGGGAACTTCTCCTTGTTGTACTCCGCCCCTTCAAGCTCCGCTTCAATTTTGATAAGATCGAACTCGTCAGCCAGCTTTGTGGATGCAACAACGTTCTCTATATTTATTGTGGACTCCATACTCGCGCGTCTCCACTCAAGCCTTTATAAAGAAGGGGTATATAAAGCATGGGTATTTAAAGCTTATAAACTCTTAAGGGAGCTTCAGCCGACTTGCCAATTGTCAAGCCCTTTAGAACTGGCGTTGAATCCTAAAAATGATTACAGATCTGTGAGATTTAAGCCGCCGATGGGATTCGAACCCATGAACTGCTGATCTATCGGACGCGAAGTCTTACGAATCAGCCGCTTTGACCGGGCTAAGCCACGGCGGCGCAATTAAACCAACGCTGCCTTAAATTTAAGAGTTGCGATCGACGCAGCTAACTGCAACTCCTTGCGTCTCCTGCTTCTCTATCTCCTCCACGAGCCTGGGCAGGAAGATGCCAATGTCAGTAACAAGGCCAATGGCTTGAGCGGTTCCCCTGTCCATTAGCTTGGTAACCGTCGATGGATTGATGTCTATGCATATGGTTTTGACGGAGGACGGTAGCAGATTGCCTACAGCAATGGAGTGAAGCATGGTGCACATCATTATGGTCATGTCCACGCCACGAAGAGCTTTTTCCATGGCATCTTTGGCATTTATGGTATCCGTTATCACTTCAGGCAGAGGGCCATCGTCTCTGATTGACCCGGCCAGGATGAAAGGGATGCTTTTCTTGATGCACTCATAGATGATCCCGCCTCTCAGCTTTCCCTCGTTTATGGCGCTCCTTATCGAACCGCTGGCCATGATCTCATTTATGGCGTAAAGGTGGTTTCGATGCCCTCCAGATGTGGCGTTACCAGCACAATTCATCCCCAGGCTGGTGCCAAAGAGCTGGCGCTCTATATCGTGGACAGCAATGGCATTGCCAGCCAGTAGTACATCTATATAGCCGTCCCGGATAAGTTTGGCTAAGGATGGCGCAGCACCGGTGTGTACCACTGCAGGCCCGCATACAGCTGCAATTTTTCCGCCAGCACGCTTGGTGGTGATGATCTCGTCGGCTAACTGCTTGACAATCTCGCCGCTGGGCCGCTCGGACGAAACCTCATTGCACATGAAGCTGAAGAAAGTTTTCTGTCTGGGTCGCTCCGGAGGAACAACCTTGACTCCCGAGGTGCCGACCACTACGCAATCTCCTTTCTTGATGTGACGGAGAGGGGTACATATGGCCCGACCGTCCTTCAGCACTATGAGGCAATCCATACGGTTGTTCTGTACCTCCACCCAGGAGCCGTTATAACGCACGTAAGTTAGATGGTTGGTGGTAGAGTAGAATCCCTTGGGGACTACAATATCGCTCGGCGCTACCCCGATCTTGGCATTCTCTATCTCTACCTGCCTTGCCCCTAGAGGGTGAAGCTCCAGAAGGATCTGGTCTAGGTGAGGTGCGTCTCTACCCATAACCGTTATCTGGACATAGCTCGTATCATTTTTCTTCTCGCCGATCTTGAAAGTCTTGATCTCGAATTCGCCGCCCATGTCCATTATTTTGTCAAGGGCCTTGGTCAGTATTAGTGAATCTATCAGGTGCCCTTCCATCTCTATATCGCAAGTCTCGCTCATAAACCGCCGACCAACCCCTTATTATTACCACATCTCTCCCTCGATAAGAGCTTGTGTCTTATCGTTGGTGCTCATGACCAGCTTGGTGATCCTGACCAGGTAACCGCCTTCGTCGTTCGGCTCAGGCTGATCGAAGATAGCCTTCATGCCGCTTCTGCGAAGGTGATACTCGAAATCTCGAGCAGTCTGGATGTTTTTCACTCGGATCTGTACTTGCTGGACTATCTGCTCTCCGCTCATCTTCTTCTTAACGGTATCCACTAAGGGAAGAAGTATGCTCTCGCCTATCCGCAGAGCTCTGGCCCTACGCTCCTCATCCGACTCATTCCATTCCGCAGACTGAAATCCTTCCCGGACAGCCCGCGAGACAAAGAAGTCGAGAGCGTAATCGTTGTAGTACCTGAAGGCCACCTCCAGGTCGCTGCAGTTGCTCTCAGAGCAGGTGTACTTCACAGGCATAGCTTTGTTCTCCGGGTCCTTCATGACTATACCTTCATGGCCTTTCTTCCCCAACCGTTCCACAATCCCGACGATCTCATCGTAAGCCCTATCCGTTCGGAACTCGCCAAGCATTGGAGTCGCCCGCAAGCCGTGCTCCTCGGCGAACTCGTGAGTTTTGTGAACGCCCAGTGTTCCCTTCCAGTTCTTGCGCGATAGATCGAAAATATAAAAATCAATGGAGTCCGTAGGGTAAATATCCTTGGACACATAAGGATTCTCCGGTCCTACCATCTCGCCGCATAGGACCAGCTCAGGGTGATCATTGAAGACCACTTCTGGTATAAGCCTTGATGCCACCTCTGTAGAATAGGGACAGACGAACCCGCCCCGGGTCAGGGCAACTACCTCGCCGTCTATGCTGGCAACGCGTACGTTGTAGCCGTTCATCTTCTCCTCGACAGCTATGCGGTCTGAAAAATATCGTTTTATTGCGGCCTTGAGCATCAGGGCTCGTCTGATCTTGGGGTATCCATAAACGATATCGCCGTTGTCGAAGATGGCCGTGCCGGCCTCGATCCCAGAAGTTGCCTTTTCAAACCTCTGCAGCCGCGGCTCGGGCCAGCTCGACCTTCTTATAATGTTTTCTTGCAGGCTTTCCAGCTTTTTGAGGGTTATTCCAAGCTTATCGGCTATTCTCTGGAGATTCATCTAGTTCTTACAAGGTAGTCGATGAGAGATCGCCTGGTGATCATCCCCACCAGCTCTTCCTTCTGGTTCAGGACAGGGAGGCCTCCCCGGTTCTCTGTGAGTAATATCTTCTTTACTTCATCCAAGGGCATGTCGGCGTGAATGCTCTTCACATCCCGGGTCATCACATCGGAGACGAGAAGGTTGTTTATCCGGGCATACTGTTTGCTAGCTGTCGCGTTTAGATCTCGAAACGCCCTTAAAGATTTGGTTACATCGCGCTCAGTGAGAATGCCCACAAGCCTGGCACAGTCCACCACTGGAAGCCTTCCAACGTCTCTGTCCAGCATCATCCTTCGAGCATGGACCAGCCGATCATTGGGGTTTACAAAAAGTGGAAACCTCATAGCATCGCTAGCCTTGCCATCGATGTTCACTGCGCCCAACACCTCTCTGGGCCGCACCCAACCCAGAATTTTATCTCCGTCCATGGCCACCAGGACCGAAGTCTTCTGAAGAAGACCCATGGCGTCCTCTACTTCCATCTCCGGAAGTACTTTTATGACTGCGTCCAGGGTAGCGGCTGCTACATGCAGAGACGATGCTGGCATTCCCAGGCTCTTCCTGGTACCGAGGACACGGGCAATCTGTCTCATTGTAATTATTCCGCCCAGCTTGCCATTGTTGGTAACCAGCAGCCTGCGCAGGCCATACTTCTCCATTTGGTCGTGAGCGTGGCCCAACCTCTCCGACTTGTCAATGGTCACCGGCTCGGTCATTATGTCCTTTATCTGCATAGTTCACCATCTCCCTATCTCGGCGACTATCTCGTCAGCGGAGAAGAAGCCCACGATATTGTCGTTCTCAAGCACCGGCATTCCGCATATGTGCTTGTCCGCCAGGATCTTGGCCGCATCCACAGCTTTCATCTCGGCACTTGTGCTCATGATGGGCGAGTTCATTATGTCCTCGGCTACCAGAGGCATCTCCTTTACGTACCGGTACTGCTTTCTACCCGCGCTGCTGTCCTTCCTGGTCATCTTGATGTCCTTCGTCTCCATCTCGTCGTTGGGACCCATCATGTTGGAAAAGGTCAGGCCGGAGCGAGTGATGATTCCCACGGGGGCCTGATTGTCCTCGTAAACGAGCACCCTTCCGACTCCCTGGAGGTTCATCTGCTCCAGGACGTGGGCTATAGTGTGATGCCTATGAACACTGACCAGGTTCGTGGACATTATATCTCCCACCCTGGCCTTCACATCCTGCTCTGAGAAGTACCTCACCATGTCCCGGGAGCTGATCATGCCTGTAATCTCCCCATCCTTCTCCACAGGCAGGCCACTGACCTCGTTTTCCATCATTAAGACCGCCGCCTGGTTCATGGTGGCATCCGGGTAGATTGTTACCGGACTCTCGGTCATGACCAGGTGGATGGGGACCAGGTCAATGGGTCGCCTTCGCCACTCGGGAGCAGCCTGGCATAGCCGGTTGGTTATATCGTACTTGGTCACAATGCCTACCAGCTTTCCATCGTCCATGACCGGCAGCCTGCCTACATCATACTTGAACATCAGGTTTCTGGCCCTCTGAATGGGCTCGTTCCGCTCTATGACATAGACCGGTGACCTCATGTAGTCCTTTACGTTCTTTATCATCATGGCAAGATCCCCTTGTTCTCTGCCAGAGCCCTTACAAAGTCCCTCTCGGTCAGAATTCCCACTAGCGATCCCTTGTCCATTACCGGCAGGCACCCTATTCTGTTGTCGACCATCTTCCTGGCAGCCGTTCCCAGGTCGACCTTTCTCTCAGTGCTGACCAAGTCCTTCTTGATCAGCGTCTTTATGGGTTGGGCCATGACCTCGCTGATATCTCCTGTGACCACCTTTTCGAAGGCCTCTCCGCTGCCCATGTACTTCATTATGTCAGAAGCGGTTACAAGTCCGATTAGAACTCCATCCTGGACAACTGGCATCCTTCGAAAGCCCTTCTGGATGATCATCCGGGTCATCTTCTCGATGGTGGTCTGGGCAGGAGCAGTGACAACGTTCTCGCTCATGCAGGCCTCAACAGAAATACCAGTCTCCTGGCCTGCTGCCATTCTCGTGAAGTCCTCTTCAGTTACTATGGCCTTGATCCTGGTATCTTCGTCAACTATGGGCAATCCACCTACGTTCTTCTCGTACATCAGTTTTAGCGCATCATTGATAGATGATTTGTCGCTGATGTAGGTCAATTTAGTGCTCATTATGTCGCTGATGTCGGCATTTATAGCCGTGAATATGTTTCCCTTGTGCTTCTCCGTCAGGAGGTTGTGCCGGAGACCTCCGCCCAGGAAGTCCACTATGTCTACGCTGGTAACAAACCCGGTCAGACGGTTAGTTCCCGCGTCAGTTATGGGCAGCCTGGAGAACCCGTAATGTGTCATGGTCTTTATGGCCCCCATGATGGTCGTGGTAGGCGGAACTGTTACCACTTCCGAGGTGGCAATGCTGAGTACCTCACCCGTGCGCTTGGTCTGCCTGGAATCAAACTGCCGTGGTCCCCTCTCTCCGTAACCTGGGGATATGGGCATTCTGTTCTCCTTCTGTGGAATTCTGGTTACATCCTTCCCTGTTCCTGGCCCTCGTCTCATCTTCCCTCACCAAGGTAGCTTTTGATCACATCGTATCTATCGATTATACCCACGAGTTTTCCATGGTCTACGACCGATATCCGGCCGATGTCCTGCTTCAACATCATCTCTATTGCATTCTGCAAGCTATCTTCCGGCTTTAAACTGAAGATCGGGGTGCTCATCAGTTTGTCCACGTAAAGATGGGTAGCCTCTCTGATCTTGGACCCATCTTCCTTGCCGATCCTTGCCCATCCGCGTTTAAGTATGTCGAACCTGGTTATCATTCCCACGGGCTCGTTTTTGTCGTTCACAACAGGTAGACCGGTGAAGTCCGACTCCAGCATCTTGTCCCAGACCTTGCCAATGGGCTCATCTGGCGTGGCAGTAACCACCTTGGTGCTCATTATCTCCGAGATGGTTCTGTCCGGAACCTTAACTGGATTGATATTTCCAAAGATATCCAGGATGCTTATAACTCCCCTTAGGACCGGGTTCTCCTGGGATTGGACCACCGGAAGTATAATGCTCTTCTGGGGCAGCATGAGCTTGGCGGCGTCCATCACGTTCGTGTCTCCCGTTACCAAGGGCACGCTAACCGTGAACCCTGATACGGTGACGTTAGACCTGGTCGATGTCACCCTCAACATATCCTGGGTGGTAACAATGCCGAGGACACGCTTCTGGCCGTCCACAACTGGAATGCCTCGAACATGGTTATCCCTGATCAGCTGACGTGCATTGGTCAGAAAAGTGGTATCCTCAACGTAAAGAGGATCTCTGGACATAATATCTTCTACTAACATAATCAACTCCACCGGTCCAGCAACCATTATAATTATTTGTTGCCGTCCCTGCAGCTCCAGCAGAGCAGCTCTCCATTCACGTTCTCCAGGGTGTCTGAGAGCTGGCCGCAGACTTCGCAAATTCCGCGTACAACTCCCCTAGCCTCCTGGAAGTGGATGCTCTCTCTGTGCATCTCTAAAAGATCGCTTAGGACATCGCTAAGGCCGAGAGAAGACCCGGAGACCAGATCGGTGTCCGTTATTATCCCTACGAGCCTTCCATTTGAGGTCACGGGAAGCCTCTTGACGCCGGATTTAAGCATTAAAGAGGCAGCATCGCGCAGGCTGGCCTCGGGAGAAATCGTCACCAAGGGCGAGCTCATGACATCTCCTACCTTAACCGCTTGAGGGTCAGTTGCCTTGGCCACTATCTTCTTGACCAGATCCCTTTCGGTGAGTATGCCGATGGGCTTTTCTCCAGAGACTACTATCAGGCAGCCCACGTTCGCTAAAGCCATTCGTTTGGCGGCTGTCAAGACGTCGATATCTGCATCAGCTGTGAATACTGGTCGGGTCATTACATCCCGAACTGGAATGGCTGTCTCCATGGCTATCCTCTCCGTGACAAATACACTATAATTAACAGCAAGCTAATGATATAAAGATACTGTGGCTCGATATATATGAATACGTTTATTATTATTTTTAATTTACTCGGAGATGTGCTTGAGGATATGCCCTATCTCGGCCAGGATCAGCTCCATGCCTAGCTTAGCGGCGTTTGGAGATCCCGGAAGGCAGAATATTGGCTTTCCGCGATAGACACCAGCCGATGCTCTGGTAAGTATGGCCCTGGTGCCGACCTCATCAAGGCTTTTTAGCCGGAAGATCTCTCCAAAGCCAGGAATCTCTTTTTCGAACAGCGGCTCGACTGCCTCCAATGTAAGGTCAAGGTGGGTGAGGCCCGTGCCGCCGCAGATCACAATTGCGTCAGCGCTACTGCTCTGGACTGCGCTACGGATAGGCTCGATGCCATCTGGCAGGAGGCAGTAGGTCGAGTCATACCCCGCAGCTTTGATCTTGTCCAGGATGACTTGGCCGGAAAGGTCTATGGCATCCTCGGGTCTGACCACTGGCCCGTACTTCTGGAATCGAGAGGTGCTTGCGATTATTACGTCGATTAACATGCGATTATACCATTGCTAGATTTATTCGAATAGTTCTATACTCAACTTTATTCTCATAGCCCATCTTCTTTCATTTAGATGCCACATAGCATATTAGGTAAGCAAGCTAATAAAAGATTGGTTCTTCGCTATTTCCTGTGG
>PMNG01000170.1 GCA_003162615.1 Methanothrix sp. | reverse complement strand
TTCCCGCACGTTAGGCCGCAGACGAGGGCCCGGAAGCTAAAGGCTGAGTCGCTGGCAAATCTTCCGACAGATGTATAATCCTAAACCGTTATTAATGAGGATTATGGGCAGTGATATCACTGAGCGCAAACGAACGACGGTGCGAGAACTAAAGCAACGATTGGCTGATATCATTGATTTCCTGCCTGATGCCACATTCGCTGTGGACATAGGAGGAAAGGTCATCGCCTGGAACCGAGCCATCGAGGATATGACAGGCATACTGAAGGGGAAGATGGTGGGCAAAAGTGGTTATGCCTATGCAGTGCCGTTCTTCGGCGAACCCCGGCCGATCCTCATCGATCTCGTCCTCCAGGACATGAAGGAAATTGAAACGAAATATCATTTCTTTAGAAGAAATGAAGATAAGCTTATTGCAGAGACCTTTGCACCCATGCTCAACCAGGGCAAGGGCGCATATCTCTGGGGCATTGCAGGTCCCATTTACGACAGTGGCAGTTCTATTGTGGGAGCAATACAATCCATCCGCGACATCACCGAGCGCAAGTGGACGGAGGATGCCTTAAAGGAAAGCGAGGAGAAATATCGCAATCTAGTGGAGCGGGCAAATGACGGCATCACCATAATACAGGAAGGAACAGTTCGATATGCCAATCCAGCTTTAGCGCAAATATGGGGTGGGAGCTTTGAGGAGATCGTTGGAAGACCGTTTACTGATTTTATCGATCCCGATGAAATTCCAAAAGTGGTCAAACGCTACCATCTGCGCATGGCAAACAATAACGTTACGCCAATATATGAAACTATTCTCAAGCGCAGAGACGGCGCTAAGATCTTTGCCGAGCTAAATGCAGGCTTGATTGCATTTCAGGAAAAGCCTGCAGACCTGGTTATCATCCGGAACATCACCGACCGCAAGCGGGTGGAAGAGGAACTTAAGAGGGTTCAGTCAAGCATGAGGATCGCAATGGATCTGGTAAAGCTCGTGCGATGGGAATATGATGTCGAAACGGACATGTTTGCTTTCGACGACCAGTTCTACGCGCTATACGGCACGACCGCTGAACGGGAAGGCGGGCCGTTTATGTCCTCTCAGGATTATGCCCGAAAATTTATTCCTGCGGAAGATGCCTCGATTGTGTCCGAAGAGGTCAGCAAGGCATTGGCAACTACAGACCCGAATTTTACCAGCCAAGTGGAACACCGGATTATTCGCGCGGACGGAACAGAGGGCGTAATTGCTGTTCGGTTTGGGATCGTCAAGGATAACAAAGGCCGCACCATTAGGACTTATGGCGCAAACCAGGACATCACCGAACGCAAGCAGGCCGATTTCATCCGTGAACGTTCCTTGGTACGCCAGGAGCAGTTGAACCTGCTTCAACAGACACTGCTAAGCCCTGGCAAATTGGAGCTGAAACTCAAGAAGATCACCGACAGCATAGTGGAAATCTTCGGGGCCGATTTCTGTCGCATTTGGATCACCAGTCCCGGAGACCTCTGCGAGGTCGGGTGCGTACATGCGACTGTGACTGAGGGACCGCACGTCTGCCGTTATCGAGACCGATGCCTTCGACTCATTGCTAGTTCAGGACGGTATACGCATACAGACGGTGAGGTTCACAGGCGGGTACCTTTTGGTTGCTACAAAATCGGGCGCGTCGCGTCGGGAGAGGAACACAAATTCCTTACCAACGACGTGCAAAACGATTCCAGGATTCACAATCGCGAGTGGGCGAAGGAGATTGGCCTCGTCTCTTTTGCCGGCTACCAACTACGTCCACCAGGTGAAAATACCCTGGGTGTCTTGGCGCTTTTCAGCAAACAAAATATCACCGTCGATGAAGATGCCCAACTTGACAGCCTGAGCAATACGATCACCCGATTCATTCAGATGGCCCGTGTGGACGAGGAGTTGCGCCAGCATCGAGACCTTTTGGAGGATCGGGTCAAGGAGAGGACAGAAGAGCTGGCCAGGAAGAACGCAGAGATGGAACGGTTCGTTTATACAGTCTCTCATGATCTCAGGACTCCACTGATCAGCATGAGCGGTTTCCTGGGATTTCTCAAGCAGGATGCAGAGAAAGGCGACATGAAACGAGTGGATGAAGATTTCCGAATTGTCAGCGATGCAATTACGAAAATGGACAAACTTCTTCAGGACACCTTAGAACTATCCCGGATAGGTCGTATTGTCAATCCTCCGGAGAATGTGCCTTTCGGAGAAATCGTCAGCGAAGCTCTTGCGCAGTCTTCAGCAAAGTTGAGTTCAAAGAATGTCAGAGTTACGGTTGAAGATGATTTGCCTATCGTCCAGGTAGACAGGATAAGGCTTGTGGAGGTCCTGGTCAATCTGCTCGAAAATAGTGTGAAGTACATGGGCGATCAGCCACAACCGAGAATAGAGATAGGAAAACGGCTGGACTGTGAAAATATGGTTCTCTTTGTCCGGGACAACGGGATAGGAATCGAGCCCATCCGGCACGATAAAGTCTTCGAGCTGTTCTATAAGGTGGACAAAAAGAGCGAAGGTAGCGGAGCTGGTCTGGCCATTGTCAAAAAGATCATCGAGGTCCACGGAGGAAAGATCTGGATAGAGTCTGATCTGGGGAAGGGATGCACAGTATGCTTTACTTTGGAACCGGCTAAACCTGGATAAAAAGAGCCGAAGGATAATCATGCAATCGCAATCGTCAAACCGCACGTCACGGCGAGATAAACGGACTGACGAACTGGAAGCAAAGAACGTCCTATGACAGAAGAGATCACGGAGAACAAGCGGACAGAGGAGATCCGCAAGAAAAGCGAAGAGAGGTACCGCACGATCTTCGAAAACGCAACCGGAGGGATCTTTCAGACGTCAATTCAAGGGCGGCTCTTCCAAGCCAATCCTGCCCTGGCCAAGATGTTCGGTTTTGCCTCACCTGAGGAGATGATTGAGAGCATTACCGATTTGGGCACACAGCTCTATGTTCACTCCGAAGACCGAGAGCGTTTGAGAAGACTAATTGCCGAACATGACCTCGTTGAGAACTTTGAAGCCGAGGGACGTACAAAAGATGGCCAATCTATCTGGGTATCGATCAACATTCACGCAGTACGAGATCCGAATGGCGCTATTCTGTATCTTGATGGGACTAATATCGATATCACTGCCCGCAAGCAGATGGAGCACGAGCTTCGCCAGTCCAAGGATGAACTGGAAGCAAAGAACATCTTGCTGACAGAAGAGATTGCTGAACGCAAGCGGACGGAGGAGGCGCTGGTTGCCGCTAACCGAAAATTCACAGAAGTCATCAACAAACTTGATGCCCTTGTTTACGTTGCCGACATGGAACGTTATGAGGTGCTTTTCGTCAATCAACATGGCCGTAAACTCTTTGGGGATATCGAGGGACAGTTATGCTGGCGGACAATACAGAAAGGCCAGTCAGGTCCCTGTGAATTCTGCACAAACGACAAACTGATTGGGCCGGATGGAAACCCTAGTGATGGCGTTGTATGGGAATTTCAGAATACGTTGAATGAACGCTGGTACCAGTGCCGGGACAGGGCCATTCTTTGGTCGGATAGCCGTATTGTTCGTATGGAAATAGCCACCGACATCACGGCAAACAAGCGGGCAGAAAAGGCGCTGCTGGAAAGCGAAGCACGGTACAGGCGAATAGTCGAGACCGCCAACGAGGGCATCATGATGATGGATAGCCAATTCCGATACACCTTCGTGAATCAGAAGCTAGCTGATATGCTGGGCTATACACCACAGGAGATGATTGGTCAACCGGTAACTGCCTTTATTTTCGAAGAGGATCTCCCTGATCACCTGGCCAAAATGGAAAAGCGTGTATCGGGCGTAGGGGCGCAATATGAGCGCAGGCACCGTCGCAAGGATGGAAGCACTTGCTGGACTACGGTTTCGGCGACTGCACTCAAAGATGAAGCGGGCCATTTTGCCGGGTCCTTTGCCATGCTCAACGATATAACCGAGCGCAAGTTGATTGAGGAGGAGCTAAGGAATTCTCAGCGGATTCTGGCCGATATAATCAATTTCTTGCCCGATGCCACTACGGTAATCGATCGGCAGGGCCGGGTTATCGCCTGGAACCAAGTCATCGAGGCCATGACGGGCATTAAGGCGAAAGACATGATGGGCAAGGGAAATTACGAATATGCTATACCATTTTATGGAATTCGAAGACCGATCCTGATCGATCTCGTGCTGATGCCGCAAGAAGACGTCGAGAAGGGCTATGTCCAATTCGAGAGGCGGGACGGGATACTATTCGGTGAAGCCTACATGCCCAATATGAAGGGCGGAGAGACCTATCTCTCAGCAAGTGCTGCGGTTCTTTACGATCATGATGGGAACGTCTATGGAGCTATTGAGTCCATCAGGGATGTCACTGACCACAAGAGAGCTGAGGAACAGAAGCGGATTGCAGAAGAGGAGCTAAAGAAAGCTCATGATGAATTGGAGCTGAGGGTTAAAGAGAGGACCGCAGAGCTTGAGGCCAGAAATGCGGAGATGGAGCGGTTCATCTACACCGTTTCTCACGAACTGAGGTCTCCACTCATTTCATCTAGCGGTATTGTGGGTTTTCTGAGGCAAGATCTGGATAAAGGTGATGCAAAGAGGACTGAGACGGACTTGAGGTTGATCGAGGGCGCCATGACCAAGATGGACCAGCTCCTTGGCGAGATTTTAGATCTTTCTCGAATAGGCCGCGTGGCAAATCCTCCGGTAGATGTACCCTTCGGCGAGATTGTGACGGAAGCCCTGAATCAGGAAGCTGAGAAGTTAAGGTCGAAAGAGGTCGAGGTTTCGGTGGCAAGTGATCTGCCGAATGTCCAGGTCGATCGCATGAGGATTGTGGAGGTGCTTGTGAATCTAATAGATAATAGCATCAGGTACATGGGTGACCAGCCACGGCCACGAATAGAGATTGGTTATCGGCTTGACGAGAACCAGACGGTTTTCATTGTCCGGGACAACGGTATGGGGATAGATCCTAGCCAGCACGAGAAGGTCTTTGGGCTGTTCTACAAGGTGGACGGTAAGGGCGAGGGAACAGGAGTAGGATTAGCTTTAGTCAAGAGGATCATCGAGGTTCACAACGGACGGATATGGATAGAGTCGGAGCTTGATAAGGGATGCACGATGTGCTTCACATTGCCCTTTGGCCTGAACTAGCTTTGAAGAAGAACCCAGCGATAATACAACGCCTGTTTCAAAGCCTATTATGGCGCGCCGGTGAGCTACGTCCCATCTCCCCTTCGGGTTGACGAAACGATAGCTGTGAAAACATATGCACGAAATTCTCCAAAAGCACGTATATAATATAAACGTGGTTTTGGAGAAAAATCTACATATGTCCTTATAGATAGCGATTTTTCTGGCCGAGATACCGTGCATGAAGCACTCATCCAGCTTCATATCAGCGCATCTATTTGCTTACGTTCCTGCTGATCTGATGGCTTTAGCTTTAGGCCAAAGGCGTGATCAATCGCGTTATGTATCATTCTTTCCACTCGCTCGTCGAACTTGTCCTTATCGATTTCAATCTTCACCATGCACTACACCTTTGGTTCTTCTTTGTGCTGTCTCGGCCAACCTGTTGACGCTGCAGCCAGAGGCATATACCATCTGGCTGCCATTATGTTTTACCACCCGGTCAATTCAGGATTCCGCCGTCGCCCTCAGCGCTTCTATCATGCTATTGGCATTAGCAATGGCGGCTTCAGCTTCTGAGGGGCATGTCCTCGCCTGACGTGTGCGTAAGCCCACCTTTAGAGCAGATTACCAAAAAGATTTGAGTATATCAAGTTCCATGCAAAAAGTAAACTCGATGAAATTATAGTTTCTGACTCTTAACCCCACCAAGTGAGGCAGTTGCGCCACTCCTAACTCCACCGAGGTTGACAATTGCACCATCGGTGACATGTCTGCCAAGAGGATAAATCCCACAGGAGGATATCAAATTACACTGAAATTCCCACAGCGGCAGCGAAGCGTTAGCACCATTATTGACTATTCC
>PMNG01000158.1 GCA_003162615.1 Methanothrix sp. | reverse complement strand
ATCGGTATCTGGTCTCCGACAGTAGGGACAGTCATATTGTGGTTCTTGTCGATGAAGAATCCCGACCCTACGTAGCCGTCGGTCAGCTCCTGCACAGCTTTGGGATACTTGGTAATGAAGTCCTTGTTAAGTGTCAGAACGCAGCAGGTCTCGTTCTTCCAAACGTCCTGCGAGCGGCGCAGCCATTTTGCCTTGCCTGTCAGGACGTCCTCAGCTCCGATATATTGGTCCGCGACATATCCCCGGATGTCGCCTCTGGATAAAGCCGGAGCCATTTCCTGAGGGTCCATCACCACGAGTTGAATGCCGCCGAGATTCGTGTCATTGCCAAAAGCCCGATAGAGAAGAATTGTATGCGTCGATGCCAACTCATCCACCGCAACCTTCTGGCCCTTCAGGTCGCCGATTGATACAACATCGTTGGCAACGATTAGGGCACTTCCGTGCCTTTGGCTCTTGGCCACAATCTGCAGGGGCACGCCCTCCTCCACAGCCTGGAGATCCAACGCAGCAGGAAGCGATGCTCCCTGAATCGTGCTAGATCGGAGAGCTTCCAACAGATCTTTCCAGGAACCGAACTTTATCAGCTTGAATTTCATGTTCTCAAAGTTAGGTGCATATAGCTTATCGAGAACTACCGGATCGATGGAGTGGACCGTGGGGACATATCCCAGCCATAGAGCCGGCACCGTCTCCGGCTCCTCGGGCTTGCTGCCGAATAGATTGCCTAATATGCTCCAATCCCAGCTCAAAGCAGGCATGATCTGAGCCGCTGTGAGCACCAGGATAATTAATAACAATAATGCTTTTCTCAATTTATATTCCCCTATATGAGAATTTCATTAAAACTGCTCATGGACTATTTGAATTATTATCAAATTTGCATTTAAATTCGCCTGCAATTCGTCTTGCGTTATATTTCTCTGAGGCCGTAAGATCGGGCTTCTACCGCCCGATCTATGAGGCGCTTCGTCGTTATTTTACCTCAGAAGGATACGGCACTCATAAGGCATGTTTTGGGCAACAAATTTTCAATTACTTAGCGACCACCTCCTGGATTTCCGGGCTTAATCATAGAGACCTTTGCGCGCAGATCCTGAAATGCAAGCACTGCTGAAGAATATCCTGTTCCTACTATCTGCTAAAGGAAAAAATTCTCTATCTCTGTGCTGGCCGGTTCATCGTTGGTTTTCAAATCCAAACCCTCATTTGTATTTCACCAATCCTTGGATATTACTCAAATCATTATGAAATCTGTTATTGCGGCAATTTCGGCGCATTCAATAGTCGATAGCCGAATCAGGGTTCAGAAGAAACAAATGATTGATTTTTTCAAGCCGGCTGGCCCTAGCCCTGACCGGCTCATTCTGGAGCGCAGCTATGCCGGTTTGGCGGTGGACTGAAACTTGATGGAACGACATATTGAGCAAAATTGTGGAAAATTGTGGCACCACTTTAAACGGTCCGAATTTTCACTTTTTCCGGGGCTTTATTAGTCTTTTCATTGCAGCAATATTTGCTGATTTCTGCATCAATAAATACAATCTAATTAGGATTCGCTAAGTCTTCCGTGAAGCGCAATAAGGCGCAATCGGGCTCCCCTAAAATGGAGTTCGAATCTGATTGAGAATCAGATGCGAATCAGAGATTGCAGATCAAAGATTTGCGAGCAATTGAAATGACTGGTCCATTCGAGTTACTGAATTTGATTACTCGAGGCGAGATGCATGAGCTCAAAATTATACTGGGACGAGAAAATCGAGACGCTGCCACGCGAGGATCTGGAAAAATACCAGACGGAACAATTGTCAAAACATTTGGAATTGGCTTACAATAATTCCGGCTACTACCGTGAAGCTTTCGACAATGCAGGTGTAAAGCCATCCGATTTCAAGCAGCTATCCGACCTGGCGAAGTTCCCTTTTGTTCATAAGAAAATGGAGCGCGACCGACAGCTTGCAAAACCGCTCCTGGGCGACATGGTTGCAGTGAGTGAAGAGGAAGTCGTCTTTGTTTCGGCCTCCAGCGGTTCTACGGGTGTGCCGACGCTGAGCCCCTTTACTCACCAGGATTTCCAGGAGTTTCAAGATGTGCAGAGCAGGAACTTCTGGACTGCAGGAGTGCGACCATCCGACCGATATGTCCATGCCCTCAACTTCACCCTTTTCGTGGGAGGCCCGGATGTCATCGGGGCGCAAAACCTGGGAGCACTTTGCTTATGGGTAGGGACCGTCCCCTCGGAGAGGCTGCTTTATGTGTTGAAGGAATTCCAGCCGACTGTCATCTGGACGACTCCGTCTTATGCCTGGTACCTGGGCGAGACCGCAAAGAAGCAGGGCATTGATCCAGCCAAAGACCTTGCCATCAAGACAATAATCGTAGCTGGAGAGGCAGGTGGGTCCATTCCAGCGACAAGGGATGCAATCGAAGCGCTGTGGAATGCCAAAGTATTTGATTTCTATGGGATCTCCGATATATTCGGTTCTTGCGCTGCAATGTGTAGTGAGAGAAACGGGCTACATCTGGCGGAGGATCATATTCTGGTAGAAGTCATAAATCCCGAAACGCTGCAACCTGTTCCAGATGGCCAAAGAGGGGAGATCGTCTTCACGACCCTGAGAAAAACAGCAAGGCCGATGATCCGGTTCAGAACAGGCGATATCGGGACGGTCAATCGAGAGCCGTGTCCATGCGGCAGAACCCATGCCCGAATCTACATCAATGGCCGACTGGATGACATGCTGATCGTATCCGGTGTGAATGTTTTCCCGAGCGACATAGAGTTCGCCATCCGCGGGGCAAATGAGATCACAGGGGAATATAGGATCACAGCCATAACCGAAAACTTCACAACCAGATTCAATGTGGAAGTGGAAAGGAGTTCCAGCTCAACAGAGGACAAGAACTCAATTGCTGAAAAGGTGTCCCAGAAGATCAAGACTCAAACCGGAGTCAAACCCAAAGAAGTTATCGTACTGGATGAAGGCGAGCTGCCGAGAGCAACCCATAAGGCGAAGAGACTGGTGGACTTGAGGTAGATCATCGAGATATTATGCCTGTCAGATGAACTACCATGAACTACCATCATTTTATTTTATGAAGTGAGCAAATAATGCCATCATTAAGTAATCGGATAGGATTTTTCACGGAATCGGTCATTCGCAAGATGACCAGAATCGCAAATGCACATGGAGCCATCAACCTTTCCCAGGGCTTTCCCGACTTTGACCCGCCGGCAGAGCTTTTGCAGGCTCTGCAAAAGGCGGCATCCGATGGCCCTCATCAGTATGCCGTAACCTGGGGCGCTCCTAATTTTCGTGAAGCTTTAGCCAGAAAGCAGTCCAGGTTTATGGGACTATCAATCGACCCGGAAACACAGATCTGCGTGACCTGCGGGAGCACGGAAGCGATGATGACTGCCATGATGACGGTATTCAATCCTGGTGATAAAGTCATCATATTCTCTCCCTTTTACGAGAATTATGCTGCAGATGCCATCTTGTCCGGAGCACAGCCGATCTATGTGCCACTGCACCCTCCGGAATTCTCTTTTGATGAAGGAGAGCTAACGAGAGCCTTCGAGCAGAGGCCGAAGGCACTGATCCTATGCAATCCTTCCAATCCGACAGGAAAGGTCTTCACTATGGATGAGCTGAAGTTCATCGCCGAGCTGGCGGATCGGTACGATGTGTTCGTGATCACGGATGAGGTCTATGAGCACATCGTATATGCGCCATACAAGCACATCTATTTTGCATCGCTTCCGGGCATGTTCGAGAGAACCGTCTCCTGCAGCTCCCTTTCGAAAACCTATTCCATCACTGGCTGGAGACTGGGTTATCTGATTGCTCCC
>PMNG01000060.1 GCA_003162615.1 Methanothrix sp. | reverse complement strand
AACACAAAATAGGGAGACTACCGAAAAGAAGAACTGAACGATAGATTCACAAGATAAAGATCACTTGTGAGTAGCTTATTGATGTCCAAAGCTGATGACAGAATATCGATGAAATAAGAAGGCAAGCTTATGGGTTTTCCTTTACTAATTATGCCCGTTCGGATGGCACCTCGTTGGATACCTAGTAGCAGCGTAACAGGCTACATGTCCAAGAACTGGGGCTCTTCCTTATGTCCGTTATATCGACCGTTCTCTTTCTGGCCTTCTGGTCATCCTCAAAATTGATCCGCTCAACTCAAAGAGAACATTGCGAAAGGTCAAGGCTTCGACTTTGGTGAGGAGATTATACCAAGGAGCGGGCGAAGGTGCTGGGCCTCGACTCTATGAGACACCTATTGCTTCTCGTGAAAATCGGTAACAAGTTCGATTGATAAAATTTCGGGAACAATGGAATCCAATAGATTCGATTTATATCCTAATTCCACTGCCTGAGTATTGGAGTTTACCCAATCCAAGGGATATCTACCTACCGGGCTTGGTATTGCTTTTTGGTAGGTTCCGTTATAATAAAGCATTTTGAGAACAATCCTAATTAGGATATCGTGAAGATGATCTCGTATCATAGCTACGTCTTGAAAATCATAAGCACCCCTTTCAAAATCAAAATAGCTTGAATGCATTACCACACCGCGATAGTGCGATAGAACATCACACCATGATTTACCATCCCTGCGAGGAAATTTTTGGTAATAGGCATCAACTATATTAGCATCTGGCAAACCAAATAGCGATATTAGATCAATAACTGCAAGGCCAAAATCTCTATCAGTATTGTCCGCATTTTGTATTCTATTTGCAATTTTTTCTAGCACGTTCCTTTGATCTAAATTTGCTGTAACCTTACTTTGAGATCGAATTTTTTCCACAAAATAAGCTATCGCTCGTTTCACCCAATCTTTTTGGGAATGGTTCAATCTATTAGCCAACCTCTGAACGTTTAACTCATGTACTTCGCACAAACAATCGAACGATTGAAAAAGATGTGCCATTGTATCCTCAAAGAGCAATTTATTCATTCCACTTCGAACAAGGTGCTTTAAAGTTGCAGTTAAGTAAGCATTGCCCCTATGCAACGAATATTGAGATTGAGTTAGTAATGAGCCTATGCCATGGTGAACACTTTCATCAATTGCGATATGTCCACTTGAATACCAAGGGCTATTTAAACTTACATGGAAGCGTTGAACAAGTCTACCTCTGGAATCTCGGAATTCAATCCAGGGAGCGCCAATTTCAGTGCCAGAAGCAAGACCTAGCAGATCAAGAAACTGAAATGGAAACCAATCTTTTAAATCATCAAAATTAGCAATAGGTTTTGAACCGATCTCCCCAACCATGAGCGAAGTCACTATACTTTGCGTTTGTCCATCAAGCAATTGTTTCTTATTTTTATCGTAGTTATATAAGCGTTCAATAAATCCCAATTGGTTTAAGAAGCGAAAAATTATAAGTCGATTATTTTGATTTTGATATGAAAATCCCCTTCATTCCCGTCAATTTTTATGACTCATGGGTGTCCAATCGGACATGAGGGTTTCTTGTATCTTCGATATTGGTTCATTATTTTTAGCTGAGTCCTCCGGATCTGTTGGCGAAGAGTATATACGAAGAGGATGGGAATCAAGATCGGGACAATAATCCATAAAATCTGATACAAAATTTATAAGAGGGAGAACCCAATACTTAGCTTCAAAAGGTTCATCGATATAGAAAACGGAACTCGTAAAATGGAATTCTAATTGGGCATTAGACTGGACATTAAACTCGTTCTTCTTATTTAAATCAGTTTGAATGTTATAATTAATATTTTTGTTTGCTATGAAGACCCCATCGAGAGTAACAACCTTTAATTTTTCGCACGGATTTATTCTACCTCCAGTAATTGACCACTTCCATTTAGCTACATTCTTTGTTCCTTCTATATGCTGCATCACTGGCTTTTCGCCACTCAATTGTGCCATCAAGGATAGCTTTTTAAATTCTGGTGGTATATTTGGTCTATCTGATCTATCTGATGATGATTCTGTGTCGACCTCCTCTACATTCATTATAACTAAATAGTTCCCAAACTCATCAAATTTAATTTTGACATACCCTTCTACCACTAATGGCGGATTGGAAAAAATCGCTTTTCCTTGCCCCTCATAGTTAATATTGGCTGAGAACCAATCATTAATCACAGGATTATTTTTTGAGCCACAATTCAAGCAATCACTTCACGATGCATATATAATTTAATAAGTTAATCTGCAAACAAAACCGAAAAGAGAAGATTACGTCCTTCTCTTACTCTTCATCGCCTCCACAAAAGCCAGGAACGGTGGCGACGGCCTGCCCGGCCTGGACTTCATCTCCGGGTGGAACTGCGATCCGAAGAAGAAAGGATGCTCCGGTATCTCGCAGATCTCCATCAAGTCCATGTTGGTCCCTGAGAAGATCATGCCTTTCTCTTCGATCTGCGAGATGTATTCTGGGTTTACCTCGTACCTGTGCCTGTGGCGCTCGACGATGTCCGAGGTTCCATAGATCTTGTGGGCCATGCTGCCCTCTTTCAGGTGGGCTGGATAGTTGCCCAAGCGCATGGTCGCTCCCATCTGCCTGATCTTCTCCTGCTCCGGCAGCAGGGCGATCACGGGATGGGGCGTGGGCCCGAACTCGGTGCTGTTGGCTCCCTCCAGGCCACAGACGTTCCTGGCGAACTCGACGACTGCAAGCTGCATCCCAAAGCAGATTCCGAGGAAAGGTATCTTCCTCTCTCTGGCAAAGGTGACGGCCTTGACCTTCCCTTCTGTGCCCCGCGAGCCGAAGCCTCCGGGCACGAGAATTCCATCCACATCTCTTAGCATCAGCTCAGGCGCGCCCTCTTCCAGCGCCTCTGAGTCCACCCAGGTGATCTCCGGCTTGACGCCCGCCTCGATGCCTGCATGCTTCAAAGACTCACGAATGGACAGGTAGGCGTCCTCCATTGGGTCGGCGCACTGAGATCCGATGGTGTACTTGCCGACGATTGCCACCCGGACTTTGCCCTCCACCTGGTCCATCTTCTTGACCAGCTCGTCCCACTCCTTGCGCTCCTCCAGCGGCCATAGCCTCATTGCCTTCATGAGGTATGTGGTCAGCCCTTCGGCCTCCAGCTCCAGGGGGACCTTGTAGATGTCGTCTGCATCGTGACAGCTTATGACCGCCTCCACGGGGACGTCGCAGAAGTGAGCTATCTTGTGCTTTGTCTCCTCAAGCAAGGGCTTCTCGCACCGCACCGCTATCATGTCAGGGCGCAGCCCAAGCTCCCTCATCTCCTTCACGCTGTGCTGCGTCGGCTTTGTCTTCTGTTCGCCATCCATGGTCGATGGGGCCAGGGTAACGTGGACGAAGAAGATGTTACCCGACTCCTCATACCGGAGCTGCCTCATGGCCTCCAGGAATGGCATCGACTCTATGTCGCCTACAGTGCCTCCGACCTCGATCAGACAGATCTCGCACCCGCCATCTCTGGACACCTGGCGGATGAGCCTCTTGATCTCTTCTGTGATGTGGGGTATGATCTGGACGGTCTTACCCAGGTACTCGCCCCGGCGTTCCTTCTCTATGACGGTGCTGTACACCTTTCCCGTTGTTATGTTGTGGTCGCGGGTCAGCTCGACGTCCAGGAACCGTTCGTAGTTGCCTAGGTCCAGGTCCACCTCGCCCCCATCCTTCAGGACGAAGACCTCCCCATGCTGGAATGGGCTCATCAGCCCTGCGTCTATGTTGATATACGGATCTATCTTTATGGCCGTTACTTTATATCCCCTGTTCATGAGCAGTCGACCGATGGACGCGGCAGTAATGCCTTTTCCGAGGCCGCTCATGACCCCGCCTGTGACCACAATATATCTCATAACTCACGCCTTCAGGAGCGTAGCCGCTCCGTATATGATAAGGGTAACGATCAGTATTGATGACGTCAGAGCCCCCAGGAACTCCGGTATGGTTGATGTGTAGAATGTGAGGCCTAAAACAACTATTATCATGACAAACATGATGATCGGAACTATCTGTTCCGAAACGATGTCCAGCCCAAAGAGCCCGCCTCTTGTCTCTACGTCGTCCTCCGCCACTTCGTCCGGGCTAGGATTTGAGAGCTCTTGGCTCGAAGAGTCATCGCTGCCCAAGGATTGATAAGGAATATCTTTTTCAGCGACGTAAGGCTGGTCGTAATTTTTGCCCTCCCCGTGGCGGTCGCCTGGATCGCTCCAATATCGGCTCTCCTCGTGCTCGGCATAAGGTCCGTGATCACGATGACCCCGTCGCTCAGGAGCAATCCCGTCGCCGGTTACGCCCCCTCGGCGGGGCGGAGTTCTGTAGTTCTGGTAGTCTTGGTCGCCAGAGGAATCGACGTCCGGATCCGATGGTTCTCTTTCTTCCAAGCCCTCTTTATCCTCGTCATCATATGCGTCGTAGTCGTCTTTGATCTCAAGGGAATCTGCCTCATCTTCTTTGTAGGTGCCCGCACCATCAAAGTCTTCTGCATCCCTTACGAGGGAGATGGGCACCCTGCTGGTGCCGCTCTCGCCGGTGACAAGAAGCTCGCCGTCAACCCTCTCCACATTATCGGGCATTCTGGCCAGGACTGGGATCACCTCCTCCTGCACCACATAATGGTTGGATCTTTTGAGGCGCATGGCCTTGATGAGAGGGGGGCTGGCATCAACGGAGATGTTGGAAGGTTCACCATGGTTTACAATCCGCAGCTCGAAGATGGTCTCCTCACCTGGGAGGAGCCGAAGCACTATGGGCTTGACCTCCTCTGTGTCATCATTGATGTGAACAACATAATCCGTATCTAAACCCCCTGCACCAGATAGGATTGGCAATAATATTTAATAAATATTTCGCCTGTAGTATTCCGGGCTAGTCTCTTAGGTCCGGCGGTAGCATGTTCGGTATGCCGTCCTCAATGGGATAGCATTCGTTGCAGACTTTGCAGAAGAGCTTGCCGGTGATTATCTCCAAGTCGTTCTCCTCAAAGATCTCGATGGTCAGATCTCCCTTGCACAGAGGGCAGGCCAGGATATCCAGAAGATCTCGCTTCATAACTCCGTGTTTATAATCCTGAAAAGTATAAACCTTTGTGAACGGGCCTTGGTAAGATCAGATAATTCCTAGCTCAGAGAGTCTCTCAGGTAAGTAGGTCTTTGTCACATAGTCAAGGCCTTTGCCAGCGAAGGCCTGCTGCTCTGCCTTCTTCTTCAGATCTATCTGTAGCTGAATCTGCTTTTTCCAGTAATCGGTGTTGAACCTCGGGTCCGTCAACTCTGAGCGCAGAGCGTGCATGTCCTGGTCTGTCAGCTTGTCTGTAGACAAGTTGTATTCCACGATGTCGCTAGGCTGTACGCCTATGAACTTAGCGGAGGGCGTTACAAGGTGCTCAGACAGATGAGCGCTCTTGATGGCTCCATATGCCAGGCTGGCGAAGATCCTGTAGGACCAGGGATCGCCGTCTGTGAAGACGACGACAGGTATGTTCAGTTCAGCGTTCAACCGCTTAATAATGCGCCTAGTGGACCTGGCCGGCTGGCCCTTGATGTGAACCAGGATGCATTTGTACTCCTCATCGAAACCGTTCTCGATAAGCCGGGCATACATTCCGCCGCTTTCTATGGCCATGACCATCTTGGCATCGTGCTTCAAGAATTGGATGTTGTCGACGTTGAATGGTATCTGGTATCCGGCCTCGCCCACATCCTCCTGGCAGTGTATCTCTCGTTCTCCCCGTCGTGTCTGCTCCCGGAGCCGGAGCGGGCCGAAAACAGCAGCACCGTCCTCCTCCGGCCGGATGTGGAAATTCTCCCTGTGTAAGCCAGTCACGATCTCCAGGTCCTCGATCAGCCTATCGCTCTCCGCCTGCTCGTGGAACTTGGCGATATCCCAGCCCTCAGAGATGTAGTAGATCTCCCTCAGGGTAGAGCCTCTGTTGTTCTGTAGATGCTCCTTTATAAGCAGTTCCGCCAGGTAGACTGTCTTGAGAAGGCTCTTTGCACCTCGGATGGTCTTCACAGACCGGAGGGTCTCTTGGTCCCCGTAGACCCACACGTCGTCTTTGATGCTGTACTCGATATTGCCCTTGGTCCTGGACGGAAGAGACAGGTGAGGAACTATGCCATTCTGGAATTGCTCATATAGGGATCTGGCCAGATCAAGGAGCTTGTCCTGGGCTACTTCTATCTTGGTCATGATCAGATCACCCTGGCCCCTGTGACTACCTCAGCCTCCAGCCCTTCAACCACGAGGTCTGAGAAGATTTGGCCCTCCGAGCGGACTTTATAGGTCAACGAAGTAGCCTTACCTGGAGCAAGGGACAACTTCCAGTGATAGTCGTAGCCGTTGCCGATGGGTATTGCCTTGGCGGCTGGCGATACGTCGGAGGCCTCCTGGGGTATCACGTCGTGGAGTTTGAAGGTCCGAGCCGTTTCGCCGTGGTTCTCGACTGCTATTCTGACAACCATCAGTCCATTCTCTTTCTCGATTGTGCGCTTGACGCTAACGTTTCCCATGATCTTGGCTACAACCGGTGCTATGTCCGGCTCGTCTTGGTGCAGGATGTCGGAGAGCTTTCTGGCAATTCGGGGAAGAATTTTCCTTATGATCTCCTCCTTTTCCCGACGCTCGGATAGTGCGCTCTGTCTGGTCATGTACCTTCGCAGCTTCCGGGCAATCTCCTTCAATCCTAGCTCGACCTCGGCCAGGATCTCCGGAACGTCTGCTATGGCATCCTTGGACTCAGATGTGAAAGGGATCCTGGTGGAGGCCACGTGAACCAGCAGTACAGCGGGCCCTGTCGGTATCCCTTCACCACCCGGCTGGGCCAGATCATAGTTCTTCCAGGGGATGCTCTCTATGGCGTGGGTTACAGCGCAAGCTCCTTGCTGGTAAACCAGAGGCACTCGGTTGGCAAACCGCAGTACGTCCACGCGCCCTTCCCTGTCCAGCTCTCCTCCGTAACCCAATCCTACCTCTACCAGGAAGGGGTTGCCGGAATATACGGACACAGGTCGGACTGTGGTGACAATGAAGTCCAGACGGTACTCTTTCTCTAGGCCTGCTTTGATCAGCGATTCGCCTATTGGAGACAGACAGTCCACTGGTGGAGATTTGACTTTTATCTTCCTGAAGGCGGCAAGAAGTCGCTTGGCTTCCTCGTGATCAAGGCTGGTCGGAGGTCGGTCGGGGTCCAGGTCGGACATTTTGCACAGCTCATGGGAGGTTATCGAACCTATGCTGGAAAAGGTCTCCTTCAGGAAGCCGGCCAGCTTCTTGCGCTCGGTGTACCTCAGCAGCTTGATCAGCTCGCCAAGCTCGATCCCCTCAGGATGAGGCTGGATGGCGTAGGACTTCTTCGGAAGGGTATCGGTGGCTCTCTCGAAGATCTCAACGTTGCCATCGGGCTCTACAAGGGTGATCCTTGCGTGAGGGTTGACGATGGCCACGTTTTTGAGAGAGCCGTAGACTGATTGGCGTCGGCTTCGAACATAGGCCCCCTCCATTTCGAGCTCAATCCTTGTCCCTCGAGGCCTTTCCCAGTCCACTTCCTCGGTTCTGAGAACCTCAGGCTCGTTCTTGGCGGTGTTTATCACGACTTCACAGTACGTGGCCCTGTGATCAGGCCCTATCTTGGACGTGATCCTGGCCGGTTTACCGCTGGTAAGCTGGGAGTACAAGACGGCTGCCGAGATCCCTATTCCCTGCTGGCCTCGGCTTTGTCTGAGAACATGGAACCTTGAGCCATAAAGCAGCTTGGCGAACACCTTTGGAACTTCATCGGCGACTATTCCTGGACCGTTGTCCTCAACGGCGACTGAATAGTAATCCCCGATTCTTTTTATCTGAACGAATATGTCCGGAAGGATGCAGCCGTCCTCGCAGGCATCAAGGGAGTTATCCACAGCCTCTTTAACGCAGGTGATTAGGGCCCGGGGTGCAGAGTCGAATCCCAGTATCTGGCGGTTCTTCTCAAAAAATTCTGCTACTGAAATGGCCTTCTGGTTTTTGGCCAGCTCCTCTGCTATCTCCATAAAAAGAATAAGGGGCTACAGCTCAGCCCCAACAACGGTCTGGGTTGCAGTGACGTTATCTATCTCGCGGATTACGTCCACCAACTTGTTGAGCATGCTGAGGCCTTCGACTTCAATCACTACTACGAAGTCGAACTCGCCGAACACGTGGTAAACATCTTTGATCCCATCTATCTCCTGAAGCGCATTATAGACTGACTTCTCTTGGCCGGGAACGACCTTTACCATTGTTACTCCTATCACCATTTCAGTTCACCACTGTTATAAACTTCTGCATATTATATAAAACTTTTCAGCTCTTCTTAAAGACAGGGATGGTCTCTACCTCATCCTGTTCACTGTCGGAAAAGCCCGAGAGGAGGGTCTCTTTTGCGGCAGATGCCTTTGACTTGCTCTTCTTGGATGGATCCTGTTTGGGTTCCAGCTTGGCCTTTCCACGATCGTTGGCCGTTGTCTGAGCATAGTCAGGCGTGTGGCTTTCTGGTTCTACGCTTGCCATGTTAGCATCAAGTTTGACATCCTCGATAGGTTCCGTTTTCGGGCCCTGGCCTAGATCCGATCTCAAGGAATTCAGGGCCCTGATTACCATCATCCTGTACTGTTTGATGTCTGTGTTGTAGTGCTGCTTGGCCCGGTCTACATCCATGGCCGGCAAAGCTGTCTCTTTATCCGCTGTGGAGAACTCGCCCGAGACGGGAGCCGCCTCCGCCAGGGTGTTCAGCCTCTCCTGTGTTCGTTCGGCGGTGTCCAGGATCCATCTGTCCCTTGTAGCTTCATCCACCTTCTGGATAGCCTCAGCTCTTAGGGATATCATAACATTGCCATCCTCCGTCTGATAGAGGTTGGGCTTGCCGACCACGGCCACATAGGCAGGTGGCTCAATGCTAGCCAGCTTCTGGGCGGCTTCGGGCTGGTACTGTCCGGCGTAGACCAGAATGCTGCCTGTGGGGTCGACAATTCTTCCCCGCCAGTATTCAGTATCGCCGCCTATGTCGTCCCTCTCGGTTAGAGTACCCACTATGAAGACCCGATTGCATTTTGCGCCCGTTGGAGTGAGGAGGTACATAGGTGCGTACTGGTGCTGATCCTCGCCGTCTCTGAATGACAGGTTAGAATTGCGCAGCTCCTCAGCGAATATCCTCTTTGCTACTTCTCTTGAAAACCCGACCATCTCAATCCACCTCCACCAAGCTGATCAGCTCATCCACGTCGTTGGCCGCAACCGCAGGGGCCTCATTTATGGTCTCCACAAGGATGTAACGATCCACCCTTGGACCTGTAACCGTGTAGTATCTTCCGAGTAGCCTCTCCTCGATCATACTTCGAACCACCTCGTGGTCTAGGGTGTCCATAGCCATCTTCTTGGCCTCTTCTAGGGTCAGGCCGACCAGCCGCTCAGTTGTCTCTCTGTTGATGATTATGTCATGAACCCTTCTGCCGTCATCCAACACCGCCTTGATCCTCAGGTCATAGGTGCCGTCCACCTTGCCGTGCTCGCCACATATGCCCTTTGTCAGAGATCGCCTGCATATCGGGCAGCGCTTGATTAAGCCCGATCCCTTCTGGATGTCCACCATGGCACCAGTAAAGTCTACGGATTGCGATCCTACCTCTATATCGGAGTCCAGCTCTATGATCTGGCTGGTGCGGTTGAGCTTGACGCTGAACCTCCCTTGGTACTCGTCTGTGACTACGTTCTGAAGGGAGTAGCACCTGGCTTCGGCTAGCTCGGGGAGTCCCGCCTTGGCCCATTTGACGAACTTCAGGGAACCCGTCTCGTCTCCGACGAGGCCTGACTGGGAGATGGTCTCGCTGTTGGAATCCCAGAGCTGAACAACCTTGACCTTAAGGTTCACCCAGAGGCCAGCCTCGGAGATATCGGCAATCTTCTTATCCTCTGCCGGTCCGCTCCTCGTTGCAGCCACAGCATCCACATCATGATCCAGCTCTGCCACCTGGCTTGTCCTATTCAGTTTTACGCTGGGCTTTCCCTGGTACTCGTCGGTGACAACCCGCCTGATGGAGTAACTCTTGCCCTCCACAAGGTCCGGTAGTCCTGACTTGGCCCATTTGACGAACTTGACGGTCCCGGTAGAATCCCCCACCAGGCCCGTCTGGGCGATGGCGTCGCTCGCCGGCTCCCATAACGCCAGGACCTTGACCTCCAAATCCACCCATCGGTTTGGCTCTGAGATCTCATTAACTTTTACAGGTACAGAGCTGGCCCTGACCTGAACAACTCCGTGCTCCTTTAGAAAATAGTTGATAACGGAACGCCTGGCCTCCGCCTCGGGAACGTGGAAATTATCCACCAGCTTCTTTAAGCGGGCCACAATCTCCTCCTCAGGGACCTCGATGCTCTGATCCTTGAGTCGGGTCTTTATCTGATCTACGAGTTCTTTCATACAATCTGCCCCTGTTTTTTAATTGAGAGGTGATAGTAACAGAACCCGTATAGTATATAAAGAGGATCAGAGCAGGCCGAAAGTAATCTAAGGTATGTTATCATTAAGAGGAAGATGATGGAATTAGTAGCCTGGTTTGGCCGAGTGGACTCAGAGTCGGCGCCATTTATCGCTGCCGGGGACGTGGACCAGATGGTTGAGAAATTGACCGGCCCATACCTTATCCCCGAAAAAACTCAGCCTGACCTAAGGGCGTATGCAAAGGCTTGTCACTATGTCGAAGACGATTGCGAGTATAACCGCCTTCTTAGAGACGTGGCCCTGGAGCTTGTCAGGAGAGAACTTCGATCATTGGCCACCGTTGAACAGGATGCACTCCAGATGATAGAGGCTCTGGACGACATGGACAAGTCCATCAACCTCCTGGAGGAACGGCTCTACGAGTGGTCACTGCTACACAGAGACGATATAGCTCGATCAAAGGACCTACCGCTTTCGCTGACAGGACATGGACCGCTCGGCGAGCTGGCAACAGCCATAACGGATTTAAGAAGGTCGCGCCAGAGGATCGAAGAGGATCTGAGCTCGTCGATCTCTACGATTGCACCCAACCTGTCAGGGCTTGCCGGTCCACTGCTGGCAGCCAGGCTGATTTCACGAGCGGGGAGTCTCCGACGTTTGTCGGAGCTGCCCTCCAGCACTGTCCAGATCATTGGGGCAGAAAAGTCCCTATTCAAGCACCTCAAGGGAAAGGCTCCCTCTCCCAAGCACGGACTCATCTACAGACATCCCGCAATAATGAACTCTCCAAAGCGTCTACGGGGAAGGCTCGCTAGAGCGCTAGCCGGAAAGCTGTCAATAGCGGCCAGGATAGATTACCACAACGGCATAATATCTCCGGAGCTGAAAGGTTCGCTGGAGAACAGGGTGTCTGAGATCAGACGGACGGGCTTGGGAGCGAAGCAATCTAAACGGATCTCTAGGGATTAGATTTATATCGAGTCCAGCCATTGATGGTCCGGGGTAAAGAGGTATTTAGATGAGATTGTTGCTAATTATCGTTTTACTGTTCTCCGTAATGTG
>PMNG01000006.1 GCA_003162615.1 Methanothrix sp. | reverse complement strand
CCTCTCGAAGTATCTTATGGAGAAATATGGTAAAGAATTATCTGCCGCACTCGTGCAAGAAGCGCCTCTAGAATTAGAAATCGGATCCAAGAACCTTCTTGATTACTTAAATAGTGCCAGGGAAAAAATGAGGACCCATTTAAGCAAAAGNNCCGCAGAAGAGATTAAGTCTCAAGCCATATATAATATAAATAAGCCAGATTTGCCAATTTTGTTGTTTAGCTGGACGAAAATACCAGGAACCGATGATGAGAGACTCAAGGAGTTTCTAAAAAAGAGATATCATATTGATTGGGTATACACGGCAGGATTTGTCAAAAGCGAAGACGGTAAGACCATCAATATTTCTAAAGAGGATATAACTCTTTCACNNTAATATACCTAATTATTAACAGAAAGCTATTAAACAGAAAGCTACTAAATGCCGCTTATAACGAAAAGATTAATGGAAATCTAACTGAACCCGAGCTTCGTGAGCATCTCCGCAAATGCGTCCATAAAGAAAATGCATATAATCGTGCTCGAATCTATGCATTAGATGGGAAGCCTCGTGAAGCTTTGATGGCATTGAGTATCGCCTTGCATTTTAAATACATCATTCCTGATGATGCAAGATTCGAACCGGACTTTGAATCAATTCGCAGAGAGCCAGATTTTCAAGATTTGCTGAAATCAGGCTTCTCGGAAAAGAGAACACATTTATCTGATGCATCTACANNGGCTCCTGGAAATCACCCATCACCTCCGATCTCATTGCATCTGAGACGTTGGGCCTGGAGCAGATTGCTCTCGATGGATCTGACATCTACTGGATCGAGTCGCGTCCCGCAGAGGGCGGAAGATGCGTCATTGTGAGAAGGTCCCCAGAGGGTGAGATCGAAGACATGACTCCCGCACCCTTCAACGCCAGAACACGAGTGCATGAATATGGCGGCGGAGCCTATGCAGTCTTCAACCGGACTGTATTCTTCTCCAACTTCGCCGATCAGCGGCTATACCGCCAAGATCCGGGCTCAAGTCCGAGGCCCATTACCCCGCAAGGCGATCTGCGCTATGCAGACGGGGTGATCGATGGCCGACGCAATAAGATGATCTGCGTCTGCGAAGATCACGGCGTCCCCGGTCAAGAGGCGATTAACTCTCTGGTGGAGATCGATCTGGAGGGAAGAGCAAGTCACAAGATCCTGGCTCAAGGGCACGACTTCTATTCCTCTCCCTGCTTGAGTCTCGATGGGGCCCGGCTGGCATGGCTCTCCTGGAACCACCCCAATATGCCCTGGGATGGAACAGAACTATGGGTCGGCGAATTGAATCCGGATGGATTGCTGAGTGGATCTGTGCTTGTGGCCGGAGGCCTTGACGAATCCATCTTCCAGCCTGAATGGTCTGGTGACGGAGTTTTGCATTTTGCCTCGGATAAGACGGGATGGTGGAACCTCTACCGCTGGAATAATGGACATACAGAAGTGCTTACTGAAATGGATGCAGAGTTTGCAGAACCTCAGTGGCGTTTCGGGCAGTCTACCTATTCCTTTGTCTCCCCGGATCACATAACCTGCGCATTCTCACGAGATGGTACCTGGAAGCTGGCAAGCCTCAATGCAGTTCGCCGCGCGATCGATCCCATAGATATACCTTACACGGAGATCTCAGATGTAAGAGCATGCAACGATTATGTAGTTATTATTGCTGGCTCGCCAACTGAAACGACATCCATCGTGAAGCTCGACATCCGTTCAAAAAAGATGGAGATACTGCGCAGTTCCAGCAAAGTAGCAGTAAATGAGGATTATCTTTCCAAGCCTCAGACCATAGACTATCCAACAGATCACGGACTTAAAGCTCATGCTTTCTATTACAGGCCGCAAAACAGAGACTTCATAGCTCCACCTGACGAGCNNCCAGTAGAGGTATCGCTGTACTGGATGTGAATTACGGCGGCAGCACTGGTTATGGCAGGGCATACCGAGAACGTCTGAATGGTAAATGGGGCATTGTTGACGTTGATGACTGCGTTAATGGCGCTCTCACCTTAGTCAAAAGAAGGGAAGTTGACAGCAACCGGCTTATCATTCGCGGAGGCAGTGCTGGCGGCTACACGACGCTATCTGCCCTGACATTCCGCGACACTTTCAAGGCCGGAGCAAGCTATTACGGCATAAGCGATCTGGAAGTTCTCGCTAAGGAGACTCATAAGTTTGAGTCACGATATCTTGATAGGCTTGTGGGTCCCTACCCGAAGTGTCGCGAACTTTATAGAGAACGCTCCCCCATCTATTTCCCGGAGCGACTCTCTTGTCCGGTGATCTTCTTCCCGGGTCTTGAAGACAAGATTGTCCCGCCCAACCAAGCTAAGATGATGTTTGATGCTCTGCGTTCTAAAGGCCTGCCGGTCGCATTAGTTGAGTTTGCGGGAGTGCAGCATGGCTTCAGACGGGCTGAGAACATCAAGAGAGCGCTGGATGCAGAGCTTTATTTTTACTCTAGGATATTCAACTTTCAGCTAGCCGAATTCATAGAACCGGTACCGATTGAAAATATTTAGCAGAAAGACGGATCTCTGCGGTCATCCCCTTTTTTCTCATGACAAAATCCGAACTGGTGTAATGGTTTGGATGACAATCAAAGCGACCATAACCGGGATATCATGATAAGTTATAATACGCTTGGCATGCAATTTTCTCAGGAGGTGTCAATTTGAAACCTTTTGCAATTCTGCTAATGCTATCGCTCTGCCTGCCAGT
>PMNG01000154.1 GCA_003162615.1 Methanothrix sp. | reverse complement strand
GAGACCGTCAATAATGTCATCGGTCAGTATCCTATGCTGGCCATCTGTACATACTCCCTTCAGAAATGCAATGCCGCAGAACTCCTCGATGTAGTCGCCAACCATCAGTTCGCCCTGATCAAACGTTCTGGTCGGTGGGCGATAATCGAGGGCATCGAGCACAAGAAGATGGAGAAGGCACTGCAAGAAAGCGAGCAGCGCTATGCAACCACCCTGGCAAGCATCGGCGATGCAGTTATTGCCACCGATATTGAAGGCAAGGTCACCTTCATGAATGCTGTGGCAGAAGAATTGACCGGCTGGCCCCTCCATGAGGCTTCGATGAAACCGGCGAAGGGAGTGTTCAACATCATCAATGATCCCACTCGCCAGAAGGTCGAAGATCCAATCACAAAGGTGCTTGATAAAGGGGCTATTGTCGGTCTAGCAAACCATACCGTCCTAATTCGAAGGGATGGAACCGAAGTTCCGATAGATGATAGCGGTGCTCCGATAAAAGACAGAAATGGAAACACTACAGGAGTCGTGCTCGTCTTCCGGGACATCACCGAGCGCAAACGGACCGAGGAGACTATCCAAGAGAGTCGGAGGCAGAATAAGTTCCTGGCATCCGTCATCGAACTCTCGGCACAGCCTTTCGGCATGGGATATCCTGATGGGCGTCTTGGGCTCGTCAACAAGGCGTTCGAGCAGCTTACCGGTTACAGCCGTGAAGAACTGCGATCCATCGACTGGGCGAAGATACTTACTCCACCGGAATGGCGTGAGATCGAGCAGAAGAAGCTTGAGGAGTTACATCGTACCGGGCAGCCTGTACGATATGAGAAGGAGTATGTCAGGAAGGATGGCTCTAGAGTGCCCATAGAGCTATTGGTCCACCTCGTCAATGATGCAGATGAAAAACCCCAGTACTACTATTCCTTCTTAACTGATATAACTGATCGCAAGAAGACCGAGGAGGCATTGCGAAATAGTGAGGGGCGATTCCGCGCTCTAGCTGAGAATATACCTGACCTAATCACGCGGTTCGATCGAAACCTGCGGCTTCTCTACGCGAACCCGGCTGTCTTACGGAGGACCGGACTTCCCGGAGAGATGCTCGTCGGCAGGACTGCAAGCGAGTACGGAACCTCGCCGATGGCGTCTGCCGACTGGGAGAAGGCAGCGCGCGAGGTGATAGAATTGGGTGAGCCGCGAAGGTATGAGCATACCAACCAGTGGCATGGCGAGACACGGATCTTCGACACTCAGATAGTACCCGAGCGGGATGAAGACGGCACGGTGAGGGCCGTGATCGCGATCGCCCATGACATCACTGAGCGCAAGCAGGCTGAGGAGGCGCTGAAAGAGAGCGAAGAGAAGTACCGCAATCTGTTCATGAACATGACCGAGGAGGTGCATTTCTGGAAACTTGTCCGCGATGAAGAAGGCCGGATAAAGACATGGAGACTGGTGGATGCCAACCCTCCAACGCTCAAGACTTGGGGCAAGACGCTCGAAGGAATCAAGGGCAAGACCACAGATGAGATCTTCGGCCCTGGAGCGACGGAACACTACATGTCTGTCGTGCAGAAGATCATGACCGAAGGCGTTCCTTATTCCTTCGAAGACTACTTCCGCAATCTGGACAAATATTTTAGGTTCACAAGCGTCCCCCTGGGCGATTACTTTATCACGACCGGTGCCGATATCACGGGCATCAAGAAGATCCAGGAAGCGCTGCAAGAAAGCGAGCAGCGCTATGCAACCACTCTGGCAAGCATCGGCGATGCAGTTATTGCCACCGATATTGAAGGCAGGGTTACCTTCATGAACACCGTGGCTGAGGAATTGACAGGCTGGACGCTCGATGAGGCCTCGATGGTTCCTGCTAAGGCGGTTTTTAACATCATCAACGAATATACACTCCAGAAAGTTGATGACCCTATCACCAAGGTGCTCGAAAATGGAGCGATTATCGGTCTTGCTAACCACACGATTCTAGTTCGGAAGGACGGAACAGAAGTTCCGATAGATGATAGCGGCGCGCCGATTAAAGACAGAAATGGAAACACTACAGGAGTCGTGCTCGTCTTCCGGGACATCACCGAACGCAAACAGACCCTGAAAGAAATTGAAAATCTAGCCAAGTTCCCTGAAGAGAACCCGAATCCTATCATGAGAATAGAAGATAGTGCCATCGTTTACGCTAATTCGTCCAGCTCTCCGCTTCTGGAGCTATGGGGCTGTCAGGTAGGACAAAGATTGCCAGAAGAATACGGAAATCTCATTCTGGATGTACTCAGTTCTGGGAATAGCAGAGAAATCGAAACTTTGTCAGGCCATACCGCCTATTCACTCGTGCTCGCTCCTATCACAGAGAAGGGTTACGTCAATATCTATGGACGAGACATCACTGAGCGCAAACGGGCAGAACAGGAATTGGCTGCGGCGAAGGACCGCATGGCTAGCGACCTGGATGCCATGGCCCGGCTTCATAAGATAAGCACAAAATTTGTTAGCCAAGGCGATATACGCACGATGCTAGACGAGATTGTCGAAACGGCAATCGCCATAACCCACGCTGATATGGGGAACATCCAGCTTTTTGACGCCGAGTCGGGAAGTCTCAAGATCATGGCGCACCACGGCTTCGAGCAGCCATTCCTGGACTATTGGAACATGGTCCACAAAGGCCGGGGCACCTGCGGCACAGCGCTAGGGCGAGGGGAGCGCGTGATCGTCGATGACGTCACAGAGAGCCCCATCTTTGCGGGCACTCCCGCGTTGCAGGTCCAGTTGGATGCAGGCGTGCGAGCGGTCCAGTCAACTCCGCTACTAAGCCGCTCCGGCAATCTGCTAGGGATGCTCTCCACTCACTATCGAACCCCGCGCCGACCAGAAGAGCAGGATCTGCAGCGGCTGGATCTGCTGGCCCGCCTGACGGCAGACATCATCGAACGAACAAAGGTCGAGGAGGCACTGCGCAAATCGAGAGATGAGCTGGAGCTGAGGGTCCTGGAGAGGACATCGGAGCTTCAAAATGCCAAGGAGGAGCTGGAGGTAACTAACGAGGAACTTCGGATCGAGCTGGAGGAGCAATCGAGGCTTGAGGTGGAGCTTGTCAAGGCTAAGGATGCAGCCGAAGAGTCCGTTAAGGCCAAGTCAGCGTTTCTGGCAAACATGAGCCACGAGCTTCGAACGCCCATGAACGCAGTCATCGGCTTCTCAAGCCTCCTTCTGGATGATAACCTCACACAGGATCAGAGAGACATCGAAGGCATCAGAAAAGGAGGCAAGGCTCTTCTGGCAATAATCGACGATATCCTGGACTTTTCCAGGGCTGAAAATGATAAGATAGAGCTGGAGCACCAGCCGTTTAGCCTCAAACACTTGATTGATGAATCTCTGGACATGGTGGCAACCCAAGCCAGTGGAAAGGGGCTGACCTTGTCCGAAACTATCAACTACGGCACACCGGACACTATCATCGGAGATCATGGGAGGCTCAGGCAGATCCTGGTCAACCTGCTCAACAACGCAGTCAAGTTCACCGACAAAGGAGGCGTATCCGTGTCTGTCTCATCAAAAGCCGTCGAAGGTAATAGGCACCAGATATTCTTCAAGGGGAAAGACACCGGCATCGGGATACCCCAGGGCAAAATAAGTGAAATCTTTGGGCCGTTTGTCCAGGTTGAACGCACCTTAAGCCGCAAACGTGATGGTGTCGGTCTTGGCCTCGCTATAACCAAGAATCTAGTTGAACTGATGGGAGGAAAGATCTGGGCAGAGAGCATCCTAGGCCAAGGTGCGACCTTCCACTTCACGATCCAGGCCGAGACAATCCCTGGCAAGCATTTGGATTTTGGGAAAATCGATCGACCCGCCTCTTCCGAAAGCTTCCCAGGACTGAAGCCCATGCGCATACTCGTGGCTGAGGACAACCCTTCGAACCAGAGGGTGCTTGTCGAGATGCTGAAAAGACTGGGCTACAGGGCTGATGCTGTGGCAGACGGTCGGGAAGTCATCCAGGCTCTCGAACGCCAGGATTACGACCTGGTGCTAATGGATATCAAGATGCCCGAAATGGATGGGATCACAGCAACCCAGGTGATACGTAAATTGCAGCCCGAGAATGGGCCAAAGATCATTGCCATTACCGCATTTGCTCTTGAAGGCGACCGTGAGAAGTGTATTGATGCCGGAATGGATGACTACATTGCTAAGCCTGTGCAGATTGGAGAACTGGCCGAAGTGTTGAAAAAAAATCAACCGTTACGGGATGGCTCATGAAAAGTCATAGACCCTAGCGGATAGGCATATGACATTGAGGTGCGTCGTTTATCCACCTAATGATACCCTTTTTTGAGTATAAGAATTATCAATACCTGATTCTTATATACCATTAGTACGTATATCAGATGGGTAGATAATGCCAGAAAATCTTGCCAGTGTTAAGCATACGCGCGTCTTACTAGCTGAAGATAACGAATTGAATCGAAAAGTAATTCTGGCTATGCTCAAACACCTGGGATACAGCGCGGACACGGCACTTAATGGTATTGACGTGTTGGTTACCCTTAAGCATAAATGGTATGACCTGATCCTGATGAACGTAGGCTTGCCAGAAATGGATGGAATAGAAGTCACTAGGCAGATTCGCAGGATCTTTCAGAATGGGCCAAAAATAATAGCCGTCACTGCTTATACTCTTCCCGGTATGAAGCAGGAATGTCTAGGCGCAGGTATGGATGATTATATTACCAAACCCTTTGAAATTGATGATTTGGGGGCAGTCTTGAGAAATTGTCGCCTGCCTAGTTTTCCAACATGAAAAATATGATTTAACTCTCACATTCCAGGAAAGTTCTACTTGTTTTAAAACAAATATATGTTGCAAATCTGACCTCCATTATCGGATTGGGAAGGCCCATATCGGTCGGACCGAAAGACATACGCAAGTAGACTTTCCCTCATAAATCGCTCCTTCCAAGCACATTTCAATGAACGAACACGATCATCTCTCTCAAGGTCCGAACGGAAGCTGGCCGACATTTGCGCTATCACTGTAGCCCGCCGTTTGACTTCCAATAGCCTTTGATATCTTTATCCGTAACTTCTATCCCTGTAACTCATTTGTCCCATTTGTATCCATACTTGCCCTCGGCCACAACCTGCAGGGGAAAACCTCGATCTGGTGGCAGTGTAACGTTGATGCCATAGGCCATGAAAATATTGTCCTTCTGGAGATAGTCAGATGCAGCGATGTGGAATAGCCGTCAGCAGAAGTGAAAAACGCATATTCAGCTCGGCTTTCAGTCCCGAGATGTTCAGAGATCAGTTACTCGGAAACCTGTCGACTTGGCATAGGAACCCCAACCCTTTACGCAGGGCAAGTAGACAAGCTCTGGACCTTTGCCCTCACTCGACAGGCCCGAAGCCAGACGCATCCGCCTTCTTGGCTGTTTCTGTCTTTGTTTCTTGAACCTTTGGAGCTGGATTGGAGATACCTAATGGGGCAATGCCCGAAACTTCGCCCGACCACGTGGCTCCACCAGCTGAGTAAGCAGTATAAGTTCCAGTGGTGTTGGGATCGAGGGAGAGGTCGAGCTTGTAGAGGTCTAGGCTGCCTATGGGCATCGCTGCCAGACTGAGCCTGCCTCCTATAACGGAACCGCTCGCTGTGACTCTCTGTGTGCCGTTGGGGCCATCAATGGCTCCACTGCCCAAAACGACCTCCTTATTCTGAACTAATGCCAGGTCCAGATGTCTTGGGATCTGATCCTTCAGGTCCAACGACCAAGGACCGGTAACGTTCGCGTTTTCCTGAGATTGCTCAAGTGGGTTCATCGCGATAGGCTCTGGCGCAGCAGTGCCAGGAACCGTATTCATTGAATCCTTGTTGCTCGAACCTGCATATCCGCCAAGCCCGTCATCGTAGGCGTATAGAGCCTCGGAATCTTTTACTATCCCCGCATCTTTGGCAGCTTGGATCGTCCATAGAGGCTGCGGCATAGACATCGACTCCCCAAGGATGCTCGGATCGAGCGGATCACCTACCGAATCATCAAATGAGTCAACGCTGTAAGAATTAACAAGCATAGCTGGCCGCGCTTGGGCTTGTGCTATTAGAACGACAATGACAGTTATGTGGAGCAATAACTCAGAGCGTTTCATATCGATCTATCACATCAGTAGGATAACCCTGAAACCAGGATATTTCTTATACTATATGACGATTTCTGTTTTTGCAAATGTCGAAAATGCGTATCTTTTGATTATCTGGCAGCGGACAGATCGAAGGGGGGGGGCCTTGAACCACGAGGAAGTTCTGGTAGTCCTTCCTGATAGCAGAGAGGAGGCCAAATCCATAAAAGAGATAGCCCAGGCGATGGGACTGGAGATCTCCTCATAAGTGGGCTGGGTGAAGACAGAGCGGCGATTGGTCAGGGCTTTGGGAACTCTGATCAAATGGGGCTGGGTTGCCTGTGATAAGAGGCAAAAGGAAGAAGGCCTCAAGATTTGGTATAACGCCTACTGGGAGATGGAGCTGGCGAATAGAAGGTGATGATAGTCTCCTGGCTAAGAAGAGAAGGATTGGGGTCCCATTCTTCGCAAGATAAGCTGAAGAAATCTGCAGCAGGGAGAAAGAGATATGAAATGGTCCAGCCGGAAACGGCTTCTGCAGGTAGCTCTTCTATCTATTCTGATTGCTATCTTCGGCAACGGTAAGCGCAAGCAATAATTTGACGGCCCATTTCCTGGACGTCGGTCAGGGCGATTCAATCCCTGATAAAAAGTCGAAGTGGTAGACGCTGAAATTGCAATGTTGATGACCTGTACAACAAGCAGGCACACTATGATCCCTAAGAGGAATAAAAACTTATGGAGGTTAAAACATAGCCCGAATACCCACTAAAAGAATCAATATTTACGAAAGTCTCCTTGTTGTAAACATTAACATTTTTAGCGCTACCGGTTTGGTGGCAGCACTGGCATTCATATTATCCTTAGCAGCACGATGATCAAGATGATCAGAACCACAAGACCAATTAGTCCGCCACCCATAATGTTTTCCATAAAACAACACCAATATATACGGTGATATTCGAGTATTTAAGGATTTCGCGCTTCGCTAGAAATACCATTTAAAAGAGTCGTAATTGTTATGAATAATAATTTAGACTGTTTGCGTTTTCAACCAAATGCATTACCATAGCGTCGCTTCTAGCTAGAGGCGGCTCTGGATTCATCTCTACTCCGAATTATCCTAAGACGATATAAATTATCTTCGCCACGTATCTATCACACAGCAAATATCTATGATGGTTGTTGATAACATAAGTACTATTCATAAACTGAATGCGACCACCTCCGGCGTGTTTAGACGATGCCGGATTCTCCTACATTATTCGTCTTAAATCTGCCCAATATTACTCCTTAGAACTAAAGAATTTAATTACTTAATTGACCTATAGCGGTGGAGACGAAGGATGCCAGGCCCATGGAAAAAAATGCAATCGGCCAAAAAATTTATTCGAAAGAACCTAAGTCGCTTAGAGATTTGACCATCTTTGAAATAGGACAGTCATGATGACTGGAGACACGGATACTAATAAATAGGTAGAAACGACTATTTTCGGAGAAAACGGCGGAAGGTAAGTTTTTCAGTCAGGATCTCGGTGGTGCATGATGATCTACCGCAAGAAACAGATCCCCTTCGCTATGAGAGATATTATGTATCGCAAATGAACTGTCCTGGATCACAAGAGGATTATGAAGAAAGAGAAAGCTGAATCGGATCAGAATGGTGACCTGCGTCTCCAGGCAGAAGAGCGTTTGAATGACCGCAGAAGCGACCTGGTCGGTTCCAGGATAGCGGATGGCAAAGATGCTCTGTCTCTGGTTCATGAGCTTCAGGTTCACCAGATTGAGCTGGAGATGCAGAACGAAGAGCTGAAGCGTACCAGGATGGAGACGGAAGATGCTCTTGCGAAGTACTCCGATATCTACGACTTTGCGCCCATCGGGCTTTTCTCCATCAATATGCATGGACTGATCCAGGAGGGCAACCTGATGGGAGCTAAGCTCCTGGGTGTAGAGAGGCGCAACCTGATGAACAGGCCTTTCCATCGGTTCGTTGCGCCCAAGGACCGTCCTTATTTTGATGAATTCTGCAAATCGGCATTTGAGACCGGCATTAAGCAAATGTGCGAATTGAATCTACTCAGGGATGGAGAACCTACAATCTATGCCCGCATCGACGGTATAGCCGCCGAGGATAGCTCGTTAAACGGTAGGCAGTGTCGGATCGCAGTTATCGACATAACCGAGCACAAGAAGGCAGAAAGCATATTGGAACGTTATCAGCTTATCTCGAAATATGCCCAGGACATCGTTCTTCTCATGGGCAGAGATGGCTGTATAATCGAGGCCAATGAGGCCGCAATAAACGCCTATGGATACACACATGATGAGCTACTCTCCATGAACATTTTCGATCTGAGGGAGCCCGAAACCTTAGAGAAAATTTCTAAACAGATGCAACTGGCTGATTCCGAGGGTATCCTTTTCGAAACCAATCACAAGCGTGAAGATGGTAGCACCTTCCCGGTAGAGGTCAGCTCACGTGGAACGATGATCGAGGGTAGGCGCGTCCTTTTGAGCATCATCCGCGATATAACCGAGCGCAAGCGGTTGGAAGAAGAACTAAGGATTGCGTGGGATGAGCTGGAGCAGAGGGTTCAGGAGAGAACCACAGAGTTATCCGAGGCAAAAGAGAATCTCGAAGTAATCAATGAGAAGCTTAAAGTCGAGATCGCCGAGCATGAGCAGACTGAAAAGGATCTTCTGAAGTCCAAGGAAGCAGCAGAGGCCGCAGTCGAGGCTAAAGCAGCGTTCCTGGCTAACATGTCTCATGAGTTGAGGACGCCACTTAATGCGGTAATTGGCTTTTCCAGCCTCCTCCTGGACGATAACATCACGCAGGAGCAGAAGGAGGACATAGAGAACATAAGGAATGGCGGTGAAGCTCTCCTAGCCATCATCGACGATATCCTGGAGTTTACCAGGGCCGAAAAGGAGAAGATGGAGCTGGATCATCAGCCATTCAGCCTCAAGCACTGTATCGAGGAGTCGCTGGATATGGTGGCGGTCCAAGCCAGCAAAAAGGGACTGACCTTGTCCCAAACTATCAACTACGGCACACCGGACACTATCATCGGAGATCATGGGAGGCTAAGGCAGATTCTGGTCAACCTGCTCACAAACGCAGTCAAATTCACCGACAAAGGGGATGTATCGGTGTCGGTCTCATCAAAAGCCGTCGAGGGCAATCAGCACCAAATATTTTTTAATGTCAAGGACGCAGGCATTGGCATACCCCAGAACAGGATGAATGAAATCTTTGAGCCTTTCGCTCAGGTTGAACGCACTTTAAGCCGCAAACGTGATGGGGTTGGCCTAGGGCTTGCAATAACCAAGCACCTAGTGGAACTGATGGGAGGAAAGATCTGGATTGAGAGCATCCAAGGCCAGGGCACGACCTTCAGCTTCACGATCCAGGCAGAGACCATCCCAGGAAAGCAGTTGGATTTTGGAAAAATCGACCGAGGGGTCACTTCCGAAAGCTTCCCAGGGCTAAAGCCTATGCGCATACTCGTGGCTGAAGATAACCTTTCGAACCAGAGGGTGCTTGTGGAGATGCTGAAAAGATTGGGTTACAGAGCTGATGCCGTGGCAGACGGTCGGGAAGTCATCCAGGCCCTCGAACGCCAGGATTATGATCTGGTCCTGATGGATATCAAGATGCCGGAGATGGATGGGATCACAACTGCTCAGGTGATACGCAATCTTCGGCCCGAGAATGGGCCTAAGATTGTTGCCATTACTGCATTTGCTCTTGAGGGCGACCGTGAGAAGTGTCTTGAGGCTGGCATGGACGACTATATTGCAAAGCCGGTGCAGATGGGAGAACTGGCCGAGGTCCTGAAGAGGTGTAGCCTGGAGGGCCAGTAAGAAGAGGGCATGGGTCTCAGGCCAGGATATACTCACCTAGTCAGGAAGAGGCCAAAAAGAAAAGCTGGTTCCCGTTCTGGAGAAGAGAATGAGATGATTATTCAAAATTGATTTCGGCGAGATACTGATAGCCAGATAGCAAAAATAGTAGGAGGGATGATCCTCTATTCGCCCTCTCACTATGCACCCTATATTATAGGCTTAGTGTGGATATCCGTTTTTCATCTCTACACTGCTAAATTATAACTAGTGCTCCAGAACATTAATGTTGCAAATTAAGGTAATGCCTCTGGAGTCTTGCTCTAGTATCATTTTTATTGAATCATCATCTTACTGTTGTCCCGATTGCATTCTTTCTTGCTCCTAAGCACCAAGCTCGGCAAGCATTTCTATATTTCCAATACTGCGATCCAGGATTTCTTAAGCAAGTTGATCAATGAAGCAAATCACAGCGATTCCTTACATACCGGGACGAATACTATTTTCTCATTATCCTGGGTTTCTTTTTCAGAAACATCCATTGCTTCACTTGGATATATAGTTCGTGAGTTTATCTCCCAGAATAATAGATAAAGTCGGTATGACTTTTCAAACAGAGATTTTGCCTCTTCTTTATTACCTTCTCCAAGCAGCTTTGTTCCAGTTTCCATAAACCTCATGGAGGCCGTAAGCAAGTGTTTGCTGATGCACCAAACCTCACCTTCGGATTCCTTTATGATTTTCTTGAGGAGTTCTATTCTCATTTCCCTAACTTCTTGCAAAAGATCAAGATATTCATCTTTACCGGTCTCCTCAGCCGTAAAGAACAGGTGCTCTTCTAAGTTGATGAGGTTCATTATGCCAATACTCAAATCTGCATCGGTTGATAAATCCATTTCCCTCCGCTTCGTTACTTTATCTACATTGTCAATTAAATTGTTTACATCTAATTCAGTAGCCATTAAGTTCACCCTCTATTAACACCTGTTATCATGTATGCCGGGTCAAAAGTGGATCGAGCCGAAGATAGATATTGAGGAGGATCTATCCTGGAGTCTGAGATACCGGAGGGTCTAGCCTCCGGCTGAGCCTTTTGTGTAGGCATGGAATGATCCATCTTTTTCTCTTATCCATTCAACAACACGCCTTCTCTAGTTCTTTCGCATTCTCTTCATATCTGTGGCTCAGGCATGACTAAGATCGCCAAAGGATACGTGGAACTAAGGAGATCGTTGATTAATCTATAGCCCAAAGGGTAAGTGTCGATGTTGCCCCATTATGACGATCGATACTAACGCCAAAACAATGAGGATTATAACCAGCCATTGAGTTGACATGCCCAAGAAACTCACTCCTGCTATTGCTACTACAAGGGCGAGTATTAAGAGCACTGTAGTCCAGTTGAGTAATTTTGCCGTTTTTGTTACTTCCGTCTCTGAATTCAGCCGCTATTGGATGTAACAGTAGTTCCTGTTCCATCGGAGGTCGTTGTGGTCTGGCCATCGGATGAAGTGGTTGTTAGACCGTTGGATGTAGTGGTGGTTAGGCCGTTGGATGTGGTTGTGGTTAAGCCGTTCGATGTGTAATAGGTCTGGCCATTGTTGCCCAAAACTATTGGCTGGTTCTGTCCCGCGATCGGAACGACGCCTGCCGTCCCGGTTCCTGGTTGTGCCTGAGCAAACACGTCCACGACGACCACATTGCTGGGCTGATTGTTCACCACGAAATAGAGTGTGTGTCTTCCAACCTGGTCGGCATAGAAGTTCAT
>PMNG01000070.1 GCA_003162615.1 Methanothrix sp. | reverse complement strand
TTTCTATGAATGGGCACTAGTTAGGAAAAATTGTGTTGAGATCGTTCCATTCAGATTCTCAGGGGACCTATATCTTTCATTGAATCAAAATGGCTCGCATCAATGCGGCTTGAGTCGATTCAAGATCAGTTTAAAGATCAGGTTTATAAATGTAAAGTGCAACCAGATGACCAGGACAATTGGATATAACGCGATTAAGTATAGTCAAGATGATATAGTAGCGTTGTGAAACAGAAGATATATATAGGATCGAGCATTGATAAATATATTAGGACTGTAATAACGAGAGGAGAGTTATGGATTACTTCAGGGCTGGTGGGGTTTGCCTGCTTATCATGTTGATAGCTGCAGCTCTGCCGATAGGAGGGTTGGCAGCGACCCAAACAGGTGCAGCGAATTCTGGATTTAATTCAGTCAACCCGAGCGCCAGTGGGGCAACGCCGGTCGTTAATGCAAACTCATTTTCCAACGGCATAGGCGCTCAAGAGTTTGGTCAGGCTGCAGCGTCTATAAAAGTTCAAAGACCAAGCAGCGGGATAAGGCCGGGAGCTGTTACAGGAAGCTATGTGCCGGTAGCAGCTGCAACAACCGAGACGACGACGAACTCAGAGACTTCCAATACAGTGCCTCAAGGTCAATCGACGCCTACTAGTCCATCAACGCAGGCCATAACAACGACGGCTGCGAACGCGGAACAGAGCACAGCGACACCAGCCCCAGCCACTACACCCGAGACTCTGAAGACTTCCACCATCACTTCTGCGCCCACGGAGCCTACACCTTCTAGCAATCCAACGGCAAACAACAATGTCGCTTTGCCATCGAGCAACGTTGCAGCCGTTGGTAATGAGACGCCAACTATCGCTGCAGTAAATTCAACCGTGACAAATCCAACCATAGTAGATGAAAACAAATCGACGGCATCCATCAGCACATCCAATAACACAACACCCTCTGTGACAGCAGTATCCGAGAACAATCCGGGACAGAATATCACGCCCGCTGAGATTTCCCCTGCCGTCACGCCAGCCCTGACGGACAGGATCTGGAGGCAGGGCATAAGTTCGTTGGACTACACTTGGACCCCATTGATCTTCTCCGGCTTCTTCTACGACATGGACGATAAAGTTGGGACGGAAAACCTGACAGTACACCTGACATCAGAAACTTCTAGGTCCATAGCTGAACATAACCTGAAGTACGATACAAACGTTCAGCCCGTAGATTTCAAGTTCAAGGATTGGGGCAAGTATCAGGTAATCGGCTTCATGGCTGACAAGTACTTTGCCGGCTACAGCGGAACTAATGTTTTGGACAAGGACATCAGCCTGATAAATGAAGGCCAATTGAGGCAGGTCCTGATTGATAACGACGACGAGAAGACTATTGTCCAGGGTTCCGTAATGCCCCTTGAAGAAGGCTACGAGCTACGCATCAAGCAAATCGATGTAAACGGAAACAAGGTCTACCTTGCTTTGGCCAAAGACGGCAAGGAGATAGACAGTAAGGTCGTATCGCCTGGTACCCTCAAGAGCTCAACCTACCAGTACAAGGTGACCATAAGCGGAGAGGATACTCCAATAATTATGGCCCACATTCCCAGCGTCTTTGCCGGCAGTGAATCCGGAATAGTTACTGTAGACGGGTTGTTCCAGGTGTCTGACACCTACAAATCTGTCGAGGATGGAGATACTTACGGAAAGATGAAAGTGGTCGGAGTTTCCGATACCGGCGTAACCATGGACAACACGGATTCCGTCAGCTTGGGGAAGGGAAAGACGGTAAACATCTTCGGAAACGTCAGTTTCCAGATCGCAGATGCCGATGTTCTCAGATTTGCTCCCTTCGTTGAGCACACTGGACCATATGAGATCAGAGGAACGATCGTGGACCCGTCTGTGACCAAGCAGTTCACCTGGACCCCCTACAACTTCGAGGGATTCTATTACGATATAGACGACGATACTGGGACGGAGAACCTCACGGCTAAGATATCCGGGTCGAGCATAGCTGACGGAGATCTGCTCTATTCGACGAGCCCGAGCCCGGTGAAGTTCCAGTTTGAGGACTGGGGAAAGTACGATGTCATAGGTTTCATGGCCGACAAATACTTCTCCGGCTACAATAACGCCACGCAGTTCGCAGATCAGTTCAGCGACATAAACGACGGCGAACTCAGGAAGATTCTGGTGGACAGCAAAGATGAGCAGACTATAACCACAGGATCTGTGCTTCCACTGGAAGAAGGCTACGAGCTTCGCATCAAGCAGGTGGACATAAACGGTAATAAGGTGTACCTGGCTCTGGCCAAGGATGGCAAGGAGATAGACAGCAAAGTGGTAGCGCCTTCTTCTGGAGAGTTCAAGACCTCGAACTATCTCTACAAGATCACGATGGGCTCTAAAAAGGACGTGCCCATGATTGCGGCTCACGTTCAGAGCGTCTTCAAGGGCACCGAGGCAGACCTTGCAACCATAGACGGCCTCTTCCAGTTGTCGGACAGTCCCGTCAACGTGGAAGAAGGAGAGATGCAGGGCAAGATGAAGGTAGAGACTCTGACAGACACAGGCATTACCATGAAGAACGATGGCTCCATCAGCCTTGGAAGGGGCCGGACAGTTGACATCATGGGCAACCTGAAGTTCGTGGTAGCGGACAACGACGACCGGAACTTCGCCCCAGTTGCCGAGAGATCGGGCGCAACGAAGGCGCTCGACCTTAACATCACTGAGCCCGTAGTGGTCAACAGCACCATGAACATGCAGGTCATGTCAGCGGGAGAGGCCATAAGCGGCGTGAGTATCTCAGTCAATGGCGATGTCATAGGCAACACGGACGCCTCGGGTTCCATAAGCTATGTTCCCAAGAGCGTTGGCTCCATAGAAGTGGTTGCCAGTAAGGTCCCCTACGCTGAAAACCGAACGACTGTTGTTGTGAGGACCTCAGCCGCTGCTGCTGCAATATCCGCAAACGTGACCAACACGTTGGCCCTTAGCGTGCCCTCCGATGCGCTGAAGAACCAGACCTTCCTGATAACAGTAACAGGAGGCGCAAACCAGACGGCCATCGAAAATGCGAGCATTTCCTTCGACAATACCGGAATAGGTAATACCAGCGCTCAGGGAACTCTGAAGTACGCTTCGAGCGTCCTAGGAGAACACACAATAACTGCTCAGGCAGACGGTTACGATAAGGCCTCCAGAAATATCACAGTGATGACTCCAATCCAGGTGCAGACCTTCAACGTCAGCAGCACGACAGCGAAGACAGGCCAGACGATTACTGTAAAGGCCAACGTCCAAAACGTCGGAGCATCCAATGATACTCGCAAGCTGGAGCTGATTGTCAACGGCAACAAGACCGTGGATTCCCAGAACGTAACCCTGGGGCCAGGCGAGAACAAGACGTTGAGCTTCAACTACAAGCCGGACAATGCGGGAACCTACAGGCTGAGCCTTGACGACAAGATGACACCAGTGACGGTGGAGAAGTCGACGACCAACTGGGCAATGATAGCGATTATCCTGGTCCTTCTCATAGCCATTGGTGCCGGGGCCTACCTCTACCACACCGGAGAGCTGGAGACTCTGAGGAAGCGCCTGCAAAAGCGCCAGTAGACACTCGCAAATAGGAAGCAGCAGAGCCCTGGTTGGGGCTCTCCTTACTTTCTATCGCTTTATTTTTTCGCATGTTATTTATATGATAGACTAATATTTGATTTCTTATTAATTTTGATTATCCCACAGCAACATGCGATGACGAGCAAGATATGAGCACTTTATTAACCAGATCAACACAATGGTATTGATCGAAGAATTTGTCTTATTATGCAATACAGGATCGGTATGAGAATTAGATATGTCTGCCAATTAGTGTTACTCACCTTGATGTTGGTCGCAGCTTTCCAGAACGTATTGACAGCTTCAGCCCAGATTTCATCGGGGAACACGAACCAAGTCTCGGGGAACAACACTTCAACACCGACGGCTCAGCTTAACATACAAGGGATCTGGAACGTCTCCCTGGCCGGAACAGGGATAACCGCGGCTGTGAACCAGTCAGGCGATTCTATCTATGGAATGTGCAAGTTCGAAGGAGCTGAACCCTGGAACGGCGTAATTGCAGGATTGCTCTCTGGGAATTCAATAAACGTGGCCATCGCAGCAATGCAGGGCGAGGTTCTAGTCTCTACTGATATAACCGGAACAATCTCCGATGATGTCCTTTCGGGGCACTATGTGAGCTATGACAGCAATGGAAATGAAGCGAACGGTGAAGTTACGGGAACGAGAATTAGCCCGGATATTGCTGATTACACTCCTGTGAAGATCGAGGCTACCGTAGCACAAGCCCCGGCCTCAACGCCAGCCGTGGTCCAACAGCCTCAGGCGGTCCAGCTTGCACAGCCTAGCGCAGCGCAGGATAATCAGCCCACGAAGAGCAGAGTCAAGGATGTAACGGAACTGGCCAGGGGAATTAATCCCGACGTATTGCCGTGGTCGTTTCCTCTCTAGATCTTGGTTGAGAGCCTATCGAAAATGAGAACCCATTCGACAATTTAAGGAGCTTTTGCAGGACATGTCCCGTCTTATGTGTCCTGTCTTCGTTCCCCTCGCTAGCTGATAGAGTTTAAAAAAATCGGCCTCCCAGGATAAACGATTTCCTGGAGGCTATGGCTGTTTCGACGTTTTATTTACAGATAGGTTTGGTGCGAATATCCTGGTGGCTGATAGCTTGGCGTTTGATGACTTGATTGTTGGGGATAATATTGCTGTGGATAGCTCGGAGGTTGGTTGTAGCTGGGAGGTTGATTTGCAAGCACATTTATCACTATCGAGTTGCTCACCTGATCGCCTATGGCGAAGAGAAGAATGTGCTGCCCAACTGTATCTGCATAGAAGTTAATCTGGTTGTAACCTGGGAAGAAGCTGTAGTAGTTTTTCGTTAGCTGGCCGCCAGGCATTATCTCATAGAGGTAACCGCTACCTCCAGCGGAAGAGCTCGCCAGAATTGATAAGCTCGCGCCCTCTGGAATAGCAGCGTACTGAGTCCAGCTTGTTGAACCTTGGATCCACAATGAGTTCCCACCTGTGTATGTGGTATAAGTCTGGTACTGTGAATATGGCATCGCATGCATTTGGTAGTTAAAGTATAGTGTAGTCGGGATCTTACCTTTTATGTCTTGCTTTTTTGGAGCGTCGATGTGTGTCTTGGGGGTACTTCCTTTGGACATCGTGAAGTACTGAGAATATTGAGAAAAAGTAGCACTAGTAGAGCTATATGTGGCAGAATATCCGCCTGAAGATGCATGATCATCTCCCGATTGACCCGGTGGATTACCTCCGACCCACGGTTGACCTATGCCATGATTGTATAGTTGCTCAAATGCTGACTCACCCGGCCGTATTCCTACTCCGCTACTCCCATCCAGTGCCGCAGCACACCCCATCAGGGATATGATGAGGACCATCGATACTAAGATTTTATTCATATTTTCTCCTGGGTTGTTGTATGTCCTGACCACTAATCATTTGGCTTTTCGATCTATTCAATGATTATTTTCCAACTAGCACCAATTGCCATTTTGGACATACTAGCTCAAGGCTCCGTATTTATTAAAGCCTTATTTTGAGGTGAATCTCATATAGGGATTAGCTAAATGGCTTTCAGGACATTAGAATTTTCAATTTGGGTTGCTTTGCAGAACTATTCTTGACACCGATTGCCTATGTGTCGCATTTATTACATGTATTACAAATCAATAGGCCTGATCGCAGGATCGTCTTATTGTATCCAGGGAATCGATGAGATTCTGGTACGAGCAAGCTGTTGATGAGTAGAAGGTATCCTTTAGGAATCAAGAAGAAAGCGTTGGCTCGATCTGGCATGCTGCAAGTTATATTTGCTTTACAATCTTTATAAGATAACCATGCCTGCAACTAAGCGTGTGGCTGTGACCCAGGCCGTATGGGCCAAGCTATCCGATCTCAGGAGGCCGGGAGAGACCTTCAGCCAGCTCCTCGCAGAAATGATCGAAAGAGAGAAGAAGGCTCGTTTGATAGAGCGTCTGAAGCAGATAGCCGACGAAGGCGATTTCGTGGAGCTGCCCCCTTGAGCTTCAAGGTTATGATTGATAGAAAGGCTCTGGCTTATTTATCAGAGCTTCCGGAGAAGAGCCATCGGCTTATTAAAGAGAAGTGCCATGCCCTTGCGGAGGACCCCTCCCCTGGCAAGGGAGGCGATAAGGAGCTACTGCATCTGGAATTCAAGCTATATCGATTACATGTTGGGCGATCGTTCACTATGTTCCATCAGGTCTGCGGGAAGGACGAGCTGGTAAAAATCCTTGAAATTGCGACTATCGATAAGGCGCACAAGCTATACGAAAATTTCGATAGGTGATGCATTAACATAAAAGCTGCAGAACCAGCCCCCGCGTCAACGCCAGCTGTAGTCCACATCTTCAGGCGGTCCCAGCTTACCCAACCTGACGTTGCGCAGGATAATCAGGCCACGAATTGCAGATTCAAGGATTTAACGCAAATGGCCAGGGGAATTAATCCCAACATACTGCCGTGGTCGTTTCCACTCTGAACTTGTTGATGGTTTAGACGGAGATAAAGGAGGTTATAAGGAAACAGATCATGAAACGCTGATACACGGTTCAATGAGCTCCGACATTGCTCTTATTTTGGATTCTATTGTTTGAAACATGGAAGATCATAATTTGTTCCAGTTTTGCATACGAGCAGACGGTGCTTGTGTTTTTTATATAGATTACAATTGAAGTAAGAGTCCATTAGAGAAATCAGATATATAGTCTTTAACGCAACT
>PMNG01000030.1 GCA_003162615.1 Methanothrix sp. | reverse complement strand
AGAATTTACCCAATTACCTTAAACAATTGCGTCCTTCCCGAGACTCTAGCCCGTATACAGCAACCCGTTGCCGACCTGGAGACCGTTGCAAAAGCCGCGAACATGTTCTGGCAGACCTGCATAGATGAAGGCGTCAATCCCAAAGCCTTCGGTGAGAGGGTAAGGATACCGCGTCCCCATTCACTGGATGATTATTTGATCTTAATGCATCTGGCATTTTCAGCCAAAGGCGCAGGTGACGCCAAGGCTACAGTTCAGTTCGAGTTCACTGGCGAGGTGGAGGGAGATTGCAATATCGTCATTGATAACGGGACGATAGAAGGGAGCATAGGGAAAGCTTCCCAACCGAACGCAATCGTCAGAGCTCCCTTTGAGCTATGGATGGATATTATCGCAGGAAAGGCAAATCCCATCCAGATGTTTATGGAAAAGAAGTGCAGTGCAGAGGGTGACTTATCCATGCTCATGAAGATGAGCCAATGGTTCGGATTATCGCCTTATCCTTCTAAATCCGAGGCTGACTGAGTTATCCTTGGCCTTGGGTGTCAACCTCTTTTTTCTCCATCTCCATTTCTGAGTGGTCAAGATCGGGGCTCTAGATGGCTGAGCAGGTCCGATCTTTTAGATTGTGCCACATGCCCCAGGCACTTTATTGATATCTGGATTATAGATGCTTCAAAAAGCGGTATACATACAAGCCACGCAGCTTTTCCAAGCCATACTCTTTCATTGACGTAATTGACCCTGAGTTTTTGGCCGGTGGATCCTTAAAAGATATGAGTTTCAGAGTCCAAGAAAGAGCCTTCTGAATGCAGAATTTCTACAGAGCTGTTTGCAATCGAGCTTACTGGTCCTTAGTTTTCCACAAGTTCTTTTAAGACCATGTCCACCCTCTCGCTGAACTTCTGCTTGATGGCCATCAGAGCTTCGTCCGGGTAACCGATGTTCTTTATCGCCACTTCAAAATCGTCGATAGCTTCTTGATATGATTTCAAGTAGACATAGAGCATCATCAAATACATGCTTCTATTTCGGTCGATCTCCATTCTTCCTTAAGCTCCGGTTAATGCTTCACCGTTGTATTATGGCTTGGTCAGGCAAGGTCATCCATTGCGATGTGGTACAACCACGCCTGGGGTCTGTACCATCTTGAGGTCAGATAAGCTTTCAATGGCCAGGTTTGAACTGCCAAACGAGCTAAACCTCTTTAGCCTATGTTATGTCAGGCTCTACATATATATGCTTTCGGTGATCACTAGTGTTCATTTTTTGGAAAGATGTGGGAATAATTCACACTATTGAAGCACATAAGAAAAGAGGCAATCCAGTTTACTTTTGAATCCATACAATATCAGTTTAAACAGAGCAGCTCCCGCGCTTAACAATCACCCTTAAACTCACCCAGATAATCTTGATAGCTTCCGGATCTGCGGCGAACTCAAGCCCCCTGCCGCTATTTTGTAGATCCTGTGAATCAACCTGGGCCTGCGAATTTAAAAGCTATGAGGCAGCTAATACATTCAAGTTCTGCCCGGTCAATTCTTGTTTCAGGACTATCCCACTATATTTACAAACTTGAACCCGAATGGATTAGGTCCTGACCTGGGTGGCCTTGGCCGATCTCTTTATTTTCTTGACCCTTGAGCCGGATGCAGTGTATCTTTGGCTAGGACCGGGCTTCTTATAATTTGTCTCTGACTTGGCTACCTGCCTGACCTGTCCTTTTCTACCCTTTATCTTAACCCATTCTATGCTTCCTGTCTTTCCCATAAGGCTGATCTAAGCTTAACCTGCATTAAATAGCTTTCGAAGAAAGACCATAGAAGGATCACGGAGACGACCGGAAATACAAATGTTGATCAAAGGGAAGACTTTTAACCACTGCCATCCTCTTTGATCATTGTGAACCACGAGATAGAGCTTCCTACCCTACGTCCTGGCAAGTCCCTGGCTTTGATAATTCTGGGCATGGGCGTCTATTTCGTGTACCTCTATCACGTGGGATTCCAGGAAGTCATGAGAAGCCTCGGAAATGTCGATCTGGCCGTTTTTTCGGTGGGGTTTGTGCTTGCAGTTTTGGGTGTGCTCTTCGACTCCATGGCCTGGCAGGTGATAGTCAGGAAGTTCGACTACAAAGTGCCCACCAGGGATATCTTTCTAATTTACATGTCCTGTATCTTCATGAACAACATTATCCCCTCGGGAAGCTTCTCGGGCGAGACCGCTCGGATCTACTTTCTGGACAAGCTCGCCGGCAGCTCGAGAATCGATAAGACCTCAGCTACTGTAGCCGCTAGCAGGATAATCGCCTTCATACCCTTCATCCTTGGAACGATTATAGGATTGATATTTCTCTCTCTTTCCACGGATATTCCCACTTGGACCCTGGCAGCCTGTACCGGCATAGCCGCTTTTCTTCTTTTGATAAATATAGGCTTCTTCGGAGTCTGTTATGTGGACGGCTGGCTTGAGAGGATAACCTTCGCCCTCATAGACCAGATTGAGAGGATATTTCGTGTCCACGTAGATAGGCTGCAGTGTCAAGGGATAATGGGCCAGTTCCATGAGTCCATGATGATGCTGATAGATCACAAGCGAACGCTCTTCATCAGCGCTTTCTGGGCCATTGCAGGATGGTTCTCCATGACTCTGGTAGCTTTTCTTACCTTCAGGTCCATGGGCCTGGAGGTGCCTGTAAGGGCTGTATTCGCCGTTTATGCGGTTATGATCTTCTTGCAGATGCTACCTCTTTTCCTGCCCGGCGGTCTTGGGCTGGTGGACATAGTCATGATCACCCTCTTCAACGCCATAGGCGTGCCGATGCATGCAGCCGTGGCGGCCACAATCCTGATTCGACTAATCCAGCTCTGGTTCCTGACTGCTCTAGGCGGAGCGTCCATGGCCTATCTGATCAGGAAGATCAACCGCGACGCAGTCAGGTCTCGGGTGAACGAGGGCGTGGCAAAAAGCTTTTAAGGACTTCAGCTACATTAGAAGTCGCTATCCATGGGACAGTGGGGTAGCCTGGTCTATCCTCGAGGGTTTGGGACTCTTGGACCGCGGTTCGAATCCGCGCTGTCCCACATAATTTTCTTTTGTTTTTCAGTCCCTGTGTGTATGCTAAATCCATTCACGTCTGCACATACACTAGT
>PMNG01000065.1 GCA_003162615.1 Methanothrix sp. | reverse complement strand
TTGTCCAGCCTGACAACCGCATGCCTTCTGCTGGCCATCTTGTCCCTGATTTCCTTTCACGGAACTCTGACAGCCGCAAGTCTTGTCCTTGCCATCTTGTCCATTCTTACCCATCATGGAGCTGGGGCCGGCTTGCTCTTGTCCACCACCTATTATTTTGCATATGGTTAGACATACTATTTTGGGGCCATCATTTCCCATCATGGACTTGGGACCAATCTGATGACCATCGGATCCCATCATGGAATTCTGGTTGCCAAAAGTTTTTTGCTGGTTATCTGAGCATCCTATTGAGTGCCCATCGTCTGGTATCGAAAATGCCGGTATCATGAGAAAGAAAGCGGCTATCAATACCACTACATATTTAGCGTAATTCATTGATTGTACCTCCACTTTTCAAGATCGACTCTGGTTTGAAGAGTGATCATGCATATTCATCTTTTGAACGATATAAAAAGTTATGGCAGAACGAACCCCGAACGGCCCGTATAAACCCAGAACGAACAGTGATTCAGGTCAATTAAACTGTTCGAAAAATCATTTAAAGGCTCATAATTGTTCAGTTTGGTATAAACCGATCTAAATCCGGTTTTCACAGGATAATAGGCGGAAAAGAACATCAATTATTCGGCCATCTTACGCCAGTGATGATATTTTTTAGATTCATATTCAAGTTCTTTGACTTCGCGAACTTATTTTATCCTAAAATATTTTTGGTCGCAGTTTATCTGCGGGCCATGTGCGTTTTCCCAATCAAGATATCGAATACAATGCTTAAATCGATAGGAGTTTTTCTTGAGCTGCTAAGTCTCCCCAGAATATCTTTCTTCAAGCCGATCGGGAAGCATGATGGCATACAATAATACATCCTTATATTGGAGAAGAGGCAACATAAATTGGATATTCTGTTCAGTAATTGCGCTAAAAGGTGGATGGATCATTTGGGAGGATTTAGATGATAAATAAAATAAGAAATATAGCTTCAATCAGCGTCAGCACAATAATTATTTTATTTACTATGACGATTTTATTTCAAGCACAAGAGATTGATCTCCGAAGCGATATTCATGATCTCGGGGAGAAAAGTGTCACTTGGGACAGCTACACATTTCCAGGCTTCTACTATGATATTGATGACGACATTGGCACTGAGAATCTCACTTTCAGGCTATCTAATATCGCTCAAGACAAGGGCAGCGCTACTCTCAGCGATGAGCCAGATGCTAATGGCAACAGGGGCGTAGTCTATACCACAGAGGCTATACCTATCGATTTTAGTTTTGGGCCATGGGGTCAGTATGAGGAGATTGGTTTCCTTGGCGGGGATTACTTTGCTGCTTATGACAGCAACTCAACATGGGATTTGAGCGCCACCAACCAGTCAGTTCCGTTCCTATATGACAAGTCCGAGAGCAGAAACATAATGACCAACGAGCAAATCAGTGAGGTCTTGAACGATGACAACACTGAGCAGACATTCAACTTGTCGAACCCTTTGGAGCTGGATGAAGGTTATAATCTATCGATCAAGGCTATAGATTCCGATAGCAAGAAGGTCTATCTAGAACTTAGCAAAAATGGCAAAATCGTTGATAACAAGGTCATTCAGCCTTCAATAGAAAATGCCAACATAGGTGACCAGACTTACTACTACAAGAAAGACCTGGGAAACATAAAGGGTATTGTTATTATCGCCGTCCACTTCAAGAACGTATTCAGCAGTTCTCAAAGCAACATCGCAACTATTGATGGAATATTTCAAATATCCGACACACCAACATCAATAACAACTGGCCAGCAGTATGATAAGATGTCCATAAGGCAGGTTGATCCGACCGCGATGACCATCACAATGGACAACAAGGACAATCCGATCACCTTGACCAGAAACAAAGATATCGCCCTTATGGATAACATCCATGTAAAGACTGCAGACCAGGATGATATCTCAGCTTCCAACCCGCTCAGATATTACATTTACTCAAGCGAAAGTTGTGAATGCGATTGACGCCAGAAAAGGCCAATATGGGGCACGATCTCACTGGCAACTTTAACTAGCAGATTATATACTCCGCCTATGTGCCCCAAGCCAAATTGACGATTCTCCACATGTAATCTTGCCATGCAAGTCCTTTTGAAGAGCTCGAAACGGTCAGCTTAAAAGGTGAAGATGCAAATTCCAGCTATCAGGCAACTTAAGTGGACATATTGTCTTCAGGGGCAGTTTGATTTCGATATTCCTTGAGCCCTGTATAGGCATTGCTAGCAACAACAATAAATTAGGAAAAAACAATCGGCAAAAGGTTGCTCCGTTGTGATGATAGTCCAACTGCTCAGTCATCAATGCCATAGATAAAGCAGGCACTGTTTGATGAAGACAAACTATTGGTTGAGTAATTAATGCATTTGAAAATTCAAATACTTCATTTCGTATGACCAACTGCGATAAGACCGACATGGTTATATTTTTGAATAGATTTACCTGTGATTCATGACATGGATGAATGAAAAGAAGCACAGCGGAAAAGATGTATACAGTGAAAAAGAGAAGAAGAAGCTAGAGAAGGGTCCAGGGGACGTCAAGGCCGTAACGGTCTTCTGCAACTGGCTCTACAGGGTTGTGTCCTGGTGATTTTTCGGTCGGTCGACCTAAACGACCTTTAGCTCTGGGATTTTGTCGCCGTTCGCAGCATGGCAGTCCGCTCCATTAACAGGTTCAGGGCCTCTGCCCGATCTCTGCCGGTAGCCAAGACTGATGCGACGGGATCGCTCTTCTTTATATCCGATCCCGATCTGGGAATATCTGTAATCCAATGCTTTCCAATAATCCAACGGGTTAAGAGTTTCCCGATCTTGATGCTCTCATCGGCAAATAGGATGGCTCTCCCAGCGACCAACTTGGGCACCGGCCCCTCCGGCAAAATGCCCCCAAAAGCATCTACATGGGCCTGAAATACGTTTTTTCCAGTTGACATCTCCACAGCATCCAGGCTGCCCTGAAATCGCGGATTCACCTCAACAACCACAGGCCCTCTTTCGGTCAGAAGGAAATCTACACCGTTGCTTCCCACCAGCCCAAGCTCCGAGACGATCGCCTCCGCCACCCTGGCCATTTCAGGTTGTAGCGTGCCTTTATAGGACGTTGAGAGAGAGTGTTCCAGAGGAGATATATTGCCGCTGTACCTGAACTCATCGGCTCCCACCCAGTGGGTACCTATGAGCTGCTCGTTTACGGCTATTGCCCTCGAATCTCGACCGGTGCCTATTACGGATACGCTTGCTGGCGTGCCGGATAACCAGTCCTGGATAATCATCCCTTCTTCAAGCTTCACTTCCTCTTCCGGCTTGAGGTCCGTAGCCTTTTTCACCAGCTTGCAGCCAACCCCTCCAGCTCCCTTTCGAGGCTTTATCACAGCCGGAAGGCTGACATTTTCCGGATACTCGGCAGTGGGTATGAACGGGAATCCTCTTTCCTCCAGCCAGTTGGCCAGCCAAAGCTTATCAGAGACAAGAGCAGCCTTTTCCGGTGGATTGTTCAGGACGCGGACGCCATTAACTCTGGATTCCTCCAGTCCAGGACCGAGGACAACCGCATCCGGAGAGATCTTTTCGATATAGGTTTGGATCAGGCTTTCAGCCTTCAGGGCATCCAGCGGCTGCGGAAGGAGGGTGATGCCGTTTGAGCAGGCCTCCAGATCCAGATCGCAGAAGCTATCAGCGGCGAAGACCTTATGGCCAGCCTTGGCAGCAGAGCAAGCTATGTGCCTGACACTGTAGCCCACGATTAGAATCTTCATAAATCATTAATCTTATTGAAAGAACAGAAAGAAGTCTTGCCTTTTTCAGTCCTTTGTATCCGGAAAATCCTGCTTCCGATGGCCGACCACCTGCTTTCCCCTTGGAGACGGAATTATCCTAAGTCCACCATCGAAATCTTTGGTCAGCTCTTGACCTTCCATGAGATGGTCTAGGAAGACTGCCAGGGCTGCTACCTCGGAATGGGGCTGGCTGCCGACGGCCACGTTCCAGTCGGCGAGATCATACATCTCTGCCGGCACCTTTTCAGCACCAACTACAACTAAAATATTGTCGTGCATCCGAATTTCATCTACGACGTTCTGCATTCTAGACCCGTACATGGTCAGGTGGACAACCTTGCCACCGGCTTCTTTCCAACGGATGACCTCACCCTTCCAGCTCACGTCCGTCTTGAGGCGAAAATCACCACCCCATCTCTCCACAACGTCTGCCAGGCTCTCCTCTATGCTGGGGTCGCGCCCGGTCAGAAGCATCTCCTCGGCTCCGAAAGCCCTGGATACCAAGCCTACGTGGGTGGTGATCCTCTTGTCCCGCTCTGGCCTGTGGCCCAGACGCAGAACTGTAACTCGCATGGCAAGCTTTGAGAATTGGCCTGCTATTTATTCCCTTCCAAAATAGATAAATTCCTGTGGCACTTCTAACCTAAAGATGAACCTGTGCGAGGAATGCAAAGGGAAGGGGTACTTACAAGTTGGAGAGAAGCCCTGCCCAAACTGCAGCGGCAGTGGAAAGACCGAGTCCATCAGCCTTGGTGAGGCTTCAGCTAGCGACATGAAGGAACTGATCGAGCGCGGTTCAGCCAAATGCGCCGTCTGTCATGGATCTGGAAGCATCCCGGTCACTGAGTCCTGTGAGGCTTGCTGCGGCCTGGGGCGAGAATACCTCTGCCTTGTGTGCGGCACTAAGCTTACCACCAAGAAGGAGCTCTGCGAAAAGTGCTCCAAGAAGCCCTTGGTGCACATTCTCGATCAGGCCTGCGATACGAGCGATGTGGTCGTCGGCGACATCTACCAAGGAAAAGTCAATGGATTGGCCAACTTCGGAGCTTTCGTGGATCTTAACGACCACGTCAGAGGCCTTGCCCACAACAAATACCTGAAATCTAAGCCCGAGGTGGGAGATACTATCCTGGTCTGCGTCAGGAATGTGGCTCCCAACGGCAACATCGAGCTTGAGCCTGTTGAGCTGGATGAGTACAACACATTAGAGGTTGATAAGGACCTGCCGGTGTCCAAGGCAGGAGAGCTGGAGAAGCAGGTTGGTAAATTGGTCAGCATAAAGGGCGAGGTGATTCAGGTCAAGCAGACAGGCGGCCCGACCATTTTCACAGTCGCAGACGACAGCGGCCTTGTCTTCGGAGCGGCCTTCGAGCGCGCGGGCGTCCGGGCCTACGCTGAGATAGACAGCGAGACGATGGTCAGGATGATCGGAGAGGTAACCCTGCGTAACGGCCAGGTTCAGATCGAGATCAGATCCTTGAAGCAGTTGTGGGGAGGAGAGGCCGCCAGGGTGAAGGAGCAGATAGAGCAGGCCATCGATAAAAGGGCTGAACCATCGGACCCGGGATTCCTTGTAGAGAGCGATGTCATGAATAGGCTAAAGCCAGCTATGCTGGCAGTTGCCAAGGAGATCCGCCGAGCAGTCCTAAAGTCTCGGCCCATCGTCATACGGCACCATGCGGATGCCGACGGCATTACCGCTGCAGTGGCTATCGAGACCGCCATACTGCCTTTAATAAAGGAGGCAGGAGGGCCGGATTCCGAGTACTACAACTACCGTCGCGCTCCATCCAAGGCTCCGTTCTACGAGCTGGAGGACGTAACCAAGGACCTCAGCTACGCCCTGGAAGACCAGACCAGGCACGGCCAGAAGATGCCACTCATCGTCTTGATGGACAACGGCTCAACCGAGGAGGACGTACCGGCCATGAAGCAAGCTCAGGTGTACGGCCTAGAGATGCTGGTGGTGGACCACCATCACCCAAACGAGGTGGTCGATCAGTACCTCATAGGTCACGTAAATCCGGCTCACGCCGGCGGCGACTTTGGTATCACCACGGGCATGCTGGCCACAGAGATTGCTAGGATGATCTACCCAGAAGTTGAGAGCAAGATAAAGCATTTTCCTGCTGTCTCAGCCGTGGGCGACAGAAGCGAGGCCCCAGAGGCGACCAGGTACATTAAGCTAGTGGAAGACAAGTTCGGGCTGGAGGATCTCAAGAAGATGGCTCTTGCTTTGGACTACGAGGCCTTCTGGCTGCGGTTCAACGAGGGGCGAGGCCTTATCAACGATATCCTCTGCCTTGGCAGACTCGACCGTCATCAGAAGATCGTCGATCTTCTTTGCGACCAGGCTAACGGCATGATCGACGAGCAGCTAAGGGCAACTATGGGAAACGTCAAGAGTACCAAGCTGCCCAACGGCGTGATCATGAATGTTCTGGACGTAGAGAACTTCGCCCACAAGTTCACCTTCCCGCCGCCCGGAAAAACCTCCGGCGAGGTCCACGACAGGCTGTGCAAGAAGTTCGCCGGAAAGCCGGTAGTGACCATAGGTTACGGCCCGGACTTCGCCGTGCTGAGATCTCGGGGTGTTCGCATGAACATTCCCCAGATGGTTCGGGAGCTGATGGTTGAGATCCCCAACGGTGGTGTCAGCGGGGGTGGCCACCTGGTTGTCGGCTCGATCAAGTTCGTTGGCGGAATGAGAAAAGACGTGCTGGCAAAGCTGGCTGAGAAGATTGCAGCCTGTGCAGTGGATGAGGTTATTCCAATCAAGCAAGTCGAAGAGACTGCAGGTCATTCTTAATCGAATTTCCTGCATTGAGAGGAGAGAAAATCGTAACCTATTCGATTACAACCTTTGACCAGACAATGCGCTCCGACTCAGATTTGTGTGCCAGGCTGCGCCAGTCCTGCACCCAGATCTAAGATCCTGGGATTGTCATCCTCAGTCTATTTGCCTAAGCCCTGGAACGATCTTTTTCAGAACCTCTGCAGCAAGAACTACCAGAACGGAGACTATGCCCACCAAAACCCAGCTCTCTGCCCTAAGAGGAGCTGTCTCGAAGATGGACTGCATGAAAGGCAAATATACTGCTGCCAAAATAGCCATTATTGACGCAGCTAATCCCAGAATGAGCATTTTATTGCCCAAAGGCTTTAGCCTTAGAAGGGATTCGTCCAGAGATCTGCTGCTGTATGCATTGAAGGTCGTAAATAAGCCCAAACCCACAAAAGCCATCGTTCTGGCATAGGTTAGTCCTTGGTTCATGTCCAAAGAGATCACGTATAACCCCAAACAACCACTGACAATCGCAGCAGCTGTTCCGAGAGTATATATAAGCAGGCTCCTTGAAGGCATGGGTTCTTTTGGATCTGTGGGCTTTCTGCGCATTATGTTGGAGTCAGCGGGTTCCACTGCCAACCCCATAGCCGGAAACTCTTCTGCAACAACATTTATCCATAGTATCTGAGCTGCAAGCAATGGAGTTCCATATCCTAGCAGCACGCCCAAGAAGATCGTCGACAGCTCTGCAAAGCTGACAGATAGCAGATAAGATGTGCCCTTCCTTATATTGTCGTATATCCTTCGGCCTTCTTCCACAGCATTGACTATAGTTGCGAAATTGTCGTCGGCAATTACTATATCCGATGCCTCTTTTGCGACCTCGGTTCCTGTCCTGCCCATCGCTACTCCGATGTCAGCCGCCTTAAGAGCAGGAGCGTCGTTAACTCCGTCTCCAGTCATAGCAACGATGTGGCCCTTGGCCTTGAAGGCTTCCACTATTCGCACCTTATGCTCTGCCGTAACCCTCGCAAACACAGATACGACATCTATCCGCCCTAAGAGATCCTCATCGCTCATCCGTTCAAGTTGACTTCCCTCGATGACATCCCCTTGCCCAATATTCAGCTCTCTGCTTATTGCCCTGGCAGTCAGCCTATGATCGCCTGTGATCATGACCGGCCTTATGCCCGCGATCTGGCATGTATGAATCGCCTCATAGGCCTCTCTCCTAGGTGGGTCCATCAATCCCACCAGGCCAGCGAATATCAGCTCAACTTCGACGTAGTCTCTTTCTAAGGGCTCATCCGGATCGATGTGCTTCCAGGCTAGGGCCAGAACCCTTAGGGCCTTATCGGCCATGTGGTCTGCGATCTCACGGATCTCTTTGCGATCCTCATCTTCTAACTGCTTTATTCCATCGGGATAGGTGATGTAAGAGCATCTGTCCAGGACGACTTCAGGCGCTCCCTTCATAGCCACAAATATGCCTTCGCCTTCGGATCTGTTGACGGTGGTCATCCTCCTGCAATCTGAATCAAAAGGGTATTCGGCAACTTTAATGGATTGCTTCTGCGTCTCTTCGAGAATTCCCGACTTTTTGGCAGCGACCAGAAGAGCGCCCTCCGTGGGATCTCCTATTAGTCGCCATTTGCCATTCGTCCGCTCAAGATTTGCGTTGTTGGAGAGAACTCCTATCTTTAGAAGGAGAGCGATGTCGTCTTCTTTGGGATTAACAGTGATTCCGTTTTGCCGGAACTCTCCTTCTGGGTCGTATCCGTAGCCCGTTACTTCTACAGGTCTATAGGTGTAAATCTGACGAACAGTCATTTCGCCAGTCGTCAGTGTACCGGTCTTGTCTGTGCAGATAACTGACGTCGAACCAAGAGTCTCCACCGCAGGCAGGCTTCTGACTATCGCATTTTTCCTGGCCATAGCCTGCATTCCGAAGGCCAAGGCCAAGGTCACAACAAAAGGGAGGGCCTCAGGAACTCCTGCAACCGCCAGGGCAATCGCGGTAATCAGAGTGTCCATTATCGGGTTACCGCTTCTCAAATACAGGAAAAAAACGGCTGCGGATATAATCAGCACGAGATAAGCCTGTCGCTTGGCGAGATGCTCCAGCTTGACTTTTAGTGGCGGTTCGACCTCCTTCTCTCCAATCATTCCCGATATACGCCCTAGCTCTGTATCTTTGCCGGTAGCCGTAACCACAAATCTGCAGTTGCCGTAGGAGACGAATGTGCCCATGAAGACCATATTTTTTCTGTCTGCAAGCGGAGTCTCCACAGATAGAGGAATCGCATTCTTTTCTGCTGGCTGGGATTTGCCAGTCAATCTCGCCTCAATGACTCCGACTGATATCGGCTCGGGTAGGGGAGCAACGTCCTTTTCTACCGGCAGGGATTCGCCGGTCAAAGATGCCTCCACGACCTCGAGGGACGTCTTCTCGATGACCCGTCCGTCTGCAGGCACCTTATCACCGGCCTCGAGAAAGACCACGTCCCCTGGTACGAGATTCTCAGCGGGAATACTGACCATTTCTCCATCTCTGAAGGTGTCGGCCTCGGGCGCTAACATCTCTCTCAGCGCTTCCATCGATCGTTCAGCCTTGTACTCTTGCAGGAAGCCGATCAGGGCGACGAGGAGAACGATGCCAATTATGACGTAGGCATTGTGTGTCTCTCCTGCCATGTAAGAGATAAGCGCAGCGAAAATAAGCACAACATTTAGGTATTCTTTGAGCTGCTTGAGGAAAATTCGTGATGGGGAGGGTTTTGAGGGACTCTCAATCAGGTTTGGTCCGTGTTCCTCTAGCCTCCTGGCCGCCTCGTCGGCAAATAGGCCGGTGGGTCCTGATTCAAGTCGCTCTAAGACCTCTTCGGCTGTCATGGAGTGCCAGTGGATCGTCATTCGCCTCTTACTGTTCCTCGCTTCATTCAAAACTCCATGTAATCCAGGGATCGGAAATTACGTCGATCGTAGAAATAGTTTTTCGCTCGTTGAAGGATCAAAAGATAATTACAAAAGTTTTACAAATGTTTCAACAAATATCCTCGCTAGGGCAAATGCTTCCGTATGGATCATCGTCCCCAGAAAGGTTCTTTCTTGCGTTTAATGGCCAGAAAGTTCTCCATGGTCTCTCGTTCGTCCTCGGCTAACCTAGGCATGAGTTCCTGCTCCACAATCCTGGCGTGCTTTTCTGGGATGTTGACATAGAGTATGTCTCCTTCATGAATCTGGCGACCTACCGTGGGTCCATCAATGGCCACCGCCACCTCCATGCCGACAGTTGCCGATCCTATGTTCTCATTATGCTCCTGGATCCCCTTTATTATGCCCGCTACAGCCCCGTCGTCTCTTATCAGCGGGACTTGGGTCCTGATCACGCCGCCAATTACCTGCACACCGACTATGGCCGGCTTGGACTGCCGAAAGACGCAATCGGGCAGTATCCTTATAGCCCCTGGCCGAATGATCGCCTCGAGCCTCTCCTGTTCTATCTTCGTCTTCTGCTCGTCCACCCAGGTGTCGTAGTTCTCGAGGATTGAGTAGATCACATCGCTCTGGAACACGGGAACCGACGTCTTCTGGATCTCGGAGATGGCATCGGGAAGGATCTCGATGTTGAATCCCAGAATTACCGATAAGAGCCGGTCTTTGATCATGCTCGCCCGGATAACGTCCTTTCTGGATATCGGTCCCACGTCTGCGGTGTGGATGGGGATGTTCTTCGCCTTCAGCTCGCCGACCAACGCCTCCAGCGAGCCGATGGTGTCCGCCTTCAGAATTACCCCCTCGTTCTCCGTGTCGATCCTAACCGAGTCCAGCTCGGACTTCATCTGCTTGACCAGGGCATCTACGTTCGCTGAGGATTCTATAACCCTTATTGTGGAGCCCGCCAAAGCACCCTCCAGCTTAGGGCCTGCCACCTTGACCCCACTCGCTGCCACCACTTGCTTAACAGGGAGAAACCTCTCCTCGCTCCTGATTTCGGCAAGGGGCTTGGGCTTGAGAAGAGCCCTTATCTTTGTCAATATCGGCTCGTTGGCTGTGCCGACTAAGACGGTGTCGCCGGCCTTGATCACTCCATCGTACAATATGACGTCCAGGGTGGTCCCTAGGCCTCTCTCCTCTTTAACCTCAAGGATGGTGCCGACACCAGGTCCGGATGCTGTTATCTTCAGGTTGTCCTTCAGGAACCTCTGAGTCAGGCCAACCAGGACCATCAGCAGGTCGGGAACCCCTTCTCCGGTCAAGGCGCTGATGGGCACAATCCCAACGGTCTTTGTGAAATCGCGGATCCTGTCGTATCTGTCGGCATCAAACCCGTACTTGTAAAGCTCCCCCACAATTTCGTAGAGCTTGGTGTCCAGCTCCTCGACCACTCTCTCGTTCTGAGCCTTGAGGGTCTTGGCAAAAGAGGAATTCTTCATAGGTCGCCAACCGGCGATCCTGTCCATCTTGTTTGCAGCGACAACAAAGGGCGTTTTGTAGCGCTTGAGGATCGTGAGAGACTCTATTGTCTGGGGCTGAAAGCCCTCGTTCATGTCCACAATGAGGACCGCGAGATCGGCCAGAGAGCCGCCCCGGCTCCGGAGGGATGTGAAGGCATGGTGGCCGGGCGTGTCTATGAAGAGCAGCCCTGGAACCTGGATATCCTCTCCGAAGTGCGATCCGCAGAAGTCCTGGATGACCTCAAGGGGTACCTCGGTGGCTCCTATGTGCTGAGTTATGGCCCCGGCCTCTAGATCCACCACAGCCGTTCCCCTGATTTTGTCAAGGAGCGAGGTCTTGCCGTGGTCTACATGGCCCATGACCACGACGATCGGAGTTCTTATATTTGAGTCCGGCTCCCTTTTGGCCTTGGAGCCCTTTTTCGACTTCTGCTGCATACCCATAGCCCTCAGAAAGATTTCTAAAAATGTATTTTAATTTTGTAGAATTTAAATTTTCTGCTGTGCAATTTCGGTGTAAGGCGGCGGAAGGGAGTTCCGTCGCTTACTCGTAAAGCCATGCTTCGTCAATTCGCCTGTAATCCGAGATTTCGGATTCGGCAAAGTGTAGCGCGATCTCTCTGGTAGCCGATGTAGGCGAGTCCGATCCATGTACGACGTTTCGGCCGGTCTCTATCCCAAGATCACCTCGAATGGTTCCGGGCGACGCATCAGCAGGGTTGGTCGAGCCATTCAGTTTCCTCATGGCTGCTATCACTTCTTTGCCCTCCACCACCATGGAAACAGAAGGGCCTGAAGTGATGAAACCGACCAGATCGTCGAAGAACTTCTTGCCTATGTGCTCAGCGTAGTGCGCTTTGGCTTTCTCCAAGGACATGACGGCCAGTTTCATGGCAACGATCTTGAACCCTTTCTGCTCAATTCGCCGGATTATCTCCCCCACCAGGCCTCGCTGAACACCATCAGGCTTGACCATGACGAAGGTTCTCTCCAGGTTCAGGCCCCCTTCCTGGCCCATTTGATGTGTCTCGTCACCCTGCCCAAGGCTTGGTTGTTCTGGCACTTAGACGAGCAGAAATAATATACCGTGCCGTCCTTCTTGGCATAGAGTTTGCCTGTCCCAGGCGGAATCGTCCCGTTGCAGAACGAACACTTTCTGTCTTCCATCTCCTCACCTGCTGGTCAGCTTCTTAGCCTCTCTGGCGGTCTCCAGCAGCATCAAGACGTCCCCCATCCTTATGGGGCCCATGCAGTTCCTGGTAATGATGCGGCCTTTGTTGTTCCCCTCCAGGATCCTGCACTTGATCTGGGTGGCTTCTCCATGCATCCCAGTGGTGCCGATGACCTCGATGACCTCTGCTGGAACTCCATTCTCATCCACCATATCGAGATCACCTACTTCAGAGCCTGTACCTTTTGAATGATCTCGTCGACCAGCTCTTTGCCTTTGCCCGGCTCGACTATGGCGGCAGCAGCGCTCTTCACGCCCAATCCAACTGCAGCGCCTATATCATTCTGCTTCTTGACGTAAATGTAAGGCGTCTTCTTCTCTTCACAGAGCGGAGGTATGTGGGCTACTATCTCCGGAGGCTGGACATCCTCTCCAACAATGACCAAGCGCGCAACTCCGCGCTCTATGGCCTTGGTGGCCTCATTAGTCCCTTTCTTTACCCTGCCTGTGTCTCGGGCCAGCTCAAGGGCCTCCAGAGACTTGGCAGCCAGCTCTGCTGGAACATCAAATCTTACGTATATCGGTCTAGCCATTGTTAATTCTCCTTCAGGGCAGCTCCTGCCCATCATCATTCATCGCAAAAGTGCCTAACGGACTAGATCAGGCAGATTCTCATTGTGTAAAAAGGTTGCGCTACGGCTTGAGAAAAGCCGTAAGTACGCCTTGCAGTTTGCTAGAGTCTACGGTTCCCGAGACCTCGGTTACTCCTCCTTTCGAAGACGTGGCCAATCCGTACTGGTCAGAGACTCCCTTGGCCTTCTGGGCTGTGGAGCTGTCCGGTTTGAGGTATTCGGCGGAGAGAGCGTAGCCGTTGTCCGACTGGGTGACTCCAAGGTAGAACTCCTGGTACTTTCCGGAGGGACTTGTCTTATTCCCGCTTAGGCTTGCCACCTGCAGATCAGCCTGCTCGCCTGAGGGCAAGGTGAACCTATCTGTGGGAAGTCCGCCGGATACTATGTCCAAGACGCCCTCTAGGGATTTCTGCGGCCCGAAGAGGACTGGCCTGCCGAGGACCATGGCGTAATCCGAACTCTGAGGTATCATCATGTATCCGTCGTAGGGAACCACTAGGCTATTGTACGCCACTCTGTAGGGCGTTATCCAGTGGAACTCTGCCGAGCTGTCGTTGAAGTAGACTGCTCCCAGGCGCTCGATCTTGTTCTGGTAGATGTTGTCCCCGTAGCTCAGGCCGATGGCCGCCGGGAGGGCCCCTTGAGCTGCAGCTGTGAGATTCTGGGATTTTCCTAGGTCAATCCAATAAGCCAAAGTTGTGCTCTCAGGGGACATACGGAGCACGTCATCGAGGCTGTTGAAGCTTGTGTCGACGAGCTTACCTTGGACTCCGAAGGTATCGACTGAAACCTGCGTGGGTGGTACAATTCCTGCTTCATTGCCGCCACGCATTATGAAGCTAGGGAAGGCCGATAGGATCATCATCACACCAATGAATATCGCTAGTAGTGTGAGTCCTTTCTTCTGATTCATCCGCAACAGAAACGAGATTATCTTATTTAACACTTATCAGGGAAAAGGGCCTCATCCTGGCTGTAGCTCCGCTTTAGGCGCAGGGCGATCTCCGCCTTCTCAAGCTCCCGGCCAAGATATCCGGCGTGGTCCAGGCGGGTTACAAGACCAAAGTCTATCAGTGTATTGAGGATGTCTTTGGCGCTGATGCCCGCGACCTCCATCTTTGGATGACTGGCAACTATTTTCTCATCGATGATGTGTATCCTAAAGCTGCCTGCAGTGTCCATCTCAGATTGGTGGTCAGTTTCGGCTGGGGTGCACTTGTCCGAGATGTTCTCTTCAGGTCTGTGCTTCTTCTCCTTCAAAACCAGCAAGTCAATGCCCAGATCCTTGGGCGGGCTATGCCTGTGATGGGCCAGCATCATCATCTCAGAGGCAGTCCGGAGCTCGCCGACGCTGTCTTTGGCCTTGTGGCTATACTCCGGGGTAAAGAGGATGCTGGCCCCTAGCTCTGCTCCAATTGCGGCCAGAATGGCGTTGGACCCTATGGAATCTGCGTCCAGAAGCTCAGTCACGTTGCCGACGCCGAAGAATAGGGGCAGGTTCGGGTTTGCTCTCCTAATATCGATATAGCCCTTTATTGAAGCGGCTAGGCCCTGAAGAAGCGGGCTAAGCACCGGATCGGCTATTATCCGGATGCCGAAGGATTTTGCAGCCTCGACGTTCTCCTCAAGGCTTGTCTGTCCAGGTCCAGGGATTACCACTGCAGTCACGCCTGCACAGGCCACCGCGTCGCCTACTACGGGAATATTATCTCCATTCAGGCTGAGCACCAGATCGGCACCAGCTTCAATCCCGCTCATTATCATCTCCGGCTGGACGGTGTCGATGCTAACAGGAAGGTCCGTGAACTTTCGGGCAGTCTTAACAGCAAACGCGACCTGTTCTGGGTTGGCGTCAAGGGAAACTCCCAAGTCGATCATGTCTGCTCCCTGGGCCTTGTAGTAAGATATCTTCCTGATAAGAGCAGCTTCGTCCATCTGGGTCGCGTCCACCACCTCGGCCAGGACCTTCATCCTTGAATTACCACCGATCTTGACCCCCTTGATGATCATAGCCGGTTCAGACCGGGCCTCCAGTGTTTCTATGGTGGACAGAGCATCTTTTCTCATCCGGCTTTCCATCAGGGTGCACGCCGGAATGGATGTCGAGAGCTCGACGTCGCCCAGGTTGCGTAGCACAAATCCAAGGTCTGCAGCATGCTTGGGACCCAGGCGGATCTTCGTGCTCAAGGCCGCCTCAGTGGTGCTGAAATCAGCGGTTATCGCCCCAGGGATAAGGATCAGGTCGTATCCTTTGGGCGCGGCCTGCTGCAACACCTCCGGGGTAATGAAAGCTGCAATTTCCACGTCCAGCACCAGCACGTCCGCTTCTTTGGCACAGGCCCTGACCAGATCTTGGGCCAGCCTGCCCGTGACGGCGAGTACTTTCATGCTAACAGGATTTACCTTTGGGCTGAAAGCTCTATCTGAGATATCGCGAAGAACCGTCGAAGTGGGTTCGCGTGCTATCTTGAATATGATCTAGGCAGAAGCATGTCAAGACTCAAAGCGAGACGTGCGGCTGAGGGAAACAATCTTCTAAAACGGCGTATGCTTCCATAGCCGTCCTGGATAAGGTCCCAGCCAAGATATTCCCGGTTGATGGTTTCGGTAAGATGTGGACCTCGCCTGGAAAAGATAAGCTCGAGATTTCCCTTTGCTATTGCTAGACACAAAAAGTCGCGAATCTGTCCATTAGCGACTGGAGCGATGATCTCGGCTCGGGGGGGAATACGACGCTATTGTGTCTACACTTGTCCTGGAGCACCTGCCCTTTGACAGTTATAGAGCCGTACTGGAAGAGTGCTAAAAATCTCTTGGCTCCCGGCGGCTGGCCGATTGTCGTCGAAGGATATTAAGAAGAGTGAGTAATGTGATTGAATGAGTCCAAAATTTTTAGATTGATTGCTTCCAGACGGCTCTATTGATGACGACCATCGTACATCCGCTGTTTTATACAAGGACATCATGTGCGGTTACCAATGTTATCGGCCCAACATTTCAGTGCCGTATCCTGATTGCTAAAAAAAAGGGTCTGGATTGCAGTGATTACAATGAGAGATCAGTTGCCAGATGTATATTCCTGTAACCTATATAAATACCATAGACCATTTGAGAATGTCATATATTGGTACGAGGATCGAATGACAGAGGATTCAACGGTTTCATGCTATGACAGCCACTCCAACGACTACGATATCTACCAGTCAACTGTAGTTCCGCATTATCTTGAAATGCTGGACATGGCGGCCGTGACCTGTTCCAGATATCTTGGCCAGAATGAATCAAGACCCCGAATCATAGACCTGGGATGCGGCACCGGCAACGCATCCACTGCCATTCTTGAAAAGATTCCAGCTAAGATATTCTTAATTGACGGTTCCAGTAGGATGGTGAATATTGCCTCGGATAAGGTAAGCTCAAGATTTCCTGGCGCCGTGGCAGGCCACAGAGTCGCAGACCTATCCGGTGGCAATTGGGATGAGGGTCTTCGCTCTGAAGAATACAATGCCATCGTTT
>PMNG01000071.1:205-2548 GCA_003162615.1 Methanothrix sp. | reverse complement strand
AAGATCGCTGCAAAGCATGGTGCTCGCAATATCCGGATCTTCGGCTCTGTTGCTCGGGGAGAAGCCGATTCCGAGAGTGATCTCGACATTCTTGTGGAATTCCTTCCTGGATCAACCCTCCTCAGCCAGTCGGCCATGATCAGAGAGCTTGAAAGTCTCCTGGGAATGAAAGTCGACGTTGTGAGTGATCAAGGCCTGCGGGAGAGAATTCGGGATCGGGTCTTGCGCGAGGCGGTAGCACTTTGAGAAATTAAGAGAATGGCTTCAAGCTTTTGGACGTTTTGAATTAATAAACCTCGTCGTGAGTGCCAAGCGCTTCCAGCAATATCGTCTCTTCTCCGTTTTCGGGATCTAATACGAACTCAAAGACAATCCTGTATTCGAAGTCCACAGTGCACGCCCAAGAACCTGAAAGATTGCCTTTTAATTTATGAGTGTGAAGCAAAGGATGAAATGGATCTCCAACTAGAAGCTTTAAGGCCTGCTCAATCTTTGGCAAAATATCCGGCTTGTTGCGAACAGAGCGTTTAAAAGATCTCTTAAAGCCAGGACTCCAAACAAGCGTTTTCAATCTTCCAGGTCCTTCATTAAGTCTTCCACTGTGCCGTGTTTGACCTCGCCTTTTCTGAATGCTTCTCTGGCTTCTTCGACCTCGCTTACCAGCTCCGCTCGGCGTTTCTCCGTGATACGCTTATTGATAAGTTCCACCAGCATGGACTGATCATCCAAAGGCAAAGACTCGACTGCATCTATTAGATCCTGAAAGCTCAAGGACTGCGCTGCGCCGCTCATCTGAATTTACCTCTACTTCAATTTACGAATACAGAGTAGTCGTTTATCACATTTAACCTTAAGGTTAGCTTTTTGCATTTCCGAACATATCAGCGTAGATTCAACAAGGGATCTGGCCCCGGGGCCAGAGACGTGTCAGCTGTGCATCGGAAATCTAGACTGGCCCTTAAGCTGAATAGCAATATTTTCAAAGCACCTCTGAGCTCCAGCAGGAGTTCCGGGATTTTGCTTTTTTTGGCGGAGAAAAAGCCAAACCCAAAAGAAGAATGCTCCGGTTGAATTGGGCCGAAGGCCTTCGAGAGTTCAGGGACAAATATACACCTATTGAGCTTCAAAAGAAATCAAGGGATCGGCGGATCGACCTATATTCCAGTAGATCAGGATAAAATTCAAATGTTGCAATCGATAATAGAATAGTCTGAGAAGACTTCAATGGACCGATTCGCTGATCTAAGAGGAAAAGTCCTGCCCCTGCTCCGTCCCTACGTTAAGAAAGTTTCCGTCTTCGGTTCCTTCGCCCGTGGTGAGGATACACCGGAGAGCGACATCGACCTCCTCGTCGAGCTCAAGCCGCGTGAAATGCGCCCACATCTCGGGTTCAAATGGTTTGGTCTGTGGGACGAGCTTGAAGAAATTCTAGGCAGGAAAGTGGATCTGGGCAGCGAGAGCGCTCTGAGCCCTTACGTGCGAAAGCACGTGGAAAGAGAGATGGTGCTATTGTATGAAGAGGGATGATAAGCCGATCGGTCATCCAATCCTAGTCGCTTTTCAACTCTAAGCTTCGGCAACTATAGTTCTTGTAGAAAATAGCGATGTATTCCTCATTGGTGAGGCCTGCTTTGGATATTAGCTTCTTAAGAAGCCCAATACCGAGATCTTTACCTTTGTGCACAGGTATGGAAAGGTGAACATCACTTCCCTCTTTGATCAGGATATAATGACTGCCTTCTACGTGATTGACCTTCCAGCCAGCTCTTTTAAAAGCCGCTACATGCTGATCTCCACTCACTCTGGGAAGCTTAAGCATATGTCATTTCGGTTACATCTATGGATATGTCGAGCTTCTGATCGAAGGTTGGAACCTTGAAGTTCTCCCCGGCAATCTTGAGCCTGGACTTCAAGCAGCCGATGATGGCTTCGCTTATGTTCGCCATGGCCTCTTCCAGCGTGCACCCTTCCGATAGGCATCCTGGCAGGTCGGTGCACTCTGCCACATATCTTCCTTCGTCGTCCCTCTCGATGGTGATGTGAAATTTCATCTTTATCTCCGTTGTAAATGTATATTTATAAAACTTCCTTTAGTTGAGAGTCGGATTTGTCACGCACGCGAGAAGCAAGTTCAACCGCAGCGGCATCTGGCACTGGGGGCCAGCGGCAGTGCCATACATCGGTACGCTTGACACTCGTCGACAAAAAACCAATCCTTGGAAATCTGGAAAAAGGATTATGGTGGAGTTGACACATCACGGAGATTTGTCCCCAGATTGCGTGGGCTCTTTCCCCCTCAGCGCAAAGCAAAAGAATGCGAACCGGTAAACATCCTTTATGAAG
>PMNG01000071.1:0-189 GCA_003162615.1 Methanothrix sp. | reverse complement strand
GTGCTCGATTACCTGTTCATCGTCCTGCTGTTCCAGGCGAACTATTACGGAATCGATGTGTTCGTTTACTATGGGGTGATATTCCTCATCCCGGTGGGCGTCGGGCTGTTCCTGAACCGGAGCCGGAATGAGCCGGTGGGAAAACAGGGATAAACGGGAAAATAATATGACTATCATCGGAGAGTCTGG
>PMNG01000098.1 GCA_003162615.1 Methanothrix sp. | reverse complement strand
CAGATCGTCGCAAGGGCACCAACGGCTCCTACGAGTCCCATGCTAAATGCGTCCATATTTCTCCTCCTTTTCTTTTTCGCCAATTTCTTATTTTTTTCCCCGATAAAATTGGCTATGACGCTCAACCTATCACTTACCTAAACTTATAAAGCTTTCGAGAAAGGCTCCTGCTCACCGATAATTGGTTAAAAGTCAATGGTAGCAAGAAAAAGTGTCTAATAAATTCCGTCTTCCGAAAAGAGCCGCGACGCATTGTCCGATGGACCGTTACCAGGGCTCCCTCTTAGCTCCGATCCGGTAGCCTATGATGTTCGTAACCCGGTGGAGCACTGGAGTTATTATCAGAACTATGACGATGATGGTTGGAGTGAAGTTATTCCAGAACCAATGTGGGTCCAGGATCACCGTCAGTATCCAAGCCCCGAATACGAAGTCTAGCTGGTCGATCACGAAGAACTGGGCTCCTCGCTTCATTCCAAGCCTGCGCTTGAAGAAGCTTGCCACGATGTCGCCCAGCATCGCTCCTAGGGACAACCCCCCCAGGACAAGAAACTGCTCGAGTCCCGCTCCAAACGACGGCAACCCTAGGCTCGAAGCGACTGAGTTCAGGGCCAGTCCCACCAGAAACCCACATATGGTACCCGCAGCTGTTCCCCTGTAGGTCTTGCCATCCCCCATGATGCGACGGCCATCGTTGAACCTCTGCCCGAAATCCAGCGGCGTGCCGCCGCCGAAGAGCGCAGCGAAGTTGTTGGGCAGATAAGCGGGCAGCATCAGCCAGATCGCAGTTATCAAGATGTTCATCATCGCTTCTCTTCGCCCTCTCGCTGCCTGTCCGGTATATGAAGCTATCTGATGAGTTCGGCGTAGTTTTGTTAACAGTAGTCGGCTTTGCCTCGATGGTAGTATCTCCCTAGAGCGGAAAAATACCTTTCTCAATCGAAACAGTTAAGTTCAACGAGTTTCAGTTATGGGGCCGAGCGTCGATGGTCTAGTGGTTATGACTTGGGCCTTCCATGCGTTTGCGAAGCAAGCCTACAACCCGGGTTCGAATCCCGGTCGACGCATCATTCTTTTGCTCAAATGGCTTACGTTAAATGCCGAATCGAATTTCGTTAGCTTTATATCCTAGTTTGACCAGTCATTGATTATGAATTCTGGGAGAGAGATCTCCAATCCCCGAGGGTTTCTAGCAGAGAAGATTGCCGGAGAAATTACTCTGTCGCCGAGTCCTGGCGAAACTCTGAGAAAATGGCGGAGAAATTTTGGCATAACTCAGACCGATCTATCCAACCACTTGGGAATATCTCCCTCGGTAATCTCCGACTACGAGAGCGGCAGGCGGAGATCCCCAGGAATAATGATTGTTAGCAAGATAATAGATGCACTGCTGAAGATAGACGAGCTTCGTGGCTGCACCGTCATGCGAGCCTATGAAACCATGTTCGGGGAGATCTTCGGCATGGATGCCATCTGCTGCATATGCGAGTATCCGGAACCCGTAATCCTCTCTGACTTCATGGACAAGATCAGTGCCTCTGTCGTCTTCGGCAACACTGACATCTCGATCTACGGCTACACCATAATAGATAGTGCAAAGGCGATAATCGAGCTTCTTCCGGATCAATTCCAGAAGATCTACGGTCGCAGCACAGCCCGTGCCCTGATATTCACTGGAGTCACTTCGGGCAAGTCGTCTATGGTAGCGGTCAGAGTGACCAACCTCAAACCTGGGGCAATCGTCCTCCAGGGGCTCAATGCCACGGACGTCGACCCGGTTGCGGTAAGGATAGCTGAGATTGAGAACATCCCACTTTTAACGACACCTATATCTTCAGAAGAGATTACCACCGTCTTGAACAAAAGGTGAGTCTCTTTGCCCTCCGGTATAGTCAGCTATGGAGTCTACATCCCTAAGTACCGCATACGTGTGGATGAGATCGCTCGGGTTTGGGGCGATGGAGACAACATATCTGAAAGCCTACGCGTTTACGAGAAGTCAGTGCCCGACATGGATGAGGATGCGGTTACTTTTGCAGTAGAGGCCGCCAGGAACGCCGTTATGAGGGCAAACATAGACCCCAGGCGGGTCGGCGCAATCTACACCGGCTCTGAGAGCCATCCCTATGCGGTCAAGCCCACAGGTACGATTGTTGGCGAAGCGATTTGCACTTCTTCTTCTTTTACCGCGGCTGACTTCGAGTTTGCCTGCAAAGCCGGGACTGCAGCCATCCAGGCATGCCTCGGATTAGTCGGCTCCAACCTGATCGACCTGGGAATAGCTATAGGCACGGACGTGAGCCAGGGCGCTCCCGGCGATATGCTGGAATACACGGCTGCGGCTGGTGGCGCTGCCTACATCATCGGCAGCAAAGACCTAGCTGCAGAGATAGAGGCGATTTATTCCTTCACAACAGACACCCCGGACTTTTGGAGGCGTGAGGGGATGCCCTATCCTGAGCACGGCGGCAGGTTTACTGGCGAACCCGCCTACTTCAAGCATGTGACCAGCGCTGCTAACGGCCTGATGGAGCGACTGGGAACAACTCCCAAGGACTATGACTACGCTGTCTTTCACCAACCCAATGGGAAGTTCCCCCTCCGCGTGGCGCGCAAGCTCGGCTTTTCTAAAGAGCAGATAGAGCCTGGGTTGGTCGTCCCATTTATCGGAAACACATACTCGGGCTCATGCCTGATCGGCCTTGCCGCCACCCTGGACGTTGCCAAACCAGGAGAGCGGATCTTCGTCACCAGCTTTGGCTCCGGTGCAGGCTCAGACGCCTTCAGCATCAGTGTCAAAGACAAGATAGAGGATATCAGGACTGGTGCACCATCTGTCAGGGACTATATAGCCAAGGCTCAATACCTTGACTATGCCATGTACGCCAAGCACAAGGGCAAGCTGAAACTATGAGATCAGTATCCATCATCGGTGTGGGATGCACCAAGTTCGGAGAGCGCTGGGACGTTTCTCTCCGGGATATGGTAGCAGAGGCAGGAGTCCTGGCTATAGACGACTCTAACCTGATTGGTGAGCAGATAGACGCTCTATATGTGGGAAACATGAGCGCCGGACGCTTCGTCGAGCAGGAGCATATAGGAGCCCTGATCGCTGATTGCGCCGGACTCTCCAGGCTGCACATACCCAGCACCAGAGTAGAAGCTGCCTGTGCATCAGGCGGCCTGGCCCTGCGCCAGGGAGTCCTGGCGGTTGCCAGCGGCTACCACGACATAGTGATAGCAGCCGGGGTAGAGAAGATGACCGATGTCTCCAGCGGCACAGCCGCCGACGCCCTGGCCTCAGCGGCTGACCGCGAGTGGGAGTGTTTCTTTGGGGCCACATTCCCTGCCCTGTACGCCATGATGGCCAGGCTGCACATGAGGAGGTACGGCACAACTCATGACCAGATGGCCCAGGTGGCGGTAAAGAACCATCACCATGGGTGCCTCAACCCCATCGCTCAGTACCAGATGGAAATCACCCTCGACGACGTGGACAGGTCGCCCATGGTGTCAGATCCTCTGCACGTTCTGGACTGCTCGCCCATCTCCGATGGTGCAGCAGCCGTAGTCCTGGCCCCCACCGAGATTGCCAGGAAGTTCGCAGACACGCCAGTTCGGATCGTTGGCAGCGGGCAGGCCAGCGACACCCTGGCTCTACACGACCGGAGAGATATAACCACCTTGGATGCCACAGTTCATGCCGCCCATTCCGCCTTCGGCCAGGCTGGAATAGAGCCAAAAGATATCGATGTCGCTGAGGTCCATGACTGCTTCACCATTGGTGAGATTTTGGCTATCGAGGACCTTGGTTTTGTGGAGAAAGGCCAGGGAGGCAAGGCCGCTGAGGAGGGCATCACAGCCTTGGGCGGCCGATTGCCAATAAACACTTCCGGCGGACTGAAGGCATGCGGCCACCCGGTGGGAGCAACTGGCATAAAGCAGGCTTATGAGATCGCTCTTCAGCTTCGTGGAGAGGCAGGGAAACGCCAGGTGGAGGATGCCGAGTTCGGGCTGGCCCACAACGTTGGAGGCTCAGGCGGAACAGCCATTGTCCACATAATGTCGAGGTGAGATGTCCACAACTCAAGCTCCCCGGTTCTGGAGGTGCATACCTCAGAGGTACAGCCTGATAGGAACCCGGTGCACCACCTGCGGTGAATATTACTTCCCGCCAAGAAACGTCTGTCCCAACTGTCGAAGGGGGACCCATATGGAGGAGTACAAGTTCAAGGGAACGGGCACGGTCGTTACCTTTACTACGATTTACACCGCCACTGAGGACTTCGATAGACAAACGCCTTACAACCTGGCAATCATCCGTTTGGATGAAGGTCCCAGGCTTACTGGGCAGATTGTCTCCTCAGCGGACAAGGTCAAGATAGGAATGCGTGTTAGTCCGGTCTTCAGGATTCTTGGGAAGGAAGGAGACCGAGGCATAATATACTACGGCACTAAATTCGTTCCTGTCGAGGAACCGAATGTCGACGGACCTAAATAGCTCAGAATCAGTCAAATAATCGATTATAGTCGAGCATTAGAATATTAAATAGTTATCGTTAAGCGGAGACCAGGACGAAGGACTGGCCCAAAATCCAGGGAATTTTTTGAGGAGGTAAATCTGTATACTATAAAATATATTTAACTCCTGGCCGAAATTTTACCTCGATTCATGAGTTTTGCAGTACTTTCCCGAATCGTCGCGCTCGTATCTGTCACCTTCGGCTCTTCCAAGCATGGAGTTTCGTTTGAAGCAGGCCTCGCAAACCTGCTGCCGGCTGAATCCTTCACAAGCCCATATCTTTGCATCATAGAACACATTTTCGATCTTTCTGTAACAAGAATTACAGCGGTCCGGTGCTTTGCCGCTCCAGATATTGGACATTTTATCGCCTCTATAGATGGAATCCTGCAGATTATAGCTATATCCGCCCAGCTATATAAGCTGTTATTTTCAGCTCCGCAGTAGACGCGACGCTCATATGAAGCAAGGTCTTCCTCTGGCCCCGGGAATGTAGATAGGCTACGTGATTAGAGATGCTTACAAGGTCGACCCTGAGATAAGTGCATCAGAATTCGATGCAGGCTGCAATGGAGAGCTTATGGGCGAAGACTGGGTGGAGGAGGCGGCGTTTGTGTTTACGTAGGGGGTGAACTTTGCGTAGCCAAGCGGACAGTCAAATTCCAGCTTATGTAGCTTGAGATGACCAGGGAGATTATGGCGGAAGTGTTCCACGCCCGGCCTGGCGAGGAGAGGAGGAGCTGTGGCCAAGCTAGGTTCAGCCTGGGTGAGCAGCTATGGGAAGTAGCTTTGAGAGCGTTAGGATGAGGTCAAAGAGGTCTTGGCCTAGTAGCTCCCGTCACGTCGATCTCATTTCATAGTGTTGTAGGATTAGCATTATCAGACCTTAGCACGGTGACTGAAACCATGCTAAAGCTCCCCCTTAGTCTCGCTCTACCGGGATAGGGCGAACAATATCGTTTCCTGTGCTCCAAGTTCTGCATGTTTCTTACAGCAATTGGCCTGACCAAATGCTACTCAATCGGCTCTTCCCTCGATGTAGCGATGCAAAATGACGTAAAAAGAATCAATATCCTTGAATAAAGCATTTGAATCTTCACGAATTATAAGGTTTTTGTATTGTAAATCTAGGAATTTTGCAAGCTTCTGCCTAAACTCACTGGATGGTTCTATATTAATCATTTGTTTATCAATTGAGTCCATCAGACTTTTTACTTGAAAGACAATTAACTTGCTTTTTTCAAGATCGATGCTTCCATTCGCTAACTGTTTCAGAAGATTACATCGATATCTCTTACAAGCATCCAGGCGATTTAAGTAAATCGAACATCTATTGTTTTGATACAGATTACAGGGTAAATGAAAAGCGTACTCCCCGTTGCCTGCCTCGAAATAACGCAATCCAGAATCCTTTGCAAACCCTATTTCATGAGGCTTAAGAGTGGCTCGATTAAAAATAATACCTTTGCAGCATAACCCACAGGACAAACACAGCTCAGAACCCTTTAATTCGATATGTCCATTTTTGCTTATCTCAGACGTGATTAAGTATATCCGCTTTTTGATATTTACGTCTTTTTGTCATAATAATACCTATTCAGTTTAACAATTGTTATTAGATGGAAATGGGCTGCTTTGGGGCCATGAAAGAGGACTCAGTAGTGCCGAAACTGCTTATCCTCTCTTGATCTATATCCACCTGAAAGATCCTCATGCTTGCGCTTACATGGTTCTGTTGCAGACTTGACAGAGCCCGTTAATAATTAGACCTAAATAGATGATTATCATTATTAATACCGACCAAGTATGGAATTGACACAAGTTGAAAGAGACATATTAACCGCGCTGATAAACATTTACCGCAGGGAAGACCGTCCCGCCAAAGCCGAGGAGATTGCAAAGCTCATAGATCGCAACCCTGGTACTGTAAGGAACCGGATGCCATCTTTGGAGGCGTTGAACCTGGTGGAGGGAATACCCGGACCCAAAGGAGGCTACAAGGCCACAAGCTCTGCTTATGAGGCTCTCAACCTCGATGGAACCGATGACACGGTTGTTGTGCCAATTACCAAGAACGAAGTTGAGGTCAGCGGGGCCACTGCCAGCGAGATCGTCTTCAACAAGGTCATGAAGTCTCACGTGTGCAACGGAACAGTACGCATAATAGGCAACGTCAAAGACTTCGATGTTGGCGACAAGATCCGAATAGGACCTACACCAGTGAACAAGCTGTACGTTGGCGGAGTCGTAGAAGGCAGGGACGACACAATGTCTCAGCTTATCTTCCATGTAACTGAGATTATCTCAATTCCAAGGATTCCTGTCAAGAAGGTGGCGCAACGTGCCGTCCATATCGAACCCAATGCCACCCTCCAAGAAGCAGCTAAGATACTAATACACAATGGTGTTCGGGAGGCCCTGGTTGATGAAATCTCTCCTGGCCTAGTCAGCATGACCGACATAACAAGGGCTATAGCGGATGGTCGGATTGACCTCAAGGTCAGTGAGATTACGACCCACGATTTCCTGACCATCGACTCATCTGAACTCATCTTCGAGGCGGTAAAAATTCTGGGAAGAAATAGGGTTAACCAGATCGTAGTTACAGACTCCGGTGCGCATTGGGGCATTATCACCCCGACAGATCTAGTCCGGACACTTGCTCTAACCTGAGCTTGTGCCTTATTGGGCACCTAGCCATTTTAGGAGTTTTCATCCCTTTACCTTGACTAGAGCAATATGAACAGCATGTGCTCGATTTTTTGGCCGCGCGGAAATATTTGGGAACTCTTTGCTAATCCCGCGCGGCATATATCATCCGTCGCAGTGCGATCAAAGGAGAAAGAAATTATTAACAATGGTATTTATTGTTGTATGATAAATTCATAAATAACTATTTGATTAACATCGAATGAAAAGACAAATGCGGAAGCGTCTAATTATGGATGAAATGATCGTAGATTCGGTCTCAGCGGTCATTTTGGTTCTGTGGCTAGCTGTGATGCGAATTGTAATCCGAGGTGGTAATTCACGGCGCAAATAATGTTTTGATAAATGATTTACTAATCACAAACCAATTGACATTATTGCTGGCGCACGTAGTCTTCTTGATGCTAGCAGCCGTCGATAAATGAAGGATTCTGCACGCTTCAACTCGTCCCCAGTCTTCCTGCACAGGCAAAAGCAAGCCTGGCTTCGGTATCCCGACCGAGGTGCTTTAGGGCAACTCCTTTGTTGTGCCAGACGATTGCACTCTGTGGATCGATCTCCAGAGCCTTTTCCAGGGAGTCTACTGCATCCTCATACTGTTCCTGGCTGCATAACACCATGCCTCGATTGTACCATGCTTCTGCATTTCTTGGGTCTATAGAGGTGGCCTTTTCAAAGGATTGTATTGCTTCCTTATTCCTCTTCAGGATGGAAAGAGCGATTCCCCGGTTGTTCCAGGTTTCTGTATCCTTTGGATCAAGCTCGATGGACCTATCAAAAGCCTTAGATGCCTCTTCATACTGGCCACCATTGAACAGGGCAATTCCAAGCTTCAGCCAGTAGCTGGCAGTATCTTCACCTGGAGGCACTATCCACATTACCAATACTCCTACTTTTTCAATTGGTCCCATAACCAAATATATGTTACCCTCCACGAAAAAGCTTGCGAATTGGCCGACGATGGAAAATTGCCGTCCCTCACCGAAACTTTTAGAGCGTAAAAAAGAGATTCGACTGCAAAATCCTTGCTACGGCCTGAAACCTAGTAGCCTACGAAAGTATATATCGACAATGACTAGCTCAAGTAGTGCAGAGGGAGATAATATGACTGCTACTCACAAAACGGATCCGCACGCTAGGGGTCGTTCTAAGACCCAGCGTACGCATGCGCCCAAGGAGGAAGCAACATTTGATACAGAACTGCAGAGATACGTCATGCCAAGCGAACGTCATGTCACCATGCTCAAGCAGGGCAAAGGGTGAGTGAGAAGGAATACAGAGTCAAATCGATTGTCTTCCGGGCATTATCGTCGTAGTTAACGGCCCCATCATCCTCCTAATTAAACTTCTTTCTGGGCTACTCAGCGTCGTTTTCAACGAAAGGGGTTATAGGTCATGCTAATTTGAGCCGACCTAATAACTCGTGCTTTCATGCAGGTATGTCGCCCCTATAGCCTGGATACGGCCCGTACTTTCTTCTGGCGGAGACTTCAAGATAGAAGTTGTAGAGGTTCATGAAGATTATGAAGACACAGCCCATCGCGATGGCGTAAG
>PMNG01000053.1 GCA_003162615.1 Methanothrix sp. | reverse complement strand
AACACAAAATAGGGAGACTACCGGGATTTAAAAGAGAAGAAAAAGATATTAGAGTCGACAGCTATCCTACTCATCTTCCTCGAATAGGCTCAAGACTCTCGCTTTCATGGCATCATGCTCTTCCTTGGTGATACGCCAAACTATCTGGCCCCGAATATTTACCGCACCACCATAGGGAAGCTGGTCTCTGATGAATACGTGTGAGTTCTCACATTCAGCCATGGAAGTCACCACCTTCTGGAATAAGATTATCAAGACATGATATTTAAGAATTGCTTAGTTAACTGCAGGTTGTGAGAAATCCGAGCGGCTTAACCCTGTTTTTCCCTCTCCATCGCTTCCTTCGCCAGCCTGATAGCACATAGTTCGCTGCACATGGTGCAGGTGTCCGTCTCCACGCCCCGACGGTGCCGAATCTGCCTGGCCTTGGCAGGATTTATTGCAGCATTGAACTGCCCTTCCCAGTCCAGCTCCGCCCGTGATTTTGCCATCCGCAGGTCCCAGGCCCGCGCGCGCTCCCGAACGCCCGGTCTGGTCAGGTCTGCGGCGTGAGCGGCCACCCTGGTGACGTAAGTTCCCTCAATCACGTCCTCTTTTGTCGGAAGGTCGAGGTGCTCGCTTGGTGTCGTGGCGCAGAGGAAATCTGCCCCGGCCATGCCTGCAATGACTCCTCCGATGGCCGCAGTAATGTGGTCGTAGCCTGGGGCGATGTCAGTGACCAGCGGCCCCAGCAGGTACAGCGGCGCTCTGTCGGTCAAGTGCTTCATGGCCTTCACAGATGTTTCAATCTCGTCCGCCGGAACGTGCCCAGGTCCCTCCACCATTGCCTGCACCCCGGCCTTTCGGGCCCTACGGACCAGCTCGCCCAGCATTATGAACTCCATGTACTTGGCCCGATCCGAGGCGTCCTCGATGCANNGTCTCGGCGATGTACTTCATCGTCAGCGAACCGCCCCGGCTTACCACGCCCATTATCCGCGGATCCTGTTTGAGCCGCTCCATGGAGACCTTGTTCACGCCCACGTGGACAGTCACGAAGTCCACTCCGTCCTTGGCGTGCTTCTCCAGGGCGTCGAAGAGACCCTGCGAGGTGAGATCCTTCTTAACTGCTGCATTGTAAATTGGAACTGACCCTACAGGAACGCTGACCGAGTCGAGGATCTTGCGGCGAACCAGGTCCAGGTCTCCACCCGTGGACAGGTCCATGACAGTGTCCGCACCGGCCTCCACTGCCGCCAGGGCCTTTTCTACCTCAGTCTCCGGACTGTCCAGGGCCTGCGAAGTCCCAACGTTCACATTCACCTTGGTGGTCATGAGCTCCCCTACGCCCATGGGCTCAATCTCCCTGCGAACATTCCTTGGTATAACTACGCGGCCCGCTGCAACAAGCCTGGCTAGCCTGGCCGGCTCTATTCCTTCTCGCTTTGCTGCGAGGTCGATTACTCTGGGCACTCGCCCACCGCTTGTCTCTTCCATCAGGGTCATGCTATCAACTAATATACAGTAAGAGTTACAGTCCTTGGGAAGGTGTTTGCATGGTCGAAGTGCATAAGGTTAGCGGTACCGCCAACGATGGCAACGTCTACCTGGTCCTTGACGAGAGGCCCATACTGGTTGACGCTGGCATGGTGGCCGGACCCACCTTAAAAAATATCAAAAAATATATAGATCCCAAAAAGATAGAGACGATAGTTCTTACTCACTGCCACCACGACCACTCCGGTGGTGCGCCGGAGATCAAGGAGGCCACAGGGGCTAAGCTCCTGCTTAGCGTCAAGGAGGTGGGCTGCGTGGGCGACGACCTCACAACGGTGTCCTACCTCTTCGGCCAGGAAGCTCCCGAGTACAAGGTAGACGAGACGGTGTCTAACGGCATGGTCCTGGACATCGGGAAATGGAAGCTTGAGGTTCTGGAGACCCCAGGCCATTCAGAGGGCAGCATCTGCCTCTATGAGAGTACAGAGAAAGTCCTCTTCTCCGGGGACACAGTCTTTCCCGACGGCAACATCGGCCGGACCGACATGTACGGTGGGGACACGATAAAGCTGATTAAGTCCATCGAGAGGTTGACTGGCCTAGACGTCAAGACCTTGTACCCAGGCCACATGGAAATCACTGACAGGGACGTCAACCGCCAGATCCAAATGAGCCTCCGCTTTGCCAGGAGCGTTCTATGACCAGCAAGTGCAGTGCTATGAATGGCGAGTGCAAAGCGGTTGGACTGGAAGTCTTATCCATGATAGACAGGGACAAGCTGATGAAGAGAGAGTCTGAGGCCATCATTCAGACATACACCCGCCAGAAGGTGGTCCTGGTGCGCGGATCCGGCGCAAAGGTCTGGGACTCGGATGGTAAGGAGTACCTTGACTTCGTGGCAGGAATAGCCGTGAACAACGTAGGCCACTGCCACCATGCTGTTGTCGAGGCGATAAAGAGACAGGCTGAGACGCTCATCCATACCTCAAACCTGTACTACACCGAGAACCAGGTGCTTCTGGCTGAGGAGCTGAAGAAGCTTACAGGGATGAAAAGGGCCTACTTCTGCAACTCTGGTGCCGAGAGTGTGGAGGCTGCCCTCAAGCTAACTCGAAGGGCCACAGGCAAATCAAAGATAGTTGCTGCCGTGGGCAGCTTCCACGGCAGGACCCTAGGGGCTCTAGGCACCACATACAAGGCGATATACAGGGAGCCATTCAGGCCGCTGAACGAAGCTGAGTTTGTACCTTACAACGACCCAGAGGCCCTGAAAGCCGTTGTGACCAAAGAGACAGGAGCAGTAATCCTGGAGCCTGTTCAGGGCGAAGCGGGAGTCTACGTGCCAGATGCAAATTATCTTCGCGCTGCGCGCCAGGTTTGTGATGACGCCGGAGCGCTGCTCATCTTCGACGAGGTCCAGACAGGCTTTGGCCGCACGGGCAGATGGTTTGCAAAAGAGCACTCCGGAGTCCAGCCTGATATATTGACCCTGGCAAAGGCCCTGGCAGGCGGACTGCCAATGGGGACAATGCTTGCTTCTGAGAGCGTATCAGAAGCCTTCCAGAGGGGAGACCACGGCTCCACATTCGCAGGCGGCGCTCTTGTCAGCGCTGCCGCGCTTGCCTCTATAGATGCAATCAAATCTGAGAACATGGTCCAGAGGTCGGAGGAGCTGGGAGCTTACATGCGCTCTGAGCTGGAACGGCTTGGGCCCCGGGAGGTCCGCGGTCTGGGGCTGATGATAGGCCTTGACCTGGATGCTGATTGCAAACAAGTGGTCCAGAAGGCCCTTGAGAAAGGAGTGATTCTCAATAACACTGGCGATCACACCCTCAGGTTCATCCCACCATTGGTGGTGACTAAAGAGCAGATCGATAGAGTGGTGAAGGTCCTTGGAGAGGTTCTCGAAGAGTTTTAGACCATGTCTTAACAGTCTCAAACCCTACGTGGCGGGCAAGGGCTACACAGAGATCTCAAGAAAGTACGGCATCCCTCCGGAAAAGATTGTTAAGCTTGGATCAAACGAGAATCCCTACGGCCCCAGCCCAAGAGTGCTTTCTGCGATCCAAGGTATATCGCCTGAGCGATATCCCGAACCGGAAAAGCTGATGGAAGGCCTTGCAGGCTACACAGAGCACCCAGAAGAGATGATAGTAATAGGCGCGGGCATGGACGGAGTGATGGACACCCTAACCAGGCTCTTCCTTGAGAATGGTGACAGAACACTCATCTACACCCCAACCTTCAGCTACTACGAGATCCTGACAACGCTATGCGGTGCAACTCCGCTCTTTGTCCCCCGTGGGCCGCGTTTCGAGATCTCCACGGATATCCCGAAGGATGTCAAGATGGTCTTCATCTGCTCCCCAAATAATCCCACAGGCAACCTCACGTCGGAAGAGGATGTAAAAAAGGTACTGGAGAGCACAGAGGCCATAGTCTTCCTGGACGAGGCCTACGTGGAGTTCGCTGACAGAAGTCTGCTGGGCCTTGTTAGGAAATACGACAACCTCGTTGTGGGGAGGACCATGTCCAAGGCCTTCGGATTAGCCGGCATGAGGCTGGGCTATGCAGTAGTTCCTGAATGGATTGCCGGACAGTACAGAAGGGCAGCACCGCCCTTCTTTGGAGTCACATGCGCCTCGGTGGCCGCTGGGGTGGNNGGAGCGTGAGAGGCTGCAAAAGGAGACAGAAGCGGATCCTTCTCAGGCCAACTTCCTTTACCTCGAAACTGCAGAGCCTTCCGACATCGTGACAGAGAAGTTCCAACAGAAAGGGATCATCATCAGAGACTGCCGGTCATTCCATGGTGCGGGAGATCATCACATCCGCGTGTCTGTCGGTTCACCAGCGGAGAACGACCAGTTTCTGGCGGCTTACAGGGAAATATGCGCATAGCTCTGACTGGCACTCCAGGAACTGGAAAGACAACAATTGCTGCTCTTCTGCCCTACAGGGTGATAGATCTAAATGCCCTCGTGAAAGGTGGCCTGAACCTGGGCATAGACCCAGAGCGAGGATGTCTGGAGGCGGACATGGATGGTCTCGAGCAGAAGCTGGCTGAGATGGACACGGATGAGTTGATCATCCTGGAAGGCCATTTCTCCCACTACTTTGCAGATGAAGCCGTAGTGCTGAGGCTGGTGCCTTCCGAGCTGAAAAAAAGGCTGGAAGCACGAGGATACCCTGAGACAAAGATCCAGGAGAACCTCGAATCAGAGGCGTTGGATGTGATCCTGGTAGAGTCGGTCGAGTTCTGCAAACGAGTCAGCGAGATAGACACAACAGGCAGATCTCCGCCTGAGGTGGCTGACCTTGTGCTCAGAGCCATAAGAAATGAGATAGACCTTGAGCCGGGGCAGGTTGACTGGCTGGAGGACTTCTTTGACTCTGGATGATTTTCGCGGAGTGGCTAGAGTAGTCACCGAGCCTTTGTCTGCTTTGGCGGAAAAAACCGGCATCTCTCCCAANNTGAATGCGATCTTTGATGCCGCCGACGGTTCCCTGGCCCGTAGGACCGGCAAAGTCAATCCAAAGGGCGATTTTCTGGATCACGCCATAGACCGATATGCAGATATGTTTTTCCTAGGCGGAATAATATTTGCAGGCTATGCGCCATGGCCGGTAGGCCTGCTGGCAGTGATCGGCGTTTTTCTGACTAGCTACATAGGAACTCAGGCCCAGGCATTGCAGCTTGGCAGATATTACGGCGGAATGATGGGTCGGGCAGACCGACTCGTAATGATTTTTCTAGCAACTCTTGGAAATGCCGCTTACCCTTATTCCATAGCTGGACTGCCAATTCTCGGCTGGGTCCTTGTAGCGACCATGATCTCCAGTCACATTACAGCCCTGCAGAGATTTCACCATATCTGGCAAAAGCTTTAGCCGCTCTGAAGGCCAGCTCCTTTCGCCTCGGTAAGCAGCAGCTTCTCAGATGGTGACTGTCTTGAAGACCCCTTCATGACGCTGGCATTCATTATGTGACAGATATGGGGTGCGGCTTTCTGCAGAAAAGATAGGCAGCGATCACCGTCATTTGAAGTGGAAGCGACCACTATCGTCCCCTTGGACCTGCCGAAGGTCAATGGTACGGATGTCCAGATATAATCAGAAAATTCTTCCATCTTGTACACATTCGGACCGGCCAATAGGATTTTGGAATCCCTTCCTTCAATGAATCTTATCAGCTTCTCCACAGGGCCGAATAGAGACCGCAGAACTAAGTTCCCGTTCTCTAGTAGGAATATGCCTCCTACTTCTCCGCCTTCGATGCCTGATTCCAGATCAGCCAAGGCACCGGTGATGTCCTTCTCGACATCACTGTCAGGCTGGAGCACTCTGGACATAATGCTATTGACGGCCTCCAGCTCCCTATTGGAGCTGACAAGCTCGATCTCCATCTCTTTTCTTTCAGTTATGTCCACGATGTTCCCTAGGACTGCTCTTTGTCCATCGTACTCTATGGGAACGGTCCTAAACTCGATCCAACTTTGGTCCCCGTCCTTGCGCAGAACCCTGGACTCGTAGGCCGGTGCTGGTCCCTCTATCCCTCGGTCCAACCTGCTTACACACTGCATATCATCAGGCTGGACGAGATGCCAGAAGGGCATTCCCACCAGCTCCTCCGCCGCGCAGCCGAAGATCTCTCCCAGCTTGGGGTTGACCAGCTTGAAGACGCCATCCTGTAGGATGTAGATGCCGCCCAGAGAGTTCTCTACTACGCTCCTGTGGATTCTCTCCGACCGCTCTATTTCCATTCTCATGGCCCTTTCGCTGGCCTTGAACCGTGCCTCCTGGATGAGGTTCTCGAAGATATATGGCAGGCTCTTGAAGCTCTCCATGCTTTTTACAACGTACTTGGTTGCCCTGTTCTCGAAGGCTACCACTGCCAGCTCGGTGGTGCCGTGGCCTGAGACCATGACCACGGGAGTGTCCTGATCGAACTTGCGGATCCTCACAAGTACATCCAGACCTCCTATCCCCGGAAGGACCAGGTCTACTGAGATCAAGTCGTACGAGCCGGATCTTATCATCTCCAGACCTTGCTCGCCTGTTGAGGCAAAGTCCAGGAAGAACTCGTCGTGCTTTCGAAAGCCCATCCGGATCAAATCGGCGTGTTCCGGATCATCCTCTACAATCAGAATTCGATAAGGCTCTACCATCCCTGACCGTCCTACCCAATAGATGAATACTCGATCTGAGTATTTCTATCTTTCTGAGTGACTATTTGAATTAATATGACATGTAACTACAAAAAAGATGGTCATCAGTTAAGCTAACATGATCAGTTATGCAAGGGTGAGACGAAAATCAAAAAGAGTGTCCAATTTATAAGTCAGTGCGGGTTTGTACATTGACCGCCGTATAAATAGATAGCAAGAGTCCGACAGCTTGTTCCTACCGCCATAGATAATAGGCCATAGTTCCATCCGTCTCTCGGGGAATTCGATGAAATGGTTGTTGCTCTTGGCGGCTCTGGTTCTCATGATTGCTTCATCAGATGGCAGAACTCTATTTGTTGATCCTACCGGCCGCGTAGGCTCTAGGACTTTAGCCGATTCCATTGCAATGGCGAGCCCAGGCGATAAGATTGTCGTAATGCCTGGAAGCTACTACGGGGCGACTGTAGATCGTAGCCTTTCTATATCCGGATCCGGTAGGGTAGTTATAAAAGGCGAGGGGAACAGCGCTCTTATCATCGGTGCATCGGGTTGCAGAATATCCAATCTCTACATCGAGGGAAGCGGATCAAGCTCCGGGTTGATAATTAAATCATCCGACAACGTCTTGGATAACTGTAGTTTAAAGGGCGGACCAAATGGAATAGAAGTTCAGGGAACTAACAACACAGTCAGCGACAGCAGGATCGATGCCAGCTTAGGAATGATGTTGGTTGGCTCTAAGAGCACAGTCCAGAACGACACCTTCAACGGAGACAAGGGCATCCAGATGAAAGACTCATCCGAGAACGTAATCAAAAGTTGCAGGTTCTCGACCTCCCAGGGCATTGAGATTACATCCTCGAACAACAACAATATTGAGATGAACAGGTTCTCAGGAACGAGCTTTGGGATCACTTTGTCCAAATCGGGCCACAATAGCCTGGCTGAGAACCAGTTCTCCGGGTCGTATATCAGCGGTCTGGACCTCTTGGAGTCGTCGGACAACAACCTCACCGGCAATCTCCTGAATGGGAGCATGCTAGGCATCAGCCTAAGGCAGTCGGACAAAAACCTCCTGACAAATAACAGCTGCGTAAGGAACGAGCGGGCAGGAGTGTACTTGAACGGCTCCACAGACAACCAGCTCATTGGCAACTCCCTATCCAAAGACGGCAACGGCATCCTTTTGGCTGCCTCAGAGAAGAACACGATCGTGTCCAATGCAGCTTCTGATAACACCTACGGCATCTCCCTGAGGGGATCTGGCCACAATATCCTAAAGAACAACTCCATGAAGGCCAATCTCTACAACCTGCGAATAGACTCTGGAAGCAGTCTGGTACAAGCGGAGGACGACTTCCTCCAGGATATAGACGTCTCCAACTCAGCGGACGGAAAGCCGATTTGCTACTTGGTCGAACAACGCGAAAGAGTCGTTCTTGAAGGCTACGCCTTTGTAGGATTGATCGAATGCCGTAACGTCAGTGTGTCCAATCAGAGCATATCCAACAGCAGCACAGGAGTCTTGTTGGTTGGCTCGACCGATTGCAATGCAGAGAACTGCACCATTCGCCGCAGCGAAAATGGCGTTTCGATGATAAACAGCAAGAACTGTACGGCAGAGAAGTGCCAGTCTTTGAGCTGCAAGACGGGCTTCCTGGCCACCAGGTCATCCGACAATCGCTTGGAATATGATGTGGCAACCAACAGTTCGGATACCGGCCTCAAGATAGATGGTTCTTCTGGCCTGCTCATCAATGGCGGACGTGCATCTGGGGGTGAGATGGGATTATGGATCAAGAATTCTCCACTGTGCAGGGTGCTGGATTGTATAGTCACCGGGAACAAAGATACAGGCTTAGGGATAACCAGCTCGCCGGATTGCACCCTCCAAGGAGTGAAATCCTCACTGAACAAGGAGGGCATAAACATTGTCGGCTCCAACGGCTGCAAGATCGACGGTTGCAACGCCAGCGCTAATTCTCAGGACGGACTGGCCCTCCTCCAGCTTTCGGATGTGCGGGTCACAAGAAACATCGCTTTGACTAACGGGCAGGGTATTTATGTCCAGTCGTCAAAGAATATTCAGATCATCGATAACAATATGAGCGCCAATACCCGACACGGACTTAGGATGAGCATGACGTCTGGATGCAACATAACGGACAACAGTTTCACGAGAAACCAGATATCCGGCGTCAACCTGGTGGACTGCAGCGGAAACAACATCTACCACAACGTTTTCATCGACAACGTCTACCAGAATGCTGCGGATAACGGGGATAACCTCTGGGACTCGGGACCAAAAGTCGGCGGGAACTACTGGAGTGATTTCAAAGCAACAGGAAATCCTGGAGATGTCTCTAGGATAATCCCGAGCAACGGAGTGGACAGATATCCCTTCAAGAATCCCAGAGGGTGGAGTTGAACTGTGGACGAGCTGGACATCCGTTTATTGAGGGCAGTCCAGGATGGGCTGAAGCTGACCAAGCAACCTTACCAGGACCTGGGAGTGGAGATGGGAATGTCCGAGGATGAAGTGATACAGAGGCTTCGGGCTCTTGTGGGAGAAGGAGTTATCAGGAGGTTTGCCGCAGCTATCGGCCATCGGGCCTTAGGGATAGCGGCCAACGCCATGATCGTATGGAAGGTCCCATCACAGGATGTGGAAAGGATCGGTCGGATCGTGGCCTCATTCGAAGACGTCACCCACTGCTATGAGAGGGCGGTACAACCCGAGTGGCCCTACAACCTCTATGCCATGGTCCATTCCCGCAGCCGAGAAGAGTGCATGAGGATCGCATCAGAGATCGCAAGGGCCACGGGAGTTGAGGAGTTCAAGGTTCTATTTTCCGAAGCCGAATACAAGAAGACCAGTGCACGAATCTGAAGGGACAAACGTAAGAATGTAAGCTGGACGGTGCAATCTAGGTTTGAAAAATAGTATGATGGGTCGAGATTATTGATAGAGCGGAGAACGGTTAAGGTGGCAACAAGATGGTTAATGGAGTAAAATCCAATAGACAGCATCTGCCTTTATTTCTCGACCTGGGATCTAGATCTGTGGTGATCTTCGGAGGAGGAAGCGTTGGCGAACGCAAGGCCAGGCAATTCTCGGAATTCTCCAGGGTCACCGTCGTCAGTAAGAGCTTCACAGAAGGGCTTCTCCAGATGGAGAGGGATGAGTCGGCAAAGCTGATCAGAACGGATCTCGCTCAAGGCTACCGCGAATACTTTGAAGGCGCTTTCATGGTCATCCCAGCCACGAGCGATGCAGAGCTTAATCGGTCTATAGAAATAGCAGCCTCCAAAAAGGGCATACTTGTCAACAAAGTGGATGGAATCGGTGACGTGGTAGTGCCCTCGCTGATAAGAAAAGGCCCCATAGCCATCGCCATTTCCACCAAGAGCCCAGCTCTTTCAAAGTACCTTCGGCAGAGGTTGGAGAGAGAGCTTGACGAGAATTTCGAAGGGATGGCCAGGCTCCTGGGGCAGATCAGAAAGGAGATTAAACAGGAGGTCCCGGACCAGATGGAACGGTCCAGGATAATCTGGTCAATACTCTCTGACAGGGAGGTTTGGAAGCTCCTTGACTTATCCTATGAAAAGGCCTATATGAGAGCCCGCGAACAGGTACCACAACATGAGCGAGATAGCCTCGATGCTGGTGACCCACCGCAAGGCATCGATAGACGAGATTGAGCGAGCCTGGCATGGTGATGTGGAAACCCTTCTTGGGTGGGTCCGCTCGCACGAGCTGGTCGAAGAGTGCGCTGTCCTCAAGACCTGCAACAGAGTGGAGATCTATGTGGTCTCACCCAGAGGGGAGAAGGTCCTGTTCGATCTGGCCAAGAAGGCCCGGGTGTCCTCTCGCATAATAGATTTTCACGACCATGATGAGTCATTGCTTCATATGCTGAGGCTTGCCTCCGGCCTGGAGTCGATGATCATAGGTGAGGACCAGATCCTAGGGCAGATGAAGGACCTTATCCAGATTGCGAAGAAGGCCGGAATGACCGGATGGATGCTTGAGACGGCCTTCAAGAAGGCCATCCAGGTAGGAAAGCGAGTCCGAAAAGAGACAAGGATCAACGAGCGCTCGATATCAGTCGGCTCGGCTGCGGTAGACCTGGCTGAGGAGATCCTGGGAGATCTCCGGGGTAAGTGTGTACTGGTCATAGGTGCGGGCGAGACGGGCGAGCTGATCACCAAAGCTCTTGTGGCCAAGGAGATCAGCTCGCTCTACGTCACCAACAGAACCTTCAGCTCCGCCCAGTGTATGGCGGAATGCCTGGGGGGCATGGCAATTCCCTTCGAGCAGATGAGGGAACAGATCAGGACGGCCGACCTGGTGATCAGCGCCACGGCAGCGCCTCATTATATCCTCCTCAAGGAGGACATCGAGAAAGCCATGGCCGGGCGCAGGGCAAAACTGCTCTTGATAGACATCGCCAACCCGAGGGATATAGACGAAGCCGCCGCGGATGTCCAAAACGTTGAGCTGCACAACATCGACAGCCTGCGGCGTATAAGCAGTGATAATATGCAAGCGAGGATGGCCGAGATGGACAGGGTGGAGGCCATCATAAACGAGGAGCTACAGCTTCTAAAGGCCAAGTACAAGCGGAAGGAGGCAGAGGAGCTGCTGGGCATTTTGTATGCTCAGGCGGAGGAGATCAAAGACCAGGAATGCAGGCGCGCAATGAACAAGCTCAGCGCCCGCCATACCCTTGGAGAGATCGAGCAGAGGGTGCTGATGGACATGAGCCGCTCGATAGTGAACAAGATCTTCGCCGAGCCCACCAAGGTCCTGAAAGAAGCTGCGGAAAGAGGAGATGTAACTCTTATGAAGTCGATGTCCGAGCTGTTCAGGCTAGAGGATGGGACATGATCAAGAGGATGAGACGTTTGCGCGGCGATGTTGGCTCTGCTGCAATTGATATTTACCACCACATCGATAAAAAGAAGCTGCAACAGACTCCATCTCTTTGAGAAAGCGTCCCTCTTGAACTACATTCTTTGCAATTTTTATATTATCACTAGAAATTTTAGCCAGCCAAACAGTCGCACTAGCCGGAAGAAGAATAACAAATGCTAAAAATAAAGTGGCAACGGCTGTATAATCCATTCTTGATACCTCGCCTGTAATTGAATATTCAATGTGATCCTACAAGTTCTGGGCCTTTTGGTGACTATCTATTGTTACCCTCAGTATTAGGCGTGGCCAATAAGCCTTTATGCTTCTATTAAACTACGAAACGAATATGACTATCCAACAAAGTTCCAATGAGAATGCATCAGATGATAAAGGCGAATCACCTTTTGAACGGGACCTCTTAATGCATTATGGAACTTGCAACGCACAATATTATGGTCACGGAGAACTGACTTTAAGGAGTGGAGAGAAATTAGGCTGCAAGTTTGAAGCTGGCCAATTAAATAATGGAGATAGCATCATGCTATGTGATTTCTCTCCTTTAATTCGATTTATCCAAGACATTTCGGGATCTAGCTTCAAGGGGACAACATCGGAAGGTTATAGAATTACAGCAAATGGAGCTGACATAATGAATTATTTGCCCGAAATTCCGGCGGGCCGCTCCGGAACTTGGGAATCTATCCTTTGGAGAGATATATCAGTTCAGATGGTAGAAGACGATAAAGTTAATAGGATAAATTTCGGGATAACCAACTTCAAGTTTTCTGGTACCGAAAGAGAAAACGGGCGTAACTTTTGTATTCTACCAATAAATATTGAAGGAGCTACGAATCTGTCCATCAAGAAATTAAGAGACTATGATAAAGTAACAACCCGTCTTAGTACCTTAAAAGGTATAGATGTGACTTGTGAGATTGAAGTCTCTCTATCTAAAGACAATGATATCAATAAGCTAACAGAAATAATTAATAATTTATGCTATTTATTATCGGTCGCGAGTGGAACAAAAATTCAATGGATCTACAACAATCTCTACAACACTGACGATAAAATGATCTCTAGGACGCATTATTCAAGAATTACAAAGCCATATTGTCTATTACCTGTCATTGACCCCCGTATTGAAGGTCGAAATGAAATTAAGAAATTCATAGAAAATGCATATCCAATTTATTTGAAGAAGCGAAATGCATATAATTTAGATAGAGGGGTTATTGATGCATACCTGGAGGGTAAAGCAGAAGGGGATTTTCTTGAGACAAGAGGTGTTAAACTTGTCGTCGCTGTGGAAATGCTCAAGGACGTGTTCTTAACAACATCAGATGCCTCAATGAAAGAATTCATCATAGTAGAAGAACGCTTTGAGACGTTTCTTTCTCCGTTATGTAACGGTATTCGTGAAGCCCTAAGTGGCCAGATTGAGGATAGTACTTTGGACCGGCTATGCTGCGAGAGCAATAAAAAGAGACTATCATGTCTAAATCGAGTATCTTTTAGGCAAGCTGTAAATAACCTTTGTAGATCGATTAACTTTAGACCAAAAAAAGATGATCTTTCATTATTTATACATTGCAGAGATAGCTTAGTTCATACAGGGAAATTCTATTGCCAGACTGCAACAGATAAACAAAAGGCCGTTTGTGAACCTTTGCAAGAACCTGAATATGAATACTTCTTCCTTGTAGATTTTCTCGACAAGATTTTCTTAAAATTATTTAATTACTCTGGGATATATGTCAGCAGTCAAGATTTAAAATTCGAGCGAAAGGAGCTAACTTGAGACTGGAGAAGGGATAAGATTATCGCATCCTCACATGCACATTTTCTATGACATCTTTAATTCCTGTTCAAACTTCTGGCTGCAAAGTCCCTCATCCTTATTTCTAAACTGTTCCATGATTTACTACCACCCGCCTATCCAGAAGATCCAGAATATACCGGCTAACATTGCTGTATTTGCCAACTGCAAAACGACAACGGTAACCAGAAGCTTACTGCCTAATTGCATTTCACCACCATAAACCACCATTGTATCTTTTTTACTATTTGTATCTTTTGATCTATTTATATAAAATGTATAAATAGTATGAAAGGTAATATAAGCACACGATGAGCATATTTTAAAACATGGAATTCATGTTCAATGGGAAAAAGCGCGAAACGCTTCTCGATCCTGTGTATAAAAGAATAGATTCTAATGGTAAAGTTTATCTTGATAAAAAATTAGCGGGAAATGAAGTATTGATTATACCCGTTAAACCTCTACCAGAGGATAAGATAGAATTTATTAAAATAGGCAGGCAACAGTAAGAGAGGATTACCATTAAACATGAAAAGCAGTACTAGTAGATTTATATGATCAAGAGGATGAGAAGGCTTCGTCAGCCTGGGGTTCGCGATCTGGTGGCCGAGAACAGGCTGTCAGTGAAAACCATGATCCAGCCCATTTTCGTTGATGAACGGCTCAGCCAGCCCAAGCCGATCGACTCGATGCCGGGTCAGAACAGGCAGAGCTTGGACAGCGTTGCTGGAGAAGCAGCAGAACTGGAGGATCTGGGAGTGCCGGCGGTGCTCCTTTTTGGCCTGCCGGCTCACAAAGACGAAATGGGCTCCGCTGCTTACGACTCCCAGGGGATCATCCAAAAAGCAGTAGCTAAGATAAAGGAGACCACCAACTTGGTCGTAATAACAGACCTCTGCCTCTGCGAGTACACCAGCCACGGTCACTGCGGCCTCATAAGAGGCGAAAAAATCCTGAACGATGAGACCCTTCCAATCCTTGGCGAGATCGCAGTCAGCCACGCAGAGGCAGGAGCGGACATCATTGCACCAAGCGGCATGATGGACGGCATGGTGGGAGCTATCAGGACAGCTCTTGATCTCGAGGGCTACACCGAAACGCCCATCCTATCCTACGCCGCTAAGTACGCCTCGACCTTCTACGGGCCCTTCCGGGAGGCAGCAGAGTCGGGGTTCGCCTTCGGTGATCGGAAAGGATACCAGATGAACCCGGCCAATGCCGCCGAGGCTATGTGGGAGGTTCAGCTTGACCTGGAAGAGGGAGCGGACATGGTCATGGTCAAGCCTGCAATGCCCTACCTTGACATCTTGCGATCGGTGAAGGACGTCTTCGGCGTGCCCACCGCTGCTTATCAGGTGAGCGGAGAGTACTCTATGATCGCGGCGGCTGCGGAACGTGGCTGGCTGAACGATAGGGCAGCCTTCTTGGAGGCGCTGACTTCGATCAAAAGGGCCGGAGCGGACATGATAATAACATACTGGGCCAAGGAATATGCTAAGCTTGGGCAGGAATAAGATTGGACTTCAAGCTCGTTTCAGTTCTTTTTGCAGCTTTCTGAATCTCTCATACGCAACCCTGGAAAGCTTGTCTGCCTCTTCATTCTTCTCTCGTGGAACCCATTGGAAAGTCACATCCATCCCTTGAAGTAGCAGTTTTATCTCAGGGACGTATTTCTTAGACGTGGCCGAGCTCACCTGCCACTCTCCCTTCATCTGCTTCATGACCAGTTGGGAGTCTCCTTTTATCAGGATCTTCTCTTCTATCCCATTGTCATGTAGCCACATGGCAGCCGCCTTCAGGCCCTCGTACTCAGCGACGTTGTTGGTCATGCCCTTGCCTTCCCCTACTGCCCTGAAGCCTCTGTGGATGATCTCTCCATCGCGATAAATGAGATATCCATAAGCAGCAACACCGCAAGGGTTTTTGGGGTAACAGAGGCCATCGAAGTAGGCTGTTATCATCTTATCATCAAAGCCTTTTGGACACTTATTCATTATAGCTGTAACCGGCCACCATTTGAATTACGGGCTGTTACGGTCTTATCTATTTATAACAGCGGAGCCGAAGATATCAGATAATCAAGCGCAAAAAGCATTATTTAGGTCAAATAGAGGTCGGAAGTTGAGCGTGAAAGTCACGGTCATTGGAGGCGGAGTAGCCGGTGCCGAGCTGATAAGAGTGGCTTCGCCAAGTCCCCTTGAGTTCACCCTGATCGAGCCAAAGTCGCAGATAGAGCTCCAGGCGCTATACCCGGAATATCTGGGTGGCCTGGCCAAGTTAGAGGAGCTGACTGCACCTCTTAGGCCATTTTGCGATCGCATGGGGGCCGATCTCCTGAACGAGAGGGCGCTCCGACTTGAGGACAACACAGTGGTCTGCGATAAGAGCCGGGTGGGGTTCGACGTGGCTGTCATCGCCACGGGTGCTGCCCAGAACTACTTCGGTGTCCGAGGAGCAGAGAAGACCTTCTCCGTCAACACCTTAGAGGAGACAAGCCGGGCCAGGAGGTTCGTCGAGGAGAAAAACCCGGATCGTGTCATGATAATGGGCTCGGGCCTTACAGGCGTTGAGACGGCGGCAGTCCTGTCAGAGAGCCTTGACGCGAGCATCTACATAGTAGAGGCCAGGGATAGAGTCCTACCTCAGTTTTCTCTCCAGACGTCCAAGCTGATTGAGAAGGCCCTGGCCAAAAAAGGAGTTAACATCCTAACCTCTCACCAGGTCTGCGAGGTAAAGGAGGACTGCATACTCTTTGCCGATGGGATCTGCCTGGACTGCGACATGGCCATATGGACGGCAGGCATTAAACCTCCGGAGTTCATCCAGAACCTAAGCTTTCCCAAAAAGAACGGCTGGATTCTGGTGGATCCTCACCTTCTTGCCAAAGATGGAGTCTTTGCCATTGGTGACTGCACCTGGGTTGAGGTGGACGGCAAGTTGGCCACCAAGACCGCCGTAGAGGCTGAACGCCAGGCAAAGCACACTGCCCGGAACTTGACAAGGCAGGCTGAAGGCAAGTCCCTGGAGAGGTATTCAGTCCGCGCCAGCACCGACAGCCAGGTTGCCCTGATATCCTTGGGGTGCGATTGTGCCGTGGGAGTTGTAGGAAAGATGTGCATCGGCGCGCCAACCAGGCTGATTTACTCTCTGAAGAGCTGGATAGACAGGTCCTTCATCAGGCGATTCAAGGTGTAGAAACATAGATGAAAATATAATATATATTTGTTTGATAAAATATATTTAAATTTAATATGTTAAAAGCTAAATGTGTTTAAGACCGATAGAAAACAAAAAAAGATAAAGCAGACCAGATAAGTTTGTCTATCTGGCAGCCTTGGCCACGCGCTCCACGCTGTCCTTGTGAGTTATAGAAAAGCTCCGGACATCGTAGTTCGCTGCAGAAATGATCTCATCTGCTAAGGCGGCCTGAACCGACTTCTTGGTCTTGAAGGAAGCCTGCCTGGCGCCTTTGGCTATGAACATGAGGGCAGTATCCACCCTTCTCTGGGGAGCTGTGTCCACCGCCTTGGGAACGGTTATGCCGCCGTACTTGAGCCGGACAACCTCTTCGCGGGGGCCGGCATTGGCTATTGCTTTGGCCAGGACGGTAAGGGGATTCTCCTTGGTCTTCTGGGCAATAATATCAAAGGCATCCTCGACAATGCCGTAGGCCATCAGCTTCTTGCCAGTGTTCTTCTCCTTTCGCATGATCTTGTTGACCAAGCGCTCCACTATATGCTGCTCAGACTTCTTGAACTGCTGCTTGGCATGCCTGCCGCCGGAGTACATGACCGCTTTGGGAGTGAGGTTCATGTAGCTCTTTATGCTCATATCGGTAACCTCTACCTCAGCCGGGTCCCACTTGCCAAATACTTTCACCGTAATCACCTCACCGGCTTCTCCTTCCGTCCTCGCACCATCTCAAGAAGAGAGACGTTGTTCACGGCTATGACCTTGAACCTGACTCCGGGAATGTCACCCATGGATCGGCCCATCCGGCCGCCGATCCGATCAACGGTAACTTCGTCGTGCTCGTCAATGAATCCAATGGCCCCGTCGCCCGGGCAGAAGGCAGTGACTTGACGGCCGTTCTTGATGAGCTGTATTCTCACAGCTTTTCTTATGGCCGAGTTTGGCTGTTTGCACTCGATTCCTACCTTCTCCAGAACGATTCCTCTGCCCATGGGCGCACCGCCCAGGGGGTCCGACTTTATCCTCGACCCAGATGCGCGCCTAATAAACTTAGGGTAGCTCCATCTCAGGGTTTTGCGATCACTCTCCAGTTTCCTGGCTGCATAGATTCCCTTACCCATTCATTTCACCTTAGTAATAATGACCAAATCGGGCTCATTGGATTATGATATCATCTACGCCATGATGCCTCTGCGCCAGCATCTTAGCTTTCAATATGTTACGGCCATCTCGCCCGATGGCAATGCCTTTGTCTTTATTTGCTACTTCTACATAAGCCAATCGCTTATTGTTCTTATCAACTACGCTCACGTTCTTTATGGATGCCGGTTGGAAGAGATTTTCGAGAAACTCGTTGACGTTGTCACTGTACTCTACGATCTCGATCTGCTTTCCGATGGATTTCTTTACCCGGTTGATATTGGAGCCTTTTCTGCCTATGGCGGCCCCCATATCTCCTTTCTTTATGACAAAGATAATCCTATCGTTGTCTTCGTCGACGACACAATCCCTGGCCATCCCGCCGGTTAGGCTCTCAAACAAGGCAATGTATCTGATTCCCTCTGTGGTGAGCTTAAACTCACTCATTCTCAACACCTCGGATCTCCCGCAGCAGCGCCATGATCTCCGAGTCGCCCGGCTCTATTACTGCCAGGGTGGCCACAGAGAAGGGCTTTCCGCAGGCAGATCCAAGATCCTTGCCCATCCCCTCGAACCCATAGACCGGCACGTCCATGGACTCAAGCTGCATTCGGACATCCATTGGGCAATCTACTGCATAGATTATCAGCTTGGCCTGCCCGCTCGATCCAACCTCAACTGTCCTGTTCGATCCAAGCACTACTTTCCCTGATTTGATGGAACTTCTGAGCGCTCTGTCAATGTTTATCATTGTTTTACCTCAAATCTCTTTGCCACCAGCTGGACGTCTCCCGTGCCAAGCTGTATCGGCTGTCCCACTATGACGTTCTCCGTCACGCCCCGCAGGTCGTCCACGTCTCCCCTCACAGCCGCGTCCAGAATATGGTTGACGGTGACCTCGAAGGCTGCTCTGGCCAGCACGCTGGCCTTCTCTCCGGAGACCCCATGCCTTCCGATCTGCTTGACTTCCCCATCGACGGTCATTATGTCTGCTACCAGCATGATGTGCCTAACGTCAACGGAGAGTCCCTGCTCGCGCAGTGTGTCGGTGGCCTCGTTTATTATGGCGTTTCGACCTGCCTCTATGCCCAAAACCTCTGCTATCTCGTTGATGTTGTTGGTCTTGGTTCTGTTAGGATCTATGCCATCGAACTGCATAATCTTCCGCAGTGCTGAGCCCTCTGTGTATAAAACGTATTCGTCGCCTTCCTTGCGGATTACGACTCGCTTTATCCCTTCAATGCCTTTGAGGGAGATCTTTTTAATCTTCTCTACTAGTTGTAAAAGCTCGCGATAAGATGGCTCTTCGGGTGCCATTACGATGAGGTTTTCCTTTTGGTCCGCGGCAAGACCGGTCTCCTCTCTCAGCTTCTCGGCCACCTCTTCCGCTGTGATCTTGCGCTGCTCCATTGGACCCGGGTTGAGCTCTATCAAAACGTTCATCTCCGCCAGGTCCGTGGCTACTGAGCCCAGGTGAAGTATGGAAGTCGACTCGATTGCCCAGGCTACCTCACGCGCAAGATCTCGATCGTGCGCATAGTCCGGAGTGAGCCGGATGGTCATCGTCGGAGTTGATGGTATCTTCCTAGCGTCCACGATCTCTATCAGTCTAGGGAGGCCCAGGGTTACGTTGATCTCTGCGACTCCTGCGTAGTGGAAAGTCCTCATGGTCATCTGAGTTCCTGGCTCTCCTATGGACTGGGCAGCTACGACCCCAACGGCCTCGCACGGTTCCACCCGGGCGTGCTCGTAGTCTGCAGATACCTGGTTGATGATCTCCTCTAGTTGCTCGGCTGTCACCTCTACGCCTTCGAGGCCGCCGAGAATGGCATCTATGAGGTCCTGAGGAAGGTCCACACGGTCGAGCCTCTGCTGAACCTCCTTCACAGAGATGCTCATGCCGACTCCTTTTCCAGGATCTTCTTGATCAAGCGCTTGACGTTGTCCGGACTGGCATAATCGCGCCTGGAGACGTCGACACCGTCTTCACCGTACTTGAACTGGACTATCATGCCTCGCGTCTCCTGGACTGTGCCATCGTATTTAACCTCTAGGTCCTGCAGGGCGTTCACCAGCCTGCGCTGGAGGTAGCCGCTCTGAGAAGTTCTGATGGCCGTATCCACCAGTCCTTCTCTACCACCTATGGAATGGAAGAAGAACTCTGTTGGCGTCAGCCCGTCCTTATAGCTGGACTCCACAAAACCGTGGGCCTCGGCTCCCAGATCACCGGTCTTGAAGTGGGGCAGGGTCCTGCCCTCGTAGCCGCGTCGAATGCGCTCGCCACGCACCGACTGCTGGCCAACACAAGCGGCCATCTGGGTCAGATTCAGCATGGAACCTCGAGCGCCGGAGACTGCCATGACCACTCCGGAGTTGTCCAGGCCCAGGTATCTGCCGGCTATGGAGCCAGCCCCGTCTCTTGCTTTGCCTAGAGTCTGCATTATACGCATCTCTAGGGTCTCGTCCAGGGTGCGACCAGGCAGCGGCTCCAGCTCGCCTGCATTGTAAGCCTCTATCAGCTTCTGCACGTTCTCCCTAGCCGTCCTGGTGACCTCGTCGATCTGCTCGGCCGCTGCCTTGGGAATGTCTTCGTCATCTATGCCGAAGCTGAACCCCGCATACATTATCCCGCGCAGTGCTAACAGTGTCATTTTGTCCAGGAAGGAACTCGCCACCGTCGGACTGTACTCCTTTATCACCCGATCGGTGATCTTGCCCTTGAAGGCACCTATGGCCTCTGCATCAATTGTGCCCTTTAGAAGCTGTCCGTCCTCGATGACAACGTATGCGTCGTTCTCGCAATCCTCGCCCTTGCAAACATCGCAGTTGTAGCAGAAATCTGCTTTGAAGTTAAGGTTAAGCCCCTTTGGCAGGACCGCGCTGAAGATCTGCTTTCCGGTCCAGTAAGGTTGACCATCCTTGACACCCGCTGGTTGCGGAAGCCCAGCGATGTCAAACTTCTTTAGCAGCTCCATTGCTCCCCGGCGGTCTATGGGCTTGTAGCCGTGGGTGAGCAGAAACGAACCCGTCACGTAATCGTGGATGCCGCCAATGATTGGGCCACCAAAACGTGGGGAAAGAATGTTCTCCTGGACCCTCATGAGGATCTCCGCCTCCGCCCGAGCCTCCTCGGTCTGGGGCACGTGAAGGTTCATCTCGTCTCCGTCGAAGTCTGCGTTGTAGGGAGGACAAACAGATGGGTTGAGCCGGAAGGTCTTGTAGGGCATCACTTTGACCCTGTGAGACATGATGGACATCCTATGCAGTGATGGCTGCCGGTTGAAAAGAACTATGTCCCCGTCGGTCAGTTGACGATCCACTTTCCAACCCGTGTCGATCTGCTCCGCCACCTCCTCACAGTTCTTGTCGGTGACTTTTACTCTCCTTTGGTCGGGCCTGGTGATGTAGTTCACTCCTGGATGTCTGTCCGGCCCCCTCTTTACGAAGGTTTTGACCATTTCTTTATTCCGAGCATTGACGATAATGGGCACTGAAAGCTCCATGGCTATGTCCATGGGGACGCCCACTTCGTTTATGCTGAGGTTAGGGTCAGGGGAGATAACCGTTCTGGCGCTGAAGTTCACACGTTTACCTGAAAGCGAACCCCTGAAGCGTCCTTCTTTGCCCTTGAGCCTCTGGGAAAGGGTCTTGAGGGGCCGTCCGCTGCGATGCCTTGCGGGCGGCACTCCTGATACGGTGTTGTCCAAAAAGGTCGTTACATGGTATTGGAGTAGCTCCCACAAGTCCTCGATGATCAACTGAGGCGCACCTGCCTCCCTGTTCTCCTGGAACCTCTGGTTGATTCGGATGATATCCACAAGCTTGTGAGTTAGGTCGTCCTCGCTGCGCTGTCCGCTCTCAAGGGTGATGGACGGCCTCATGGTGACCGGGGGTACCGGCAAAACCGTGAGAATCATCCATTCGGGCCTTGCCGTGTCTGGGTTCATTCCCATAATCTGGATATCATCGTTGGGCACCTTTTCAAAACGGTCCCTGATGTCCGACGGAGTTAATTTGTGGCCTTCCTCCACGTAGGAAAGCGGCCGCTCAAATTTGATCTCCATCTGGGGAGCCCCGCAGTATGGGCAGTTCTTGTGCTTCCTGGCCTCGGCGAATACCTTGTTGACTACGTCATCCGTGGGCTGCCCCAGCTTATCCAGGGTCTTGATTTGTTCCAGGTACATCTGCTTCTCCTTATCGAGAAGCATCAGCCGTGAGCAGTCCCTGCACACTGCGCGCAGCAACTTTCTGATCAGCTTGGCGAAGCCAACGTGAATCACAGAAGCGATGAGATCGATGTGGCCAAAGTGACCAGGACACTCACCCGGTCGACCCCCACAGGACCGGCACCGTAGGCCGGGGTCTATGACGCCTAACCTAGGGTCCATCAGCCCCATCTCTATGGGGAAACCGTCGTCGTCGTAGGTATCCGCGGTGATGATCTTGACCACGCTCATCTTCCTGAACTCCTGCGGTGAGATGAGCCCGAAACGAATCTTGCCTATTCTTTTTGGAACAGTCATGCTAACACCTAAACAGCATCCTCCAGAATCAACCGCGGAACTACACCCAAAGATTTGATCTCGTCCAGAAGGAGCTTGAAGGCGTAGCTCATCTCCACAGGATAGATCTCTGTATCAGCGCCGCACACAGGGCAGAAGTCCGCATTTCTGCGCTTGTCATGAATTGCGATCATGCCGCAGTGACTGCACACCAGCTCAGTCACCTTGTCGGACTCGTCCACCAACCTCTCCTTTAGAGCCAAAGCAGCTCCGTGGGCAATGAGCACATCTCTTTCCATTTCTCCGAACCGCAGTCCGCCCTCTCTCGCGCGCCCCTCGGTTGGCTGCCTTGTGAGGACCTGGACTGGCCCTCTGGATCGAGCGTGCATCTTACCAGTGACCATGTGGTAAAGTTTCTGATAAAGGATTACTCCTACAAACAGGTCTGCCATTATCTGTTCACCTGTGGCCCCATCGTACAAGATCTCCCTGCCGGTGTGAGCGAAGCCGAACTTGGTCAAAGCTGAGCGTAGATCGTTCTCGTTCTCTCCCAGGAAGGCAGTGGCGTCGATGAACCTGCCCTCTAGGGATCCGACTTTGCCCCCGATCATTTCCAGCACGTGACCAACTGTCATCCTCGAGGGGATGGCATGCGGGTTCAGGAGCAGGTCTGGAACTAGGCCGGACTCTGTGAAGGGCATATCCTCCTGTGGCACAATCAGCCCCACGACTCCCTTCTGCCCGTGCCGAGAAGCGAACTTGTCGCCAAGTTCAGGAATTCGTTGATCTCTGGTCTTGACCTTGCACAGGCGGTTGCCGTTGGATGACTCAGTTAGAATCACCATATCCACAACGCCTTTCTCGTTGGACCGCATTGTCACCGAGGTCTCGCGTCTTTGCTGGGGGGTTATTCCGAATTCAGAGGGCTCCTCCAGGAACCTGGGCGGGCTGGTCTTTCCAATCAGTACATCGTTCTGGCCGACGTAGGAGTTGGGGTTTACCAGGCCGTCAGAGTCGAGCTGCTCATAGGACTCAGAGCCCCGTGCGCCGCGGACCTCTACGTCCGGTATCTCGAACTTGTCCTCCTGTCCGCCCGGGTACTTTCTCTCCTCTGCTTCAGAGACCCGGAAGAAGTGGCTTCGCGCCAGACCCCGCTCAATCGAGCCCTTGTTCATGACGAGAGCATCCTCGATGTTGTACCCTTCGTAGGCAAGGACGGCGACCACGAAGTTCTGGCCAGCCGGCCTTTCGTCAAAGCCGACAGCAGGAGAGGTCTTTGTCCTGACGATCGACTTCTGGGGAGAGTTAAGATAGTGACCTCGGGTGTCGGGCCGAAGCTTCATGTTGGCCATGGACATACCCAGGCACTGCTTGATCATTCCTGCTCCCATGGTGTTCCTGGGGCTAGCGTTGTGCTCAGGGTAGGGCACAAGACCCGCGGCTATGCCAAGAATCAGGGAAGGATCCAACTCTAGATGGGTATGCTCGGGAGTTATGTCGCTCTCCCATATGGCTATCAGGCAATTCTCCTCTTCCTCGGCATCCAGGTACTCCACCAGCCCTGCTTTGACGAGATCCTCGAAGGTCATCTCCCCAGCTCCCACCTTAGCCACGTGCTCATCGGTGACCAGAGCCTTGCCGTTCTGGACGATGATGAGCGGCCTTCTGGCCCGGCCCGAATCGGTGTTGATGAGGATCTCGTTGGTTCTTACGAAGTAAGCAACATTGACTTGGCTACTTATACTGCCTGCATGCCGGAGGCGTCTTAGGTTCCCTACCAGGCCCACAGGATCCGGGTGAGACCCTATGATCTCACCGTTAACGAACACCCTGGCGCCACTAACAAAAGTATCTGCCTTAACCACTGTTACCACCTACCTGAATCACGCCGAGATCGACGAGCATCTTCTTGACATCCTCGTAGTCTTCCACGCCCTTGCTCAGTTCTACTGCCTGAGCGAAGTTCTTGACCAGGCCACAGTTTGGCCCCTCTGGAGTCTCGCTTGGACAGATCCTTCCCCACTGAGTTGCGTGAAGATCCCTGGCCTCGAAATGCGGCTGGGACCGGGACAACGGCGAGATCACCCGGCGAAGGTGTGATAGGGTGGCCATGTAGTCGGTTCGGTCCAGAAGCTGGGAGACGCCCGTCCTGCCTCCAACCCAGTTGCCCGTGGCCAGCGGGTGAATCATTCTTTCCGTTAGCACATCGGCCCGAACGGTAGTGACAACGTTCAACTCGCGATTTCTCATGGACGCCCTCTCCAGTTGGTACTTGATGTCGCGCGTCAACCGGTTGAAGGCCACTCTGAATAGGTCCTCCATCAGGTCGCCGGAGAGTTTCAGCCTCTTATTGGAGTAGTGGTCCTTGTCGTCCTCGCCTCTGCGGTTCAGGGCCAGCTCGAAGCAGGCTTCCGCCATCCTGGACAAGAAGAGCGCCTTCGCATAACGATCGCCCTCTGCTACTCCGATGTGCGGCAATAGGTACCGGTCCAGGACGTAGGTGGCCCTCTTCTTCTGGTACTCCTTTGCCTGACCGGCTGCTACACGGCTGCCTATCTTCTCCAGGGCTTCGTCCATGGTGGAGACCTCTGCCTCCTCCAAGTTCTCAAGCATGAATTTGATTATCTCTGGATTATCAGATACAGCCTTTACTATGTCCATGTCCGTCTCCATCCCAAGGGCCCGGAGCAGAGTCACGAAGTTCAACCTTCCAGATACCGAGGGGAACGAGACCTCCAGGATGGACCGCCGCCCACGCTCGACGATAACAAGCGATCGATAGCCCTGCCTCTGACTGAACACCTTGGCGACCTCTATGAACTCGTCGTACCTCTGGTTGTACTCTACCAGGATCTTATTGGGTGCGAGGTCCTCCAGGGTCATGATCACCCTCTCCGAGCCATTGACCACGAAGTAGCCTCCAGGGTCCATTGGGTCTTCTCCGTAGGCGATCATCTCGTCCGGGGACATACCAGAGAGGTTGCACACCTTGGAGTTGAGCATGATGGGAAGAGTGCCGATCTCGGCCTCTACAGGTTCTTTCTCCGCCTCTCCCTCAACTATTATCATCTCAAGTTTTATCGGAGACGCATAAGTGAGGTTACGCAGGCGAGCATCGTTCGGGTAGAGCCGTTCGACTGAGCCGTCTGCCTCTCTGACCATAGGTCGGTCCACCCGGATCTTACCCAATTTTACGTATGTGTTTTCGATGTTGGTCTCGATTGTTCCGACCTCGTCTATTACCTTCTGAAGTCCTCGGTCGATGAACTCGTTGAAGGAGTTGATGTGATGGTGAACCAGCTTATCCCTAGTAAAATAGGAGTTGAATAGAATGTTTCTGTTGAGCAAAAAACCACCTTAATCGATAACAAGCCTGTAAAAGATCGATTGCTTTGCCGTGGGGCTGCGCCGTACCACCTTTATTATGTCCCCGACCTTGGCCCCGATCTCCTTGGCCACGGGGTCGCTCACATGGATCTTGGGCAATTGAGGAGCCTCAATGCCGTAGGTTTTAAGGACCGCTACGCCCTCCTCCACTGAGAGCAGAACGTGTTCCGGAACCAGTTCGTGATCCTTTACAGCGGACTTCGTCACCATAACCACCTCTAAAACAGCAGCAAACAGGCTCAAGGGAGCAATGAACGGGCTCGGGGGGATTTGAACCCTCGGCCACCTGGTATCTTTACACAAAAGTTTAAAAGCCAGACGCTCTGCCTAACTGAGCTACGAGCCCCCATGAGCATGCCGGCCCATGCCTCAAGCCTTTTTAACTGCACTGGGAAAGAAATGACGCCATCCCACATAAAGCCTTTTCCCTTGAAGAACCTCACGTACTCCTGACCAGCCGGGCAATTTCAGCGCCCACTTCGGAAGTAGTTGAGCTTCCTCCCAAATCATACGTTTTTATTCTGCCCTCAAATAGGTTCCGCTCTATGGCCGTGACGATATCCTCTGCCGCTTTCGGCTGGCCCAGGTGATCAAGAAGCAAGGCTCCCGCCCAGATGGTGGCTATGGGATTCACCTTGTTTTGGCCCTTGTATTTTGGCGCTGAGCCGTGGATGGGCTCGAACATGCTGGTACCCTCGGGGTTCAGGTTAGCCCCGGGAGCCAGCCCCAGGCCGCCCTGGATCATGGCCCCGAGGTCGGTTATTATGTCGCCGAACATGTTCGGCGCAACGATCACGTCGAACCACTCAGGGTTTTTGACGAACCACATGGTTATGGCGTCAACGAAATTGAAGTCAGTCTTGACCGAGGGATAGCCTGAGGCGACATCAAGGAAGATCTCTCTCCAGAATCCGTATATGTCGCTAAGGACGTTGGCCTTGTCCACGCTGGAAAGCTGATGACGCCGGCGCACGGCCAGGTCGAAGGCGTACTTGATGACCCTGTGGCAACCTTCTTTGCTGACCTCGCCTATCTGGTAGCCTATCTCCTCACTGTCTGAGTCGATGTCTAGCCCGAACTTGACGTTGTACAGGGCACGCTTGACCTCGAAGTCGGCATGGCTGTGCCCTGCTTTTGCACGGCTGCCTATGCCGATGTAGAAGTCCTCGGTATTCTCACGAACCACCACGAAGTCGATGTCCTTGGGGCCCTTGTTCTTAAGAGGAGTCCACACGCCCTCAAGAAGCTTTACCGGCCTGAGGTTGACATATTGGTCGAAATAGAACCTCATGGCGAGGAGAATGCCTTTCTCAAGGATGCCGGGCTTTATTCGGGGGTCCCCAATGGCTCCCAGGTAGATGGCTCTATAATTGGAAAGCTCCTTTAAGGTCTCCTCGCTTACTAGCTCCCCTGTCTTGAGATAGTTCTCAGCTCCCAGGGGGAACTCGATCCAATCGAAGGAGAAACCGTGCTTTTCTCCTGCTGCCTCCAGGACCTTTCTGCCCTCTGCTATGATCTCCGGGCCTATTCCGTCTCCCGGAATCACCGGCACCTTATAGTTCATACTTTGGCTCCCGCGCTCATTTTCTTTGTAGCTATTTTTCTCTTCGTGTATTCTACCAGACCGCCAGCATCTACTATCTCCATCAAGAACTGAGGGAGGGGCGTAGTCGTGTACGATTCGCCGCTGGAAAGGTCATGAATTGTTCCCGCCGCCCTATCAATCTCGAGAGGAGCACCGTCCTTGATCTTGTCCACATCATCGCAGATAAACAGCGGCAAGCCTGTGTTAATGGCGTTCCTAAAGAAGATCCTGGCAAATGATTTTGCAACAATGGCTGCTACGCCTGCTCCTTTGAGGGCCAAAGGCGCGTGCTCTCTGGACGAGCCGCAGCCGAAGTTGTCTCCGGCCACTACGAAATCGCCCTCTTTGACCTGTATGGCCAGTTCAGGTCGCAGCCCCTCAAACAGATGCTCCGCCAGCTCCCTTGGGTTGTTTATCACAAGGTACCGCCCCGGGATGATGGCATCTGTATCGATATCGTCTCCAAACTTCCAAGCTCTCGCAGCCAAAATACCCAACTCCATCGGTGACTAACTTTCAATCGAGAGAAGATATATTAAAGTAATGCACGACCGCACACTTTTAGCGGCGAATGGCCTAGATTGTACGGGTGATTTGAGGTGAAGGGCGATCGTGATCTTCGGCCGCACCTCACGCAAGGGTGTGCCGCTTGTGAATCAAAGATGTCCCCCGAGTTCTTCAGACAACCTCTGTCTCCGAAGAGGACTACAGGTCCTTTTGACTATCTGAAGGAAAGAACTGGCTAATTGCCAGTGATTTTTGACAGGCGGTTCTCTCTGCCCACAAGGATCCAGCCCTCCGCTGGGGATGGTCTTCATCCCCTTGGGCCGAACGGCTTATTAGGCCGGACACCAACGGCTGCGGCACCCCTCGTTTCAAGGGCGTGGAGGTCTAACGTTGAGGCTACTGACGCTCTGTTCGAGAGATCAAAGAACTATTTCGCGACATAGGGAGAGCCAAGGCATGATTCAGGGAGGACGTTTGTGCTCTTCTGCAGTTGCCTGCGACGACATAGCTGTGCATGTTCGTGGCAAAATGGGATGCGAACAGGCAGCGGTATGAGTGGGGTGCTGCGTACAGGGAAATGCGGACGATTGGCTTTGGAAGGAGATACGTGGAGAGAAGATCACCATCTTCGGCAACCCTGGAAGCTATGTCGGCCGGTTACAGGGGCGAAAAGTGCGGCATGCGTGGCGTTAGAGATTGAGATAGATGGCAAGTCCGGAGAATACCTGGACAAGCACATGTGTGTAGAAAACATTAAGTTGGGAGGCGACGCCGGAGAATTTCCAGGATCAGCCAATCAGAGTGGGACCATAATCATCGGCGGCAAGACCTATTTCGCTGAAGCGGAGATGACCAAAGGATCGATTACTATAAAGGTCATGGCGAAAATCTTGCCCAGCTACCAGAGGATGGAGCTAGTCAAGTTAGAAAGGCGCCAACTTCCAGAAGTACGTAGGAGATCTGGTAGAGAATGGAAAAGGCGAGATCTATGTCTTCAATTCAGCTCAACAGTCACCTTGATAAGTCAGGATGGAAATAGAATGGACGGATGTAATTATTTTGGGGTGCTTTAGTTTGATCGATCGCAGCAGGATTAGGGAGATCCTGAATGAATATGAGCTAGGCGACCTGCGCATTGGCATGATCGCCTCCCACTCCGCCCTTGACACTGCCGACGGTGCAGTCGAGGAGCACTTCAGGACTCTGGCGGTCTGCCAGGAGGGACGCGAGAAGCCGTATGTCAAGTATTTCAGGGCCAACCGCGACAAGAAAGGCAGGATAATCACCGGCATGATCGACGAGGTGCTCATGCTTAAGAGGTTCTCCGAGGTCATCGAAGAAGAGAACCAGGAGTTTCTCCGTTCAAAGAACGTCCTCTTCGTTCCCAATAGGTCCTTCACCTCTTACTGCGGGATAGACGCCGTAGAGGACCAGTTTGCCGTTCCGTTGATAGGTTCTAGGAACCTGCTTCGGTCGGAGGAGCGGGGCGACAAGAGGGATTATTACTGGCTGCTGGAAAAGGCGGGGCTGCCCTTCCCGGAGCAGATCGAGCCGGAGGAGATCGATGAGCTTGTCATGGTAAAGCTGCCCCATGCGGTCAAGACCCTTGAGCGCGGGTTTTTCACAGCCGCCTCCTATGAACAGTACTGCCAGAAGGCTGACCTCCTTCTAAAGCAGGGAGTAATCGACCAAGACGGCTTGGATCTGGCACGGATTGAAAGATACGTCATCGGTCCTGTGTTCAACCTGGACTTCTTTTATTCGCCCATCTCCCAAAGGATAGAGTTGATCGGCATAGACTGGCGTTTCGAGACGAGCCTGGACGGGCATGTCAGGTTGCCGGCACCACAGCAGATGGCTCTGAAGGAGCGGCAGATCAACCCCGAGTACACAGTCTGCGGCCACAACTCTGCCACGCTGCGCGAGTCGCTTCTTGAGAAGGCCTTCGAGCTGGCTGAGAAGTACGTTGATGCCACCAAGGAATATTACGCTCCGGGAATCATAGGGCCCTTCTGCTTGCAGACCTGCGTGGACAAGGACTTGAACTTCTACATCTACGATGTCGCTCCCAGGGTAGGAGGTGGGACCAACGTACACATGGCCGTCGGCCACCCCTACGGGAACGCGCTTTGGAGGACCAACATGTCCACCGGACGCAGGCTGGCCCGCGAGGTCGGCATCGCCCTGGAAAACGACGTCCTAGAGGAGATAGTCACATAGATAGCATAGACGGCGACCTAGCGCTAAAATCCACCTACGCCACTCTCATGGAGACACCCAAAAAGCTGCGAAGGGCTTTAAAGAAGCTGAAGGCAGAAGGTGAGGAGCCGCTCCTCATCTTTCCGGCGCTTCTGGAGAGGTACGCCACCCAGCAGATGCTGGCCATGACAAGGATAGGCATGGGCGACGACCAGAAGATCTTCTCCTGGCTGGTTGTCACAAGGAAGAACGTCCATTTCGTCCGAACTGGGATAATGTGGGATAGAGTCCAGACAGTTCCCATGGACAAGATCGAGGATGTGGAGTATGTCCAGGAGTTCCACAACAACACCCTCAGGCTTAAGGTCGGCGGAGCCTCCGAGAACATAGTCTTTTACGAGGACCTGGACGGGATCAGGTTCTACCAGTACATGAAGAACCTTCAGCCGAAGGAGAGCTGAATGGAGATTCAGGTGGTGGCTCACTGCCTCCTGAATCCCCACACCAGAGTGAAAGGGCTTGGACCTTTGGGTTTCAGGCCTGAGCCCCCTCTTATCCAGCTTCCCTGCCCGGAAGCCCTTTACCTGGGACTGGATCGATGGGCAGTGACGAGAAATCAACTTGAAGTGCCCGAGTTCAGGCGATTCTGCGGTTCGCTTATCGTGCGTTACGCAGACATGATCGAGCTGCTTGCATCCAAAGGCGCGAGCATAAAGATTGTGGGTGTGGCCGGAAGTCCATGCTGCGGAGTTTTTACTACCAGCGACGGATACCAGGGAGGCAGAGTCCAGGAGTCACCTCACCGGCACGTCACAGGCATGGGAGTGTTCATGGAAGAACTTACAAGGGAGCTAGAGAGGCGGGGAGTGGCCTTCGAATGTCAGGAAATGATAAGGAAATATAGAGCCTCCAAATAGGCCCACGTTTTTGGTAAGATTTCTTGTCCAGGCCAGTTATGCACATTTATTCTCGGCCATTTAGCCTATCATCGCTGACGTGTAGTTATCAAAACCCAACGGACATTTTAAATAAAACCAAGAGCATATACAGTATCATGACCATGGAAGAATCGGAGAAGCGGTTGAAGGAGCTGCTGTCGAAAGGCGCAACTGAGGAGGAGATTCTCAAGAAGCTAACCCTGGCAGAAGGATGCGGGCTCAAGCTATGGTGTCAGGAGCAGGTCACCCCCGCCACGGGCAAAAAGGTTCACAGGTACTGTGGCTATATCAAGAAGTGCGATGATCCTGCCGAGAACATCGGAGAGCCGATATGCGGCCAATGGCTGGACGGACCGTGTCAGAAATGAAATATTTTTATTGATATTGGTTTTTCGCTTCAAATGCGTGGCCAAGATCAGTAGTTAAACCGGTGATTCAAGAACTTTAATTAAATTATTTTTATAGATTAATCAATGCATCTTTAAGCTTCCCGTAAGTCGCCCTCAGATGCTCCGAAATGACACGCGTATCCGACAGCACCGGCATGAAGTTGGTATCGCCATTCCAGCGCGGCACAACGTGAAGGTGGATGTGGTCAGCTACGCCTGCTCCGGCGACAAGGCCCATATTTATCCCCAGGTTGAAGCCGTCCGGTTTCATGAGTTTCTTGAGCAGATTCACTGCCAGGTCGGCAAGATCCATCAGCTCCTTCTGTTCCTCTGGCGACCAGCCCGAGAGCGATGCAGTGTGCCTGTAAGGAACGACCATCATGTGTCCGTTGTTGTAAGGAAAGGCGTTCATTATTATGAAGTTATACTTACCACGGTAAAGTATCAGGTTTTCTTCGTCCTTGTTCAGAGCGGGCTTGTCACAGAATATACATCCCGGCGGCTTCTTGCTAAGTATGTAATCGATCCTCCAGGGTGCCCAAAGGTTCTCCATCTTACAATCCCTCTAGCGTAATTTTATAATAATTATTGTTTTTACATTCACAATTGTATAATTATTATATTACTTATTTATTCAGATGAACACCATCTAAATCATTAGTATCATCAAATTCTTCGGCTTCGGAGCATTCGAGAAGAATCCTTCTGCCTACAACTTTTGGCTTGCCCTCGATGAACTTCTTTATGGCCGCTGGATAGGCCTCATACTCCGCTCGCTGAACCCTGGCCTTGAGGCTCTCACAAGTGTCGTTCTCCTTGACAGGCACTGGTACCTGGAAAAGTATTGGGCCATGATCGACTTCCTCGTCCACCAGATGAATGGTGGTGCCTGTCCACTTTACACCATGGTCCAATGCCTGCTGGAAGGCGTTCATGCCTCTGAAAGCGGGCAGTAGAGCAGGATGAATGTTCAGGATCCTATGCCTGTAGTGCTCAACGAAAGGCCCGGACAAAATTCTCATGTAGCCAGTAAGGACAACCAGATCCACATCAGCGCGTTCCAGATGCGCTAAAAGAACTCTATCGTAATCCTGGCGGGAGGTTCCTACTGGATCTACGAAAACGCCCTTTACTCCGTACTCGCCTGCTATCCTGAGGGCCCCGGCATCCTTCTGGTCAGCCAGCACAACCCTGACTTCCGCCGGAAGATATCCCGAACGTGAAGCCTCTATGATATACCTGAGGTTTTCGCCACGCCCGGAGGATATTACACCAATTCCGGTTGTCAAGGCCGACCTGCCACGTTCTTTACCAGCTACTTCCCGAGGGTTATTTCTATGGCAGAGACGTTGGTCTCTCCGCGGTCTGTGTTCAAAACCTCGGTGGAGATCTGTATGCCCTTCACTGTCACGTCTGGAAGGAACCTGGATCTTGAGACCTCAGCGACATCGACAGCTCTAGATATTGCCCTGCCTCTGGCCATTATCCTGACATCCTTTGCACCGCTGTTGAACTGAGTAACCACTGCCAGAACGTAGTTCATCACTGGTTTGTTGCCGACGAATACAACATCATCTTCTGCCATGGTAAGTCACCACCTCGGAACTAAATTTGAACTAAGGTCGATTTCCTAAATAAAGGTGGTGATATGGTAACAACATAATTGCTGGCCTTGAAGGACATGACCAGATCGAAATGATCTTTGATCAGATCAAAGATACCTTCCTCGGGCTTTGATCTCTTTCACTCGTTCGAGGACGGCCTCCGCCCCCGGTTGAGTTCTTGCGTAACCTAACGCGAAAGCATCTATCAGCTCATCCGGTCTGTCGTGAGTAGATTCCAGCGTCTGGAAGTAAACATGAACGTCCACGCCCTGAGCTTCTACCGATCCTTCGTGGAATGCCAGGCCGAAGTCTATCAGGTAGATTCGTCCATCCCGAAGTATCATGTTGGAGGTAGTCAGATCCCCGTGGATTATCCCTGCCTTGTGCAACTTGCCCACTATCTCCCCAACCTGTTCGGACAGAGCTGGAGTTATAACGTCCTTGAGCTTCTGGCCTCCGATGTGCTCCATTATAAGGTCGAACTTCAAGACGTCCTTTATTATGGGCGTTGGAACACCGCACCTCCTGGCCTCCGATGTGATCCGTGCCTCTCGAATGGTCCGCTCCCGCCTTATCTGCTCGTCCAGCTCAGGCAGCCTGTAGCCTTTCGGAATCCTCCATTTTCTGACTGCGCTTTCCTCTAGTGTGATAACCGCCTCTGCTCCTCTTCCTATCTCCATAACATTTCCTTCCTGGACCACGCCTCCATCAGGCCGATGCAGCCTGTGATCATCATGTCCCCAGCAGGCGCGGCTGCCACTGCTCCTTTCAGCGCACCAGACTGCAGGAACAGGTCCCTACGCGGTCCGGTGGCAAGAGTCGATCTCAATTTGTCAGGTACACATTCTATAAAAGCACCGTGGCCTCCGTCGTCGAAGATATCGGAGTTGTTCAGGGTTCCTCCGCACAGTCCTGACACAAAGTGCCGAAGCTTCTCCGGATCGAGCTGGGACGTGTGATGTTCGAATAGAGCAGTTATCTTTCCTTCGGAGAGTATGGCTGCCACGGTGTGTCCGTTGCCGAAGTTCATTATCAGCCCGGGATCAACGAAACGAGGGTCCATGGCTGCGCCGAATAAGGCAGCCGATCCGGTGTCCATCAGGATTGATTTGTGTCCATTACTCTCAAGATACTCTTTTACAGCCAGCATTCTTGTCATGGCCTCTGGAGGTTCTCTAAACGCGAAGCTCTCTATCCGGCCCCCCGCCCGGATGGCATCGGTCAGGTGCTCGAACCTGACCAAACGGTTTGACCTGTCAGGGGAGAAACCATGGTCCTGAACCGCTACTGCAATATCTTCAGGTATGTCGAGGTCGAAAAGCCCAAAAGCTTCCTTGAGAGCGAGGATATCGATGTCTCCAGTTGAGATCCTCTCTGTGCCGGCGGGCATCTCTGCTTGGATGGTCACGCCCATTTGGGCCACTCGATCCAGGTTATCGTTTATGGTAGCTGCGGCCGAAGGCGTCGCGTAGACCTTCAACCCTGCTTTCAGGTGTCTCATCACCGCCGCCGTGGAAGAGCCACCTCCCATGGTAGGTCCTTCAAGGAACACATCTAAGCTTTGAAGCCTGGCCCGATCTATCCTTCCGGCGATCAAGAGTGTCGGGCTAGGCAGGACCATCTTAGTCGATCCTTCCAACGGGACGTCTTCTCTGTAAAGGAGAATGTCCTGAGTCCCTGCACCTACGTCAACTGCTAAGAGCGGCATTGTATCGAACCTCTAGTTAGATATCTCATAGGAGCGGAAAAATCTTATCTTATTGGCCAAGAGTTCAAACGATGATAATCGACCCTTAACATCGACAATGTATTTTTGACTCATCTTTTGCCTTGACGAGCAGAAGAGCGATGAGTTAATATCCTTCCTGTTGCCATGAGGAAGTTAATATTTTGTGTCGATTTTTAAATGACACAGGCAAATATTATCATGAGAAACGATTTGGATATGGCCACATCACGGCGCAAAGAGCTTTTGGAGCTTATTGCGGCCGCGGCCGATGAAATTGCATCGATAGACAGCCGTTTACCGATTCTGTATAGTCAAGCCCTAGAGACAGATCTTCTCCAGAGTGAAGAAAAAGCGCTAGCGCAAACATACTAGCGCCCACATTTTAGAGCTGATGTTCATAGATAACAGCTTTGCTTATCGATCAAGGAGTGAGCATAACATATAGGTCAAGGGCTAAGCGCTAGTGGCAGATCTGGAAATGAACCGACTTGTCAGCGCTCACTGATAAAGTCCTGTAGGACCCGGCTAAGGCCAAAAGAAGGATAAAGCCAAGAGCTAAAAAGACATTTTGAAAATGTGAAATAGGACGAATGCATAATAGATGAAGCGTGATAAACAACAATGAAGAAACCACCATATAACCATCGCGATCGAATTCTCTGGATCTTGGCCCAGAAAGGCGGCTCCATAACTCGAACTGACCTTCGCCGTTCGATGGAAATTAAACTAGAAAATATGGAGCGCATCTTGGGTGAGTTGGAGAAGGAAGGCAGGATTGAGAGGACCGTTGGCAAGCATGGTGAATTGATATCGCTTAAGGAATGATAAGGAGGGAGACAAAAGTCAACGATGAAGCAATAAGAAGGACGCTCGACTTTTGCCTGGATTTGCATTCGACATTCAACGTATAAGTAGATGTGGTATTCGGCAACTTATTTTCATGAAGCCTAGAGAATGGATTTCAAAAGAAGGGCTCCTCGCTGTTTCCGATGAA
>PMNG01000057.1 GCA_003162615.1 Methanothrix sp. | reverse complement strand
AAAATTCGTTACACTGCCAAAGACCCAGATATCATCGAGTCATGGAGAAGAGAATTCAAAAAGGATTCTAATAATTATAAAATGGTTGTAACGAAATGGAGACAACAGAAAAAATGACGCATTGGAGTGAATTAAATGGATAGGGTATACGTAGAATCATCGAATATTATGACAATTGGATATAATCCAATAGAAGCCACCTTAGAAATAGAATTTAGAAAAGGTGAACTATATCAATACTACGATGTTCCGCAATATGAATACGATAATTTAATGCAAGCAGAATCTAAGGGAGGATACGCAGCTCGAAATATATATAAGAAATATAGATGTCAACGCATTGGTTAAGTATCAATTTATTATTGTTATATGAAAAGATAGGAGTAGATTAACCATCGAGCAGAAAATACACTGACACCCAAAGAGATAACAGAGAGCTGATAAATAGCATTAGCATGCTAGAGAAAGGACGTAATTAAGCCATTCTAGTCACACTTAATCCTACATGGGATGACTGGAGTGAAGACGATAATCTAACCCCATCTTGATGCTCAATCATCAACTTGCCCTCATAAGTACGTCATGCATCACAGCAATACTTAAATTATTTGAGAACATATTAATTTACTCAGCTCTGATCACTTGAGCTGACTTGAATACCTACGCTGCCCGTTATGGATCAACGATTAGCTAATAGGATCGCCCATGGAACGCATAATGGAATTGAGGAATCATATTGGTGACTGGATCATACAGGATTGATGGACCGGCGAGACTTTGAACTGGATCTCGCAGGATTAAGGATGTCGCAGAACTATGAAGCAACCCAGGAATAGCCATGGTACCTAGAGACTTTTCCCTCGACGATGATCCACTCTGGTACAAGGATGCCGTCATCTACGAGATCCATATCAGATCCTTCTACGACGGGAACGGTGACGGCATTGGAGACTTCCAGGGTGCCCTGGAAAAACTCGATTACATCCAGGACCTTGGAGTGACAGCCATATGGCTTCTGCCCTTCTATCCATCGCCCCTCAAGGACGACGGCTACGACATCACCGACTACTTCAACATCCATCCGGATTATGGGGACCTGAAGACCTTCCGGAGGTTTCTCAAGGAAGCTCACAGCCGAGGAATACGGGTCATTACCGAGATGGTGCTCAACCACACCTCGGACAAGCACCCCTGGTTCGAGAAGGCCAGAAGCTCCAGTCCCGGGTCGGTCTGGAGAGACTATTACGTCTGGAGCGACACCCCTGACAAGTATCGTGATGCCAGGATAATATTCAAGGACTTCGAGAACTCAAACTGGACCTGGGACCCCATCACTAAAGACTACTACTGGCACCGCTTTTACTCTCACCAGCCGGATCTCAACTACGACAGCGAGCATGTCCAGAACGCGATGATGAGGGTTATCGACTTCTGGCTGGGGATGGGTGTGGACGGCATCAGGCTCGATGCCGTCCCTTACCTCTATGAGCGCGAGGGCACGAACTGCGAGAACCTGCCCGAAACTCATGCCTTTCTAAAAAAGCTCAGAGCGCATGTGGATGCTAAATTTAAGAACAGAATGCTCCTGGCCGAAGCCAACCAGTGGCCGGAGGACGCAGCAGCCTACTTTGGAGTTGGCGACGAGTGTAACATGGCCTTTCACTTTCCCCTCATGCCGAGGATGTTCATGGCCGTAGAGATGGAGGACCGGTTTCCCATCATCGACATCCTTGACCAGACGCCGAACATACCAGCGTCCAGCCAGTGGGCGCTGTTCCTCCGTAATCATGACGAGCTGACGCTGGAGATGGTCACCGACGAAGAGCGGGACTACATGTACCGGATCTATGCCCAGGACCCTCGTGCCAAGATCAACTTTGGCATTCGCCGCAGGCTGGCGCCTCTGTTGGGAAACAACCGCAGAAAGATCGAGCTCATGTTCCTGCTGCTCTTTTCCCTTCCAGGAACGCCTGTGATCTACTATGGGGATGAGATCGGGATGGGAGACAACTACCATCTCGGCGACAGGAACGGAGTTCGGACGCCGATGCAATGGAGTCCGGGCACAAATGCAGGCTTCTCCCTCGCCAACCCTCAGGAGTTGTACCTGCCGGTGGTCATCGACCCTCAGTACAATTATGAAGCAGTAAACGTCTCTAACCAGGAGCGGGATCCGTCCTCCATTCTCTGGTGGATCAAGCAGGCGATAGCGTTACGCAAACGGCTGAAGGCATTTGGAAATGGAGATCTGAAAGTCCTCCTTCCCGGCAACTCCAAGGTCATGGCCTTTATCCGCAGCTATCAGGATGAGACCGTTCTGGTGGTGGCGAACTTATCAAGGTATCCCCAGCAGGTGGAGATCGATCTGTCAGAATACGCGGGGTTCACGCCCGAAGAGACGCTGAGCAAGAGCCGATTCCAGACCATAGATCGACATCCCTACTCGATCACTCTAGGACCGTATGGTTACTACTGGTTCCTGCTGGTGAAGGAGATGGCCCCTGCATGCATACCAAGCGAAGCAGAATTGCCTCTGATCACCGCTCGGCACTGGAATGGGCGGATCAGCGAGTCGAATCTGGAGAAGCTGGAGGAGATTCTGCCCGATTATCTCAGGTGTATGGGTTGGCCTGGTGTCTCTGGCAGGACGATACGAGAGGCGAAGATCCTGGAGAGTCTGCCAATCTCTGGCAGTTCTTCCAGCTATCTGCAAATCATGAGGATAGACTATGCAGAGGGCCTACCGGACCTCTTCCTTCTGCCCTTAGCCGTATCTTCAGTCGAAGAGGCCCAGCGGCTTAGGAAGAAGTTCCCTAGGAGCCTGATCGCCAGGCTTCGATTTGGGTCCGAAGAAGGCGTCATACACGACGGCATCTACGACGGACAGATTCGGGAAGATCTTCTGTCAATGATCCAGCACAAGAGAAGGGTGAAGGGCTCACACGGAAGCCTGGTCTTTTACCCGAGTAAGGCAGTCCGCAAACCTCCAGAGCTCAAAGGACTCTCTTCGGAAATTCTGAAAATCTCGCAGAACATCGCCTACATTCAGTTCCAGAGCAAGTTCTTCCTTAAGCTGTACAAGCGGCTTGGGGAGGAAGCAGACAATGAGCTTGAAGTTACCAGGTTCCTGAACGAGCATGGGTTTGCCAACATTCCAACTTTTGAGGGAGGCATAGAATACAGGCAGCCCAAATCAGATCCCGTGTCCATCGGCCTGCTCCAGGCTTATGTACAGAGCGAGAGCGATGCCTGGACCTACACTCTGGATGAAGCTGGCAGATTTTTTGAGCGCGTGCTGTCCAAAAAAGGGGAAGCTGGGACTCCTCCCGCCCCCCCGGAATCCCTTCTTAACACCGATCTAGAGTCCATTCCGCCCCTGGTTCGGGAATTGCTGGGAGGAGTTCATCTGGAGATGGCCCAGCTTCTGGGAAGGCGGACCGCGGAGATGCACAAAACCCTTGGATCGTCGCAGGAGGCCAATTTCTCTCCCATCTCCTTTACGGCCATACATCAAAGGTCGCTTTACCAGTCCATGAGGATCTCCGCAACCAGGACGCTCCAATCTCTGAACCAGCTCATGAAGGGGCTTCCCGAGGATACCCAGAGGGATGCTTCGGCTATCCTTGCCTCTGAGAAGGAGATCTTGATCTTGCTGAGAAAGGTTATGGAACGAAAGCTCTCCGGGACGAGGATAAGGATTCACGGGGATTACCACCTAGCTCAGCTTCTCTATACGGGCAAGGATTTCTTCCTCTTCGGATTTGAAGGTGGCTCGGAGAACACAATGGAAGAGCGAAAGTTAAAGCGCTCGCCACTCCTCGACCTGGCGAGCATGATGGTTTCCTTTTACTCAGCAGCCCACAGCGCCCTGCATAAGCATGCCTCGATGCGCAAAGAGGATCTTCCCCTGCTAGAGCCTTGGGAGGAGCTCTGGTTCAGGTACGTGAGCGGCCTCTTCCTCAGCTCCTACCTGAAGACAGCAGGAGACGCGCCATTCTTGCCCTCAGACCTGGTCGAGATTAAAATGCTGCTCTATGTATTTCTTCTAGACAGAGCGATACACGAGCTCGCCAACAATCTCGACAATCCCGAATCTATAAGCACTCATATCAAAGGTATTCTCTCCCTTCTGAAATCCACAGACAAGGAAAAGGCTTCCACGAAAATAGAGAAGTGACAGATGCAGCAACCATTTGCAAGGTTTTTCACTCGACATTTGAGATCAACTTAACAGGAATATCCGGGTAACGTTTGTTAGGAGCTAGGAGATGGAGATCGGTGCCAGATACAGCGGAGAAGGAAAGTGCCGGTTCACTGTGTGGGCGCCCTTTTCCGAGCGTGTGACTCTCTGCATCGCCGGGCCCGAAGAGAGAGAGATTCAGGGAAAAAGAGATTCCCTGGGTTACTGGAGCTTCGAGGGCGAGGATCTTTTCCCTGGTGCAACCTATCTCTTTCGGCTGGACAATGGCACACTGAGACCGGATCCTGCATCCCACTTTCAGCCCAAAGGTGTGCACGGCCCATCTCAGGTGGTGGACCATATCTATCCCTGGAGCGACACCGGTTGGTCGGGCATGCCCCTGGAGGAGATGATCGTCTATGAGCTGCATGTCGGAACCTTCACGGAGGAAGGGAGCTTCGAGGCAGTCATTCCCAGGCTGAATGACCTGCACGATCTTGGTATCACCGCCCTGGAGATCATGCCTGTTGGACAGTTTCCAGGAGAGAGAAACTGGGGCTATGACGGAGCTTATCCCTTTGCAGTGCAGAATTCCTACGGAGGCCCACAGGGCTTAAAGAGGCTGGTTGATGCCTGCCATGGACGTGGCCTGGCCGTGATCCTTGATGTGGTCTACAACCATCTGGGTCCGGAGGGAAACTACCTGCGTGAATTCGGCCCCTACTTCACAGAGAAGTATAGCACTCCCTGGGGAGGCGCCCTCAACTTCGATGATGCCTACAGCGATGAGGTGAGGAACTTCTTCATCGAGAACGCTCTTTACTGGTTCAGGGACTCTCATGTAGATGCACTTCGTCTGGACGCGGTTCACGCCATCCACGACATGAGCGCCAGGCCCTTTCTGCAGGAGCTGTCAGAAAAAGTGGCGGATTTCTCGGCCAGGGAAAGAAAGCTCTACCTCATTGCTGAGAGCGATCAAAACGACGTCCGGATCATGAATCCTCCGGATAAAGGGGGACACGGGATCGATGCTCAATGGTGCGATGACCTGCACCACGCACTCCACGCGCTGCTCACAGGAGAGCGCAGCGGCTACTATCAGGACTTCGGAAAGGTCGAGGATCTGGCGAAGGCTCTACAGGAGGGATTCGTCTACTCATGGGTTTACTCGAATTTCAGGAAAAGGCACCACGGAAGCTCATCTCTGGCCACTCCCGGCTGCAAATTTTTCGTCTTCTCCCAGAACCACGATCAGGTGGGAAACAGATGTCTGGGAGACCGACTCTCCATGCTTGTCGCGTTCGAGGCTCTGAAGCTTGCGGCGGGTGCGGTCATCCTTTCACCTTACGTTCCGCTGCTTTTCATGGGCGAGGAGTATGCCGAGGAGGCTCCTTTTCTCTACTTTGTAAGCCATTCCGATCCGGAGCTGGTGAAGGCAACGAGAGAAGGCAGACGACTGGAGTTCAAATCTTCCGAGGTCCCTCCCGATCCGCAAGACCCTGAGACATTCCTCAGATCCCGAATCTCCTGGCAGAAACGACATGTTGGCAGGCACAGGGTCATGCTCGAATTCTACCGGCGGCTTATTCGAATGAGAAAGGAGATTCCGGCGCTTAGCCATCTAAGAAAGGATTGCCTGGAGGTCTTCACCAAGGATGGCCTTATCTTCCTCCGCCGATGGTGCGGCTCGGGCACTGTGCTCTGCATCATGAACTTCGGCAAGACACAGGCAGACTTCAGGTTTGACTTCGGGAAAAAAGAGTGGAAAAAAGTCATCGACTCGGCGGATGCCCGCTGGATGGGGCCAGGGACCTCAATGCCCGTACTGATCAAACAAACCGAAAAATTTCAAATAAAACCTCAGAGCTTTGTTATATATAGAGAGGTATAGAGTTGACCCGCTACGTCTGCATCCACGGCCATTTTTATCAGCCGCCAAGGGAAAACCCGTGGCTGGAGGAGGTAGAGCTTCAGGATTCGGCCTATCCGTACCACGACTGGAATATACGAGTGACTTCTGAGTGCTACGCCCCAAATGCTGCTGCGCGCATACTCGGTCCGGACCGAAAGATCATCGATATTGTCAATAATTATAAAAAAATCAGCTACGATTTGGGCCCCACCCTTCTCTCCTGGCTGGAGGCGAAAGAGCCGGAAACGCTTCAGGCAATTATAGAGGCTGGAAGTGGAGCCACTGACAGATTCTCCGGCCACACTCCCGCCCTGGCCCAGGCCTACAACCACATGATTCTACCTCTCTCCAACATGAGGGATCGCCGCACTCAGGTGATCTGGGGGATGAGGGAGTTCGAGCACCGCATGGGAAAGAAGCCGGAAGGGATGTGGCTCCCAGAAACTGCTGTGGACAAGATCAGCCTGGACATCCTGGCCGAGCATGGATTGAAGTTTGCGATTCTGTCCCCGCATCAGATTGCCAGATATCGGAAGATCGGAGAGGAGGAATGGAAGGATGTAGCGGGCGGGCTCGATATAAGGCACCCCTACCTCTGCCGGCTCGAATCGGGCCGGGCGATTGCCATTTTTGTCTACGACGGGCAGATTGCCAAGGACGTGGCCTTCTCCAATCTTCTCGATAACGGAGAGGCATTTGCCAACCGTCTGATCGCGGCCTTCTCCGGAGATGAGACCCAGCTTGTAAACATCGCCACGGACGGCGAGACCTACGGCCACCACCACTCAGGTGGTGACATGGCCCTCGCCTATTGTCTGTATCAAATGCATGCCAAAGACCTGGCCAGAATAACCGTCTACGGAGAGTATCTGGAGAAACACCCACCAACCCTGGAAGCCGAAATAGCGGAGAACACATCCTGGAGCTGCCCACACGGCATCGAGCGCTGGAAGAGCGATTGTGGCTGCAATACCGGGTCTCACCCAGGCTGGAACCAGGCATGGAGGGCACCGCTTCGCTCTGCCATGGACTGGCTCAGGGATGCGCTTGTGCCCATCTATGAGAAAGAGGCTGCCCTATATCTCAAGGATCCGTGGAAAGCCAGAGACGAATATATCGAAGTCGTGCTGGACAGATCCCGGGAGAAGGTGTTGAGGTTCATGGCCAGGCATGCCGCCAGGGAGCTTTCAGGCACGGAGCTGGTGAAAGCCCTCAAGCTGCTGGAGATGCAAAGACATGCAATGCTCATGTACACGAGCGATGGCTGGTTCTTCGATGAGATCTCTGGAATCGAGACCACTCAGGTCATGAAGTACGCCGCACGGGCCATGCAGCTCGCTAAAGAAGTGAACGGCATAGACCTGGAGCCTGAGTACGTGAAGCGGCTCTCCAAGGCCAGGAGCAACATATTGGAGTTCGAGAACGGGGAGAAGGTATACGAGATTTTTGTGAAGCCCTCTGCCCTGGATCTCCAGAGGGTGGCGGTTCACTATGCCATGTCCTCCCTCTTTAGCGAATACTCTGAGAAAGCAAAGGTGTTCTGTTATACCGTGAAGAGGGACGCATACAATCTTGAAAAAGCAGGAGAGGAGAAGCTCGCGGTGGGCAAGATCCTGGTTCGCTCCGAGGTGACATGGGAGGAAGAGACCTTCAGTTTTGCAGTTCTCCATTTCGGAGGCCATAACCTGACCGGCGGTGCTCACAGGTTCAGGGGAGATGAGGAGTTTCATGCCATGGAGAAGGAGATTAAAGAATCGTTCGCCAGGAGGGATATTCCGGAGGTTATTCGCCTCATGGACTGGCACTTCGGGGCTCACAACTATACAATCTGGCACCTGTTCAGGGATGAGCAGAGAAGGATTCTGAATCAGATTCTGGGACGGGACCTTAGAGAGATTGATGCCTCTTTCCGCCAAGCGTACGAGAATCATTATCCTTCCCTGCAGGTGATAAAAGATCTAGGAGTACCGTTGCCTAGAAGTTTGCAGGCTATAGTCAACTCAGTGATCGATAATGACCTTCGCAGGCTGCTGCAGGAGGAGCAGCTCGAAATGGCGAGGTTTGAAAAGCTGGAGGAAGATATCAAGAAACTCTCGCCTCAGATCGAGAAGCAGTCTCTCAGCTTCATCGTGAGCAGCAGAATTGATGATCTCATGGTCCGGCTGGATAAGAGTCCTGAAGACCTGGTCCCAATGGAGACTGTAGTCGATCTGCTTCGCATCGCCAGCGAGCTGCAACTGGAGCCAAACCTATGGAAGGCCCAGAACATACTCTTCTCCCTGAGCAAAAAAGTACAAAAATGGATGAGGGAGAGAGCTGATCAGGGCGACGGAAATGCGAAAAGATGGATGGACCTGTTGAAGAGCATGGAAGATCGCATGCAAGTGAGGATCTCCTGAAATGCGTCTCCCTGTGGCGACCTACAGGCTGCAGTTCAACTCCCGCTTTGGCTTTCGGGAGGCGTTGGATATAGTGCCCTATCTGGCAAAGCTCGGGATCTCGGATGTTTATGCATCTCCCATCTTCAAAGCCAGGAGCGGAAGTTCTCATGGCGATGACGTCGTGGATCACAACCTCCTGAACCAGGATCTGGGAACTGCCGAGGATTTTGAGGATCTCTCGAGGGCGCTCGCGGCTCACGGCATGGGTTGGATACAGGACATAGTACCGAATCACATGTCATACAGCTACGAGAACCCTATGCTCTCCGATGTACTGGAAAGGGGCAGCAAATCGAAATATGTCCGGTTTTTCGACGTGGATTGGGAGCATCCGAGCGACGGGCTGAAGGGCAGGTTGCAGGCTCCTTTTTTAGGAGACCTCTACGGCCGGACCCTGGAGAAGGGCGAGATAAAGCTAGTCTACGACCAGAGAGGTTTTGCCGTAGCCTATTATGACCTTCGCCTTCCCTTGAGATTGAAATCTTATGCTATAATCCTGAACCTTGGATTGAAGGATCTGGAGCAGAGGCTTGGAGAGAACGATCCGAATGTCATCGCCCTCAAGGGCATAGGAGGCCAATGGAGAGGACCCAGACCCCAGCCTGAAGGTAAGGCTCTGGGATCTGCACGAACGAAGCAATGAGGTCAGCAACTTTCTGGACTCGAACCTCCAGGCGTTCAACGGAGAAAAGGCCAATCCAGCGAGCTATGACCTATTGGATGATCTTCTTTCTGTGCAGCTCTTCAGGCTCTGTTTCTGGAAGGTCGCCTCGGAAGAAATAAACTACAGGCGTTTCTTCATCATGAATGACCTGATATCCTTACATACTGAGAAAGAGGCGGTCTTCGATAATATTCATTCCCTCCTTTTCGACCTTGTGGAAAAGGGAAATATCACAGGTCTGCGGATAGATCACATTAACGGACTGTACAATCCGGAAGAATACCTTAGAAGGATGAAAGATAGGCTGAAAGACCGATATCTCGTTGCGGAAAAAATCCTCCATCTGGGAGAAGCGCTTCCTGCCTCCTGGCCTGTGCAGGGAACTACCGGCTATGATTTTCTAAACTGCCAAAATGGCGTCCTATGCGATAAAGCCAGAAGAGGGGAGTTCGAGGGGATCTATTCCCGGTTTACGGGTTCAAGCGTGTCCTACGAAAGTGTGGTCTACGAGAAGAAGAGGCTGATGGCAGACAGGCACATGAGCGGAGATGTCGATAACCTCGCACGCCACATAAAAAACGTCCTGGGAAAGGATAGGCTATGGAGCGACATCACTCTCTCCGGAATCAAGAAAGCATTGACAGAGCTTATGGTGCTTTTTCCTGTCTACAGAACCTACGCTTCCCCGCAATCGTTCAATGAAAGTGACCAAGGAATCATTCGAGAAGCCGCCAGGAGGGCGAAGGAGAGAAACCTGGATCTGTTTAACGAACTCGATTTCGTGGAGCATTTCCTCCTCGATCCCAAGGCTGATGAACGAGATAGCTGGCAAAGGCTGATCATGGAACTTCAGCAGCATACGGGCCCCCTCATGGCCAAGGGTGTAGAAGACACCGCTCTGTACATCTTCTATCAACTTCTCTCACAGAACGAGGTTGGAGGAGATCCCGGAAGCTTCGGCATCTCTTTAGATGAGTTCCATCGATTTAGTGAAGAAAGAGCCAAGAACTCGCCCCATTCTATGAATGCAACCGCAACCCACGACACAAAGCGAGGCGAGGACGCTAGAGCCAGAATTAGTGTCTTGTCCGAGAATCCTAGGGAATGGGAGGAGCACATCCAGTCCTGGAGCAGGATGAATGAAGGTCTTAAGAAAATCGTGTTAGGCGGAGATGTGCCCGACAGGAACGATGAGTACTTCCTCTATCAGACCATGATCGGTGCCTTTCCTTTTCGCTCTGATGATCTGCCCTCATTCAGAGAGAGAGCCGGGAGATATATGGTTAAAGCGGTCAGAGAGTCGAAGGTTCACTCGGGGTGGATGAAGCAGGATGCGTCCTACGAGCTGGCTTTCGTCTCTTTCCTGGAGAACATTCTGGAATCGGAAGAGTTCATGAGGGATTTCCGATTGTTCCAGAGTCAGGTGGCACAACACGGCATCCTGAACTCGCTGACCCAAGTGCTGGTCAAGATGACCGCGCCCGGCATTCCTGACTTCTACCAGGGCACCGAGCTGTGGGACTACAGCTTTGTAGATCCCGACAACAGACGAACCGTGGATTTTGATAGGAGGAGAATGTATCTGGATGAAATGGCCAAAGGAGAAGATACGAATATCCAGGGATTGCTGCAGGAGCTGCTGGCAAGCAAAGAGGACGGAAGAATCAAGCTCTTTTTAATCTATAGGGTCCTAAAGGCGAGGCAGAAGAATGCAGATCTCTTTGCGAGGGGAACTTACGTGCGGCTTGGAGTCGAGGGCGCAATTGCGGAGAATATCATTGCTTTTGCCCGAGAGCACGAAGGTGCATGGGCCCTGACCATCGCCCCCAGGCTCACAACCGCTTTATCAGCGAAAGATGGGACTCACCAGGTAAATTTCCCTGGGTGGCACATACCGGGCGATGCCCGGATCATCCTGCCAAAGAATGCACCATCATTTTGGATAAATGCCATAACCGACAAGCAGGTCAGAGGCAAGGGCGCAATACCCTTGTATGAGGCTCTGGAGCATTTCCCCGTTGCTCTTCTCATAGGAAGGGGAGAACCATGAGGACCAGAGGCTGCGGCATACTTCTGCACATAACTTCGCTACCCTCACCTTACGGCATAGGCGACCTCGGACCCTCCGCCTACAGTTTCGCGGATCTCCTGGCAGAGAACTTGCAGAGCTTCTGGCAAGTCCTGCCTCTTGGCCCGACCGACCCGGTCTTCGGAAACACGCCTTATGACAGCAGCTCCGCCTTCGCTGGTAACCCGCTGCTGATCAGCCCTGACCGGTTGTTAAAGGATGGGCTACTCTCAGCAGACGACCTGAAGAGCCCGACCGATCTTCCAAAGAATCGGGTGGACTATCCGTTGGTCATTGACTACAAGAGAAAGCTCTTTGACAAGGCTTTTGCTGCCTTCAGGGAAAGAGACAGGACGGGCGAGCGGATCGAGGAGGGCTGCGACTACAGGAGGTTCTGTTCGCAGAATGGCCCCTGGCTGGATGACTTTGCTCTTTTTTCGGCCATCAAGTCCAGTTTCCAGGGAAAACCCTGGAGCAAATGGCCAGAAGCGATCAGGGACAGAAATGCCGATGATTTATCGAAGATGAGAGATCTGCATCATGATGAGATCGAGAAGCAGAAATTTCTCCAGTACACTTTTTTTAAGCAATGGTCCACCCTCAGAGAGCACTGCAACCGAAAGGGTGTCCAGATCATAGGAGACGTGCCCATCTACGTCAACCACGACAGCCCTGACGTTTGGACCAGGCCCGACATCTTCAAGCTGGACGCCGATAAGAATCCGATTTCTGTTGCGGGCGTTCCTCCGGATTACTTCAGCAAGAAGGGCCAGCTATGGGGAAATCCCGTCTACAGGTGGGACGTTCTTCAGAAGGAGAGATACGCCTGGTGGATCAGCCGATTGGAGCACAACCTCAGACTATTCGACATCATCAGAGTAGATCATTTCCGCGGCCTTGTTTCTTACTGGGAGGTCAAGGCCGGCCAGAAGACGGCGGTCGAGGGGGAATGGATCAAGGTTCCCACGGAAGACTTTCTCAACACTCTTTTCCGGCGCTTTCCCAATCTGCCCGTGATAGCTGAGGATCTGGGGATCATCACCCCCGACGTTCGAGAGGTCATCAGCAGCTTCAGCCTTCCCGGCATGCGGCTGCTCCTGTTTGCCTTCGGAGAGGGCATGCCCGAGAACCCCTATGTCCCGCACAATCACGTGAAAAACTGTGTTGTTTACACGGGAACTCACGACAATAACACAACAAGAGGCTGGTTCGAGCGCGAGGCCAAGGAGGAGGACAGACAGCGTCTCTTCATGTACCTGGGACGGCAGGTCTCCGTCGACCAGGTCTCCATGGAGTTCGTCCGGATGGCGATGATGTCCGTGGCGGATACGGCCATCCTTCCGATGCAGGACATCCTGGGCCTGGGCGAAGAGGCCAGGATGAACTTTCCGGGCAGGATGAAGGGTCTCTATGAATGGAGACTTCTTCCCGAGCAGCTCAGGCTGGACCCATGGCTGCGCGAGATGGCAGAAATCTACCACCGAGCCTGAGAAGATGAAGGTTAACTTCCGTGTACCGTAGGGCCTAAGCAGATTCATCCATTATTGCAGGACTGAGTTAAAAGGACCGCCTACTGATCCTGCCCATCCAAAAGTAGCCAGTTTATACTGGAATGTGGGTTGGGATACGATGAAGATGAAATTCAATCTCTTCATCCCGCACTTCACCTGTTCAAACTCAGGTCCACAATTCGGTTCCGTTATTACGTCGTATACTGCCAAATAGTTTCACTGATATTTATTCGTAGAACTTTTAAATATTTTAAAGACACGACATCTTATTATCCTACCTAAGAACAATATCGGTATTGATGAAGTGACGACTTGAGATCACCTCCATGGAGAGTTTGGTTATTCCCTCCTATCTGACTTTCCATGTAATCATGAAATGTGGTCGAAAAATATGGTCTGCGGTGAATTCAAAAGTGCCCGCATCTAAGCGGTCATCCCTCTACATTTCTTGGGTTCTCAAGCCGCCAAGTAAGTAAAGGATAACGCTATGCAAGTGATGTTCAAATGAGAAAGGTGCAATTATTCCTGGTTTTCATGGCTGTCACAGTCTCCTTAACTGCCGCAGAATTACCACCCTCTTTCTACGATGCCATGGGTACCATGAAAAATGAGAACGTCCTCTGTGTCAAGAACTACAATGCCGGTGCCAGTATTACTGAATCCTATACCGACTTCGAATCCCTGGACAAAGACACCACGATAGTGAGCAGATCAGGGGAGAACAACTCAAGCATTCCGTTCCTACAGGCACACATCAACTCTCAGGTCGTAGGTAAAGCGCAGCTAGATTGGGAGTCAGTCGATCCGTATCCGGAAACAACTGGCAGACACACAGTACTTAGCACGAACGAAGAGAACTTGACTGGAGCGTTCTCCATTGAGAGATTCATCCAACTTGCGTTCAATGGCACCCTCGGAGGAGGCCCAGAATGGCTTCCCTGCGGCTGAAGGTTCATACCCGAAATCTCCGAATAGATCTCTCATCGGAATATCACGCTCTTTTTGCGGCCACCAATAAAGCGTGGTCCCTTCAACCTCATGGTTGATACGCTACTATTAATCGTATGTTTCATTCGATGGTTATAAAAATATGATATTTAAAAATAGGCCAGCGACTTAACTGAAAAATTATTTATTCTAATAGCAATAATTCTTTAATCAGTTAGAAAACGTGGAGCAGGATTATGAAAAGATTTACACTGGTTCTGACAGTATTGTTGGTCTTGATGATCGGCCTCGGCAGTTGTGCCCCGGTGGATGTGTTAAACCATCAAGGATTGGTTAAGCTCGAAGGAATTCAAGGAATCGTTGGACAAGGTCAATCAAGCTCAACGAACACAGTTACTATCCAGGATTATTCGTTCCAGCCGTCTACCCTGACCGTGCCAAGGGGAACAACTGTGACCTGGCGCAACCAAGGCAGCGTAGACCACACAGTCACGAGCGACACAAATGGCTTGTTCGATTCAAGGGTCGGCCCGGGAAAGGAGTTCTCCTTCTCCTTCAGCACTCCTGGGACCTACAATTATCATTGTAGCATCCACACGAGCATGCATGGGACGATAGTAGTAACTGGATCAGCGATATCTGCAGTAGCCTCGACGGCATTATCAAAGGCGATTACCGGGGTGCCAGGTACAACGCCCGCTGGCGGTAAGTCATCTGCGTCCTGGAGCGAGAAGCCTTTAAGTGGAGAGACTTCGAATGGAGGGAAGCTGATCAAGGGAACTGCATATCAAGGTTTGACTTCGATGCTCAATCTAAACCAGAGCTCAAGCCAGAGCAAAGTATTGCAATTCTCTCAGTATTACAAGGTTACTCCACAAGCTCCAAGCAAGCCACTTACATCTCCAACTCAGTACGAGCTGAATGGACAGGAGCCCGCCATGCTTTACTTCGGAATGTCTCAGAAGGCGGTTCCTTACTCTCAATATCAGTCATATGCTCTTTACACCGGTCAGAACTCCCTGTGGATTCAGGGATCTTCAAGCTGGACTCAGTACGCCCAAGTTCCTCAAGGATCCAGCCTGTCGTTGCTGGCAACGACCAGCTCAGGAGGTAATGGGTACCTATACGAGGTGTATCCGGATGGAACCTTAAACAATAACGGCTACTACTTCTATCCCTACAACCAGATAGGTTTCTACGCCGACACGGTCGGAGAGCATCTGTTGTTCTTCGTCATAGGAGGCCAGCCGAGCAATGTAGTGGTCATTGACGTGGTGCCCTATCAACCGCCACCCTCACCTGTCTACAACTATGCCAGCGTCACCATAAGTTCGAGCTGGCTCAGAGGTTACAATGTGTACGTTGACGGCGGTTATGAGGCTACCGAAGGAACGACCGGGGAACCTGCAGGTGTTGTAACAATAACTGTTCCTGGAGATCAATACCACACCGTGGCCGTATACGGCAATGGGTTTTCGTTCACGGATTCCAAGTTCTTCAACGCTGGATGGGCCTACACACTTAACGTGTAGGACTCATAATCATTTTTAAATAAGCACTCATCTAACCTCGATCAGCATCTGTGCTTCTATGTGATTCTTAAAATTATGTACTGGAAGACTTCTTCCCCAAGAATTGCCATTAGCGGCAAACTCATTCTAGCCTCACTCGGATCAAATCCATCTCATTGGTATGGCGAAGGGAATGCTGTGGAGGATCGCGCCGACCTTGCCGGTGAACATGCTTGCCCGATTGCGAAGATTATTTCTACAATGGAAGCTCTTAAAAGCAAAATCGAACCGCTTATCCTCAATTAAATGGAAAACTATGAAACCAGCATCGATAAAGCATAAAGCCACAAAGAGATTTGTTGCCGCGATTGCTTTTATCTTTGCGGTGCTGGCAGTAGTATCTGGCGGATGGGTCTTCCAGAATCTCCAGCCTACCTATCCCGCTCCTGAGTCGATCACCATCGGGATCCCTCCTCTTGAATCATCTGCCCTCATCTATATCGCGGAAGATCAGCAATTTTTTGCTGAAAATGGCCTCAACGTAACCATAAGAGATTACGAACCGGCAATCGCCGGTGTCGATGGAATGTTGAACGGTGCTGTTGATCTGGCCGGAGCATCCGAGTACGCAGTCGTCGTGAATGCGTTCAAGAAAGAAAATATTAGCATAAAATAAGTCCACCAAGACCGGACTCGACAATGTCGTTTCGTGTTATGTTGCCTGTTTTGATCTTCCCCGAACAGGGCACGAATCAAGGTCAATAATGGAAAAACTCATATTAATTAAGTGAACAACTATCTAATTATGCCTCTTGGCGCGTCAGACACCAAATGCAATGATGAACTATATAGTCTGCTAATCGATAACTCCCTTCAAGGGATGCTGATACTTCAGGATGAACGCGTCGTCCTCGTAAACAGAGCAGTTTCAGCAGTTAGTGGATATACCCAACAGGAACTACTATCTCTTTCTCTTAATGATCTGATGGCTATTGTGCATCAAGCCGATCAAGAACGCATCTTCAACGGCATAGGAAATATCCTTTCTGGAAATTCGTCGCCTGTGCGTCATGAATTTCGCATTGTAAGAAAAGATGGTTCTATTCGGTGGGTGGATACACTAGCAAGCAACATCAATTACCAAAATAGACCCGCTCTGCAGCTAGCTTATTTGGATATCACAGAGCGCAAGCAGGCTGAGGAAGAATTAAGAGTTAGCAGGGATCGGTTCAAAACAATTTTTGCTAGAGCGGGCATGGGAATCGTCGTCGCAAATATAATGGGTTGCATTGAGGACTGCAATGTGGCTTTTTCAGAAATGCTGGGTTATGACAAAGAGGAGCTTCTGAAGAAGCATTTCAAGGACATCACCTTCTCCGAGGACGTAGACAAGAATCTCGATCTGTTCCGGCAGATGATTGCGGGGAAGACTGATAGGTACGAGATGGAAAAACGGTACAGAAGTAAGGACGGTCGCCAGATATGGTGCAATTTAACTGCTTCTGCCATCAGGGGAGATAATGGAGAGCTATTGCAGATCCTGGCGTTGGTCGATGATATTTCCGAGCGCAAGGAAGCTGAAGAAGCAATCGCTACCAGCAATCGCAAGGTAGCTGAGATCTTGGAAAGCATCCAGGACGGCTTCTTTACAATGGATCGCAATTGGTGCTTTACTTATGCGAACACGCGCGCTGCGGCAAACCTTGGCCTGAAGCCAGAGGAGCTCCTGGGACAGAACCTATGGGAGAAGTTCCCAGTGATCAAGGGTACGGCACATGAAATAGCTTATCGCAAGTCCATGGAGGATCGGGTGGTCCAGCGCTTTGAAACGAAAAGTGCGCTAACAGACAAATGGTATGATATCAGCGTTTATCCTTCTGGCGAGGGCATTTCGGTCTATTGGCAAGACATCACTGAACACAAACAGAGCGAGGAGGAGCTGCAAAAAAGTGAGCACCGTTACCGGACGCTCTTCGAGAGTATTCAGGAAGGATTCTACCTTTCCGAGATTATTGTTGATGACGATGGAAGGTTGAACGATTACATCTACCTCGATGCAAATAAGGCGTTCGAGCGAATAATGGGCCTCACAAGGGATCAGATAATCGGCAAGCGGGCCAAGGAATTGGTTCCTGATCTTAAATCAGACTGGCTGGAGGTCTTCAACAAGGTGGCGCTGACCGGTGAACCAGCTCGCTACAACAGCTACTCAGAAGTCTTTCACCGATACTTCGAGATTTTCGTCTTCAGGCCAGGCGAAGGGCAGTTCGCCGTGCTGGTCACAGATATCACCGAGCGCAAACAGGCTGAAGAGGTCTTGCGCGAAACTAAGGACTATCTTGAAAACTTGATCAATTACGCGAATGCACCGATTATTGTATGGGACACATCTTTCAATATCACCAGGTTCAACCAAGCCTTCGAGCAGCTAACCGGTCTTCTGGCGCGGGATGTTCTCGGCAATCCCTTGGAAATGCTCTTCCCTGATAATGGCAAGGATGAATCTTTAGAGCTGATAAGACGAACAACTGCTGGAGAACGCTTGGATGCCGTTGAAATACCTATCCTGAGGACAGACAGGTCAGTTCGCACTGTATTGTGGAACTCAGCAAACATCTACGACAAAGATGGAACTTCGGTCGTTGCTACCATAGCTCAGGGCCAGGATATTACCGATCGTAAGCGGGCTGAAGAGCAGTTGCGGACAACTCTGGAAAGCATCGGGGATGGCTTCTTCGCCTGTGATGCAGACTGGCGATTTGTTTATGTCAACGCCCCGGCCGAGCGCATTCTAGATATCCGTCGTGAGGAAGTGCTCGGCAAGAGCCATTGGGAGGTATTTCCTCTCACGCTTGGCACTAACCTTGAACGCGAATACCGCCTTGCAGCGGCAGGAGAAGTCAGGGACTTCGAGAATTTCTATGAGCCGTGGGGCCGTTGGTTCCACAACCGATGTTACCCGCGTGAGGGCGGCGGCATGTCCGTCTACTTCGAGGACATAACCGAGCGCAAGCGGGCTGAAGAGGAAAGGGAACGGTTGCTGTCGGACCTGGCCGCAGAAAAGGCCCGATGGCAGGCCACTGTAGAGAACATGCTCGACCTGGTCACCGTCTGCGATGCTGGGGGAAGTGTAA
>PMNG01000132.1 GCA_003162615.1 Methanothrix sp. | reverse complement strand
GGCCATCCGGCGAGGTCAGGAAGCGACGCACCAAATACACCCTGGGTGAGGTCACCTTCGCCCTGGACGACGTGGATGGATTGGGCTCGTTCCTGGAGATAGAGGCCCCGGCAGAGGACGATTGGGCCGATAAACAAGAAATGGTCCTTGAGATCCTGAAACGTCTTGGTCAAGGTGAGTCTATCAGAAAGTCGTACCTGGAGCTGCTGGAAGAGCAGCGTCTAAAAGACGTTCCGAAAAGTTAGATCCTTCAAAGTTGCTCAAGGACACAAGGGCGCAAGATTATTTAAGAGGCTGGGCAGAGGGTTATCTAATGGCAAATATCTCCCGGACTCCCATGTTGGTGATGCTTCTTTTCGTCATAGCTGTCCAGGTGCTCGCCATTGCCACAATGCCTGCATTCTCTGCCAGCGGAAACAGGATCTTCGAGAACCCGGAGTCGACGGCCAACCCCATAATCTATATCCTGTTCATCATAGGCTTTACAGCTCTGCTGCTTATAGCTATGAGGCTCAAGAAAGGATGGATGGTTGGTGGATTCATAATTCTCTCCATAGCGGCAACCATCTACTACATTCTGTCAACCTTCGTGGCCCCTGTTCCGGGGCTTGTCCTGACTTTGGCGTTAGTGTTGCTGTTACGCTTCTATCCGGAGTGGTACGTCATCGACGCGATAGGAATCCTGATATGTGCCGGCATAAGCTCCCTCTTCGGCATAAGCATGACCACCCTTCCGGCCCTGATCTTGTTGATCGTCCTGGCTGTGTACGATGCCATCTCTGTTTACAAGACCAAGCACATGGTTACCCTGGCCGAGGGAGTGATCGATATCAAGGCTCCTCTGCTTTTTGTAGTGCCTAAGAGTGAAGGGTACAGCTTCAGAAAAGAACAGTTTCTTTCTTCGGAAGATGGCAGAGGCGCATTTTTCCTGGGCCTTGGTGATGCAATAATTCCCACTGTCTTGGTCATCTCTGCAAACTGGTCCCTTCACGCTCCCGTACTGCTGGGCCTGGGATTGAATGCTCCTGCGCTAGGGGCCATGTTGGGGACCTACATTGGTTTTGCGGCTCTCATGACGACTTCCCGGGACAGGCCTCAGGCCGGGCTTCCCTTCTTGAACGGAGGCACTGTGCTGGGGTTCCTAGCAGGGTGTGCCCTAGTCGGGGTGAGACCATTCTGATTACCGACACCTTTTTTGCCTGTCCAGCCTATATATTTTAGAGGATTAAATATGGTGGAAGAGGATGCGGCGGTCTTGGAGCAGTTCGTGCCCTTCTGTCCAAAGTGCGGCGACGAGTGTGAGCCCAAGGAGCTAAGAAAGCCGCTGGATGCAGATAAATGGAAGAAGATAATCATCGAGACCATCTACTACTGCAAGGGCTGCGACAACTATTGGAGCGAGGGGCTGCTTGAGAAAGGTTACGGATGATCTACCTTTACTATACTGACAGGTTCTTGGGCTACAACTTCGGCCCCGAGCACCCCCTGAACCCAGTTCGACTGAGGCTTGCCTATACACTTATCGAGGACTTCGGCTTCCTCGACTGTGACGATGCCAAGCGAGTTGAGCCTAGGCCAGCGAGCGAGGAAGATCTGCTTCTAATCCACACCCGGGAGTATATAGATGCGGTGAAGACCGAGGAGCCCGACTTGGCCTTTGGTCTGGGCATCGATGACAACCCAGTCTTCAAGGGCATGTACAGCGCGGCGCGGCTTTTGGCCGGAGGAAGCATAGACGCCGCTAAGCTCATGATTGAACAGGATTGCAGTGCCTTCAACATAGGTGGTGGACTCCATCACGCCATGCCCACCCAGGCCTCTGGGTTCTGCATCTTCAACGACATAGCTCTAGCCATCTGCATACTCAAAAGGAAGTTCAAGAGAATTCTCTACATCGACATAGATGGTCATCACGGAGATGGAGTGCAGAACATCTTCTATACAGACCCCAGGGTGCTCAAGATCTCCATGCATGAATCGGGAAGATACATCTTTCCAGGCACGGGATTCATCGACGAGGTGGGAGAACACGACGGAAGAGGGTACTCGGTCAACATTCCCATGCCCATGTACGCTACCGACGAGGCCTACCGTCGAGCTTTTGAGGAGATTATTCCCATGCTCTTCGAGTGGTTCAAGCCGGAAGTGGTGGTGGCTCAGTTTGGGGTGGACACCCACTACTCAGATCCTCTAACCAGCCTAAACCTGACTCTGGATGGATACGGCTATCTTGTCCATCGGATAAAGGATTTGACTGACAAGTACGCCAGCGGTAGGCTGCTTGCCCTTGGCGGCGGCGGATACAGCATGATGGTGGTTCCTCTGGCCTGGACCATCGTCTTCCAGACCATGCGGGGAGGAAGGGTCCCGGAGTTTCTGCCTCCTTGTTGGTCGGAGATGTTTACAAATTTTGTAGGACAAGAGCCTCTGTCCCTGCCGGACGTACCAATAAAGGTCGGTGAAGAGACTCAAAAGAGGATATCAGCAGAATTGAACGAGACCCTCCTAGGACTAAAAAAATTGCTCTCTGAAATTAACGGAATATTTTAGCCACACTTAAAGCCAGATCCTTTCGCATCTCCTTGATCTTCCGTTTAGAGTTCTGCGACTATTCATGTAGGTCCAGCCTCGCCTTGGTTAGATCATCCAGAAGACTCCTCCTGACCTCTTGGGCATAGTTCCATAGCTCCGGACCGTATCTCTGGGCAGTGTAACGAATTTTC
>PMNG01000122.1 GCA_003162615.1 Methanothrix sp. | reverse complement strand
GTCTCACGGTTGTAGCGGGTGCCCTTACACTCATCACACTCGATGTAGACGTCCGGCAGGAAGTTCATCTCGATCTTGATCAGCCCTTCGCCCTGACAGGCTTCACACCTTCCTCCGTGCACGTTGAAGGAGAAGCGCCCGCTTTTGTACCCTCTTACTTTGGCTTCCTTGGTTCCTGAAAACGCTTGGCGAATAGCGTCAAAGACCTTGGTGTAGGTCGCCGGGTTGGAGCGGGGCGTCCTCCCAATGGGGCTCTGGTCGATCACAATGACTTTGTCGATCTCCGAGTCAAAACACAGCTCGTCATACTCGCCAGGCGTAACCGACGATTTGTTGATCTTCTTCATCAGGGCCTGATACAGTGTGTCGTGAATCAGCGTTGACTTTCCCGAGCCCGATACGCCGGTAACCGCAGTCAATACGCCAATGGGGATGCTTGCGTCGATGTTCTTCAGGTTGTTCTCGCGGCACCCTTTGATGCGGATAAAAGAGTCGCTCTTCCTTCTCGAAGCAGGAGTATCAATCCGCTTTTTCCCTGAAAGATACTGGCCTGTTAACGATGCAGGGTTCCTTTCGATCTCCTCTGGAATTCCTTGGGCTACCAGATATCCACCATGTATGCCGGCCCCTGGGCCGATGTCCAGCACGTGATCGGCGCTGCGGATAGTCTCCTCGTCGTGCTCGACAACGATCAGGGTATTGCCCAGGTCTCTAAGCTCCTTCAGTGTCTTGATCAATCGCGTGTTATCTCGCTGGTGCAGTCCAATGGAGGGCTCGTCCAGGACGTAAAGTACGCCCGTCAGGTTCGAACCGATCTGCGTGGCCAGCCTGATCCTCTGGGCTTCCCCACCGGATAGAGTGCCCGCATTTCTTGATAGAGTCAAGTATCCAAGGCCGACATGCTCCAGGAAACCAAGGCGAGAGCGGATCTCTTTCAAAACCTGCCGGGCAATCTCCTTCTCTTTTTCGGAAAGCCTTGGCTCCAGTCTTTCGAAGAATGCGATGCATTCTCGGACTGATAGATCTGTTACATCCACAATAGACTTTTCAGCGATTCTGACGGCCAGCACTTTCTCTTTCAGCCGTTTTCCATCGCACTTCGGGCAGGGCAGAACCCTCATGAACTTTTCAAGCTCCTCTCGTCGGTAGTCGGAGTTGGTCTGCCCGTAAAGCCTCACAGACTGAGGGATGAGCCCTTCCCAAGCAGCATTATGGGACCAATAGGCATCCCCGTTCTTCATGCTCATGCTGAACTGGATGCGATCATCAGAGCCATACATGAGAGCGTTATACTGTACATCTGTGAGGTTTTCAATTGGAGTGAAGATGTCAAAGTCGAAGTGCTTGGCCACGGCTGCGAGATGCTGGCCACGCCAACCGTCGATGGCGTTCCGATAAAGGGCCACAGCGCCGTCCGCTATACATAGATCCTTGTCCGGAATGATCAGATCGGGATCGAACTCCATGCGAATGCCCAGACCATTGCACGCTTCGCAGGCTCCGAAGGGGCTGTTGAAAGAGAACATGCGGGGCTGCAACTCCTCAAATGCCATGCCGCAGACTGGACATGCCATTTTGGAGGAATAAAGCCGTTCATTGTTTTCTGCGTCAAGAACATTTACCAGCCCTTCGGTTTTCTTGAGGGCTGTCTCAATGGCCTCGACTAGCCTAGATCTGTCCTTGCCTGGGTCTAATCGGTCGATGACTACCTCGATATCATGCTTCTTGTAGCGATCAAGCTCGATCTCCTCATCGGTTCGACGAATCTCACCGTTCACCCTTGCCCTTGCATAGCCTTCGCTGTTCAGGTCCTTGAAGAGCTGACCGTAGGTTCCTTTCTTCTGGCGGATCACCGGGGCCAGGATTGTGACCTGTCTGTCACCGCCTGCCTTACCGACTTCTGCAAGTACGCTGTCTGCAATTCTCTCTGGAGACTGAGACTCGATCATGATGTCATGCTCAGGACAGTGAGGGACGCCGATCCTGGCAAATAGCAGGCGCAGGTAATCGTATATCTCCGTAACTGTTCCCACAGTGCTGCGGGGGTTTTTCGATGTCGTCTTCTGCTCGATGGAGATGGCAGGTGAGAGGCCTTCGATGCTGTCTACGTCTGGCTTGTCCATCTGACCGAGGAACTGCCGGGCATAGGCGGACAACGACTCTACGTAACGACGCTGCCCCTCTGCGTATATGGTGTCAAAGGCAAGGGTGGACTTGCCGGAGCCAGAGACGCCTGTGATGACTATGAACTTGTCTCTGGGGAGCTCTACGGTGATGTTCTTCAGGTTGTGCTCACGGGCACCTTTGATTTTGATGGATTTCATTTTAGTTACTCGTTGGTTTATTATCTTCAGGAGATGAACAGTTAGACCTAATCCTTTTTAAATGCCTATCATCCTGAACTCAAAAGGTGTTAATCCGGGCTGTATTATCCTGGGAGAGTTTGCTGTACCTCGGTGACCCTGCATTCTGGTCCGTCGTCTGGTGGCTGAACAACTGGAAACTGCTGTGATTTAAGTTTTAGGGCCGAGGATGTGGCTCCTGACGGAGTTAT
>PMNG01000157.1 GCA_003162615.1 Methanothrix sp. | reverse complement strand
CCTTGGTTATAAGCTCTTTTTTCAGCCTCAGGATATACCAAATCCATCACCTTTTTAACTTCCATCCCATAACCTTCAATTGTGAATCTCGGCGTGCTCTTCTCCGGCGGCAAGGACTCGACCTTCGCATGCTATCGGGCCATTGAGAATAACACGGTAGCTTGCCTGATCACCCTGATCTCCGAGAACGTAGACAGCTACATGTTCCACACCCCCAACATACGCCGCACCGGTCTTCAGGCCGAGGCCATGGGAATACCCCTGTTCTCCTGGCCTACAAAAGGCCAAAAGGAGGAAGAGCTGGTGGACCTGAAGGATGCCATCGCAGCCGCCCGCGAAAAATACGGCATTGAGGGCATAGTCACCGGAGCCATTGAATCCGTATACCAGGCTGCCAGGGTTCAGAGGATCTGCCGGGATCTGGACCTGTGGTGCTTCAATCCGCTGTGGCAGATCAACCAAGTGGATTATCTGCGGCTGCTGATCTCTGATGGGTTCAAGATAATAATATCCGGCGTGTTCGCCTATCCCTTCGATGAATCCTGGGTTGGAGCCACCTTAACAGAAGAGCTTGTACAGAAGCTTGAGCAGCTTCAGAAGAAATACAAGATTAACCCCTCAGGTGAGGGTGGCGAGCTGGAGACCTTCGTCCTCGACGGGCCGCTCTTCAAGAAGCGGATCGAGATCCTGAAGGCTTCCAGGACCTACGAGAACTATCGAGGGCATTTCATTATAGACGATGCTCGGCTGGTTGAGAAATGATCCTTCTGCTAGACCTGTGTTACGAAAAGGACTCCCTTTCCAAGTACGAGTTCGTCAATCCCGTTGCCGACACGCTTAGGAAAGCCGGAACGCACTTTGAGACGCTGCACTTCGCTGAGATAGCCGAGGACGAGCTGGGGAAATACGACAAAATAATCCTCTGCGGCACGGCCTTGAAGGACAACACCTATGCAGATCGAATCGACGTGTTTTCCTGGCTGACGCAATACGACGGGCCGGTGCTTGGCATCTGCGCTGGGATGCAGGTGATGAGTGCGATCTATGGCGGCAGCATTGTGCCAAAACCTGCCATCGGGCTAGAGAGAATAGAGATCATAACAGATACCCCTCTTCTGGGCGAACCGCGCCAGATCGAGGGATACCACCTCCACAACTATGGTGTGACCCTGCCCGAGGATTTCCTTCTAGTGGCAGGAACAACAGAGGTTGTTGAGGCCTTCAAGCATCGCGAAAGATCGATCTACGGCATAATATTCCATCCCGAGGTTCGGAACAGGTGGATTCTGGAGAGATTCGCTGGGTTGCAGAACTCGTTTTAGCCAGTTAAGCTCATGACTTAGGCTGTTATAAGGTCATCTTCTGCAACTGAGCAAGGTTCATATATTCTGTGATCTGGATTCTGTCAGATTGAGAAGATTTATAGTAAGGATACTCCAGTAACAATTGTAATTTAGAATGGCATCAACTATCATTATAGGTAATTACAACATGAAATCGCCGTGCGAAGAGATAGTCTGGGATGTGCTGCCCGCCATCAGGGCGACCATTGCAGAGGAGCTTATAAAAAGGGGGCTGTCCCAGAAGGATGTCTCCAAGCTTCTTGGGATTACTCCGCCTGCCGTATCTCAGTATGTGTCCAAGAAGAGAGGTTACAGCATGGAGTTCGGGGAGGAAGTTAAGACCGCCATAGTCAAGCTGGCAGACGATCTTATCCAGAACAAGGTGGTCAACCTGACGGAAAGGATCTGCCAGATCTGCAAAGACATGAGGGGCGATGACTCCTACTGCGGGCCGGGAAGCTGCCGATAGCGATGTCTTTGGGCAACATGTAATCATATCTAGCGCCCCTGGATGGTCGTATTCTGCTGCTGTTCTGAGCTGCCTTTCTAAGATAGATTAGATTTTTACCATTCGAACGGCATTAACGATCTAAGAATTTGATCCATAGAGATATCGGATTGAAGGGTATATTTATAAAAGAGGATAAAATGGATTGTTCAGAGAAGCTCCAGGAGCTGAAGAAGAAGCTTGCAGAGAAGGAAAAAATCCTGATCTCCTTTTCAGGGGGAGTGGACAGCAGCCTCCTGGCAAAGGTGGCCGGGGATGTGCTGGGAGAGAATGCAATCTGCGCTATCCTAGACTCCGAGACAATGCCCAGGAGCGAGCTAGAGAAGGCCGAAGAATTGGCTAGGTCTTTTAATATAAATTGCCTGGTTGCGAAGTATTCAATGATTAACGACCCAGATTTTGTCAAAAATCCTCCCAGCCGATGCTATCTGTGCAAAAAAGCATCAGCCAGGACGCTGAAGATTGTAGCAGCTGAGAAGGGCATAACCTGTATTGCGGACGGGGTCAACCTCTCGGACTACAGTGACTACAGGCCAGGTATAAAGGCCAGCAACGAAGAAGGGATATGGCACCCGTTTCTGGAGGCTGGCATATCCAAAGAAGACATACGCAAGCTGGCCAAACAGATGGGCCTCTCCTTTTGGGATAAGCCGTCGTCCGCATGTCTAGCCTCAAGGATACCTTACGGCGACCAGATCACTGGTGCCAACCTGGCCATGGTGGAGATTGCCGAAGATCACTTGAAAAGCCTGGGCCTCAAACAGGTTAGAGTGAGAGTTCATGGCAGTGTTGCCAGGATCGAAGTCCCAGAGGACGAAATGGATAAGGTTCTGCTTTCAAAAGATCGGATAACAAAAGATCTGAAAAAGGCCGGATTCAAGTACGTAGCGCTCGACCTCCAGGGTTTCAGGAGCGGGAGCATGAACGAGGTCCTGTAGAATATTATTGAAGAGGTCGAAGTGAATCTTGAGAAGATCAGATCGGATTTTCCCATATTGAAAGACGTAATCTATATGGACAGCGCTTCCACCAGCCTGACGCCCGAGCCTGTTCTGGAAACCATGTTGAAGTACTACAGGGAGTACAACGCCAACGTGGGCCGTGGTGTGCATCGGCTATCCCAGATGGCGCAGCAGAGGTACAACGATGCCCACAAAAAAGTCGCGAGCTTCATAGGTGCCAAAGAGGGAGATCTGATCTTCACAAGGAACACCACAGAGTCCATAAACATGGTAGCTCAAGGCCTGAGATGGAGGCGCGGAGAAAGAGTGGTGACGACACTTGCGGAGCACCACTCAAACTTCCTTCCCTGGCTTAGGCTCCGGAAAGACGGGATTGATTTAGATATAATCAAGCCCGACAAGAACGGCTCATTTAACACATCAGACTTCGAAAGAGCCATAGACTCTAGGACTAGGCTGGTTGCTGTAACTCAGCTAACCAACGTCCTGGGAACAGTTCTCCCTGTCAAAGAAATATCAGAAATCTGCCGGGACAGAGGTGCCATGCTTCTTGTGGATGGGGCCCAGTCGGTTCCTCACATGCCCACCAACGTGAAAGACCTGGGATGTGACTTCCTTTGCTTCTCCGGACATAAGATGCTGGGGCCAAAAGGCACAGGAGTCCTCTGGACCAGGAAAGAGATCGAGCCCCTTCTGGTTGGCGGCGGAATGGTAGAGGATGTTTCTGCAGAAGGCTTCAAGATCAAAAAAGGGCACGAGGGTTTTGAAGCCGGCACGCCCCACATTTCGGGAGGCATTGGTTTAGGAAGAGCCGCAGATTATTTGGTCGAGGCTGATATGAATAAAGTAAAAGCCCACGAAGACAAGCTTGCCGGCAGATTGCTGGACGGGCTGTGTGAGATCAGAGGTGTTGATGTCTACGGTTCTTCGAACACCAATGATAGAAGCGGCATAGTATCCTTCACAGTCAGGGGTCTGGCGCCCCACGACGTTGCCCTGATGCTGGATCACGCATCGAATATCATGGTACGTTCCGGGCATCACTGCTGTATCCCTCTGATGAAGCACCTGGGCCTGAAGGAAGGAACGGTCAGAGCCTCCCTTTATCTGTACAATACGAAAGAGGAGATCGATCGACTTCTTGGAACAGCCGAGGACATAGCAAAGATGGTCGGTTAGCCAAAAAAAATGTTCAGAAACTACATTCCGGGCGAAGGTCAGTCCAAGGAAACTCAACTAGGCTACAACTCATGGAGGTGGCAGGGTTGAAGAAAGATCACGTCTGTCTGAAGCTGGATGGCGAAGAGATTCATGATTCGATGGATTGCGTTGTGGAAGAGTCGCCTCTATCCATCTTCATAAACGGAAGACACTTCGTGACCGCCATGACCAGCCCTCACATGGCCGAGGAGTTCATCCTGGGCTATCTGTTCACGGAGCGGATCATAAACGGCCTCTCGGACGTTGAATCACTGGAGATCGAAGGCCGCGTGGCCAGGCTGTTAATCAGCAATCCGATCAAAGCGATAGTTCCCAGAAAGCCGATAGTGAGCGGGTGCGGTGGAATAGCCACCTTCCTAGACGAGTCCAAACTCCCACAAATCAACTCGAGCCTGTTGGTCGATAAGAACGCGATATATGAAGCCATGAAGGCCATCTTCGAATCAGAGCTGCACTTGTCGACGGGCGGCGTTCATTCTGTAGGATTGTTCGACGAGAACGGAGCAGTTTGCATCTGCGAAGACATAGGAAGGCACAACGCCCTTGACAAAGCCATAGGATTCGGATTGGTCAGGGGATTGGATTTCAGTAAAACTTTCGTCGCCTCCACGGGCAGGATCTCCTCGGAGATGACCTTGAAGTGCTCGGTGGCTGGCATCCCCATCATAACCTCTCGAGGTGCGACGACGAGCCTGGCCCTCGAGATTGCGGAGAGAACTGGCCTGACAGTCATCGGTTTNNCCAGCATCCTCTCTATCGACCTTCTGGCCCTATCGGCTATCTCTTTAGGAACCTTTACTTGCGGCTCCAGGGTCTGCAGAGCCTTTAGAACTTTCTCAAGATCGGTCTTCTTCATGTTCTCGCAGACCGCTTTCCTGCTGAGGGGATAGAACTCCTTCGTGGGGTTCTCCTTTTTGAGCCGGTAGAGCATGCCCACTTCTGTCCCAATAATGAACTCAATGGCATTGCTTCTCTGGACATGTCTTCCCATCCCTGAAGTGCTGTAAACATAATCTGCCAGGTCTATGACCTCCGGACGACATTCGGGATGAACCAGAACCTCCGCCCCCGGGTGCAGGGAACGCGCCTCGCGCACCTCCCCAGGCGTGTAGCGATCGTGGACATAGCAGTACCCGTTCCAAGGAATGATCTCTTTTTTGGTGTGCCTGGCCACGTAACTTGCCAGGTTCCGGTCTGGTACGAATATTACCTGGTTTTGATCTAATGAGTTTACGACCTCTACGCCGTTTGCGGAGGTGCAGCAAATATCGCTCTCCGCCTTGACCTCTGCGGTGGAGTTGACGTAACACACAACAGCCGCCTCAGGGTAGACGGTTTTGAGCTCATTTATCTGCTCAGGAGTTATCATGTGAGCCATGGGGCACCATGCTCCTGGTGCTGGGAGTACCACTTTTTTATCCGGGGACAGGATTGATGCGGTCTCAGCCATGAAGTCCACACCGCAGAAGATTATGACATCAGCATCCAACCGTGCGGCAGCCCGGCTCAACTCCAGAGAGTCCCCTACGAGATCGGCCACATCCTGGACTGGGCCCACCTGGTAGTTGTGGGCCAAGATGACAGCATTGCGCTCTTTCTTCAATAGAGATATCTCTTCAATCATAATGGTCAGGAGAATCAATGCTTGAGGATTCCTATTTACCCGTATCGTAGTACTAACTATTATGCCCTCTTCCTATTTCACCCTAAATATGATTCATTTAGGCAATTTCATTGATATCTTAAAACTCATCAATAGCTACCGTTAATGCTAAATTACTTTAGCATTTTTCAATGTACAGAGCGGACATAAGTTGAAAGCGATAACAATAAACACCATTTTAATATTGACTCTCTGAACAGCAGTAACCAGGACATGTCCCTACCTAAAACTTTTTAATAACAGAATAAGGTATTTCGCCTGGAGATCTCAATTTGCTGATTAAGCATTACGTAAATTATCGACATCGCTGAGGAGATGTCCTGCAGTCGCTCGTTTCATAGTGAAGTCAACTCCTTTCGGAGAATGCCGATGTACCCTTTGGCGTTCAGCCGCCTTTGAAGTCCTTCCAACAGAGCTTGTCTTTTTCCAGTCCGAGCCATTCGCTCTCGAAATGAGCCAGATGGTCCTGGAATCTGGACTAGAACTGGGAAAACCCAGGAATTTCATGAACTATATTCGGTCGAAATTTGTTTTTTTGCTTCCAAATCGCTTATAAACATTAAGATTACATCAAAGTTGGACGGCCTCTAACCTCAGTTTTGTTGTACATGTCGTCCAGGAGCGGACGAAAAGCCTCCCAATCTACGAATTTAGTTACGACAGACAGCTTATCTCCCAGCACTTCTACTTTCTTATATGCTTCTCGCAATCCCCATGTAGTTATAGTCCTTAACATAACAT